>NZ_NWTA01000018.1:0-187274 GCF_002531955.1 Rhizobium sp. M10 | reverse complement strand
CAGGATCGACTCTGGACCCCAAATCCACCTTGACAACCAACACAGATTCTCATCCGCCCTACGGGCACCTTCTCCCCGAGGGGAGAAGAGGGAATCAAGAGGGCGCGGCAGATACTCCTGCCGTCCGCCGTCGGCGATTACTCCGCCGCAATCCGCGAGACGCCGTTGGCCTGCACGATCTTCTCCAGCAGCGCCAGTTCCTCCTGGGTCAGATCCGTCAAAGGCGGCCGCACGGGGCCTGGGTTCTGGCCAAGGACGCGAAGCCCCGCCTTGATGATCGAGACGGCATAGCCCTTCTTGCGATTGCGCAGGGCGACGAAGGGGAAGAAGAAGCTCTTGAGGATTTCGTCCACGGTCGCCTGGTCGCCGGTCCGCAAGGCGCCGTAAAAGCGCTGGGCGAGGGCAGGGACGAAATTGAAAACCGCCGAGGAATAGGTGGTCACGCCGGCGGCGAAATAGGCCTGGGCGTAAACCTCATGGGTCGGCATGCCGCCGACATAGACGAGACGGTCGCCAAGCCGGGTGGTGATCTCGATGACCTTGTCGACATCGCCGACGCCGTCCTTGAAGCCGATCAGATTCGGGCATTCCTCCGCAAGGCGCGCGATGCTGTCGGCGGTCAGGATGGCGTTGTCGCGGTTATAGACGATGACGCCGATGCCGACCGATTGGCAGACCGCCTTGACATGGGCGATCAGGCCGGCCTGTTCGGCAAACATCAGATAGGGCGGCAGCAGCAGCAGCCCGTCGGCGCCAGCCTTCTCAGCCGCCTGTGCGATCTCGATCGCAAGCGACGTGCCGTAACCGGTTCCCGAGATGATCGGTGTATTGCCGGCCGATGCCTTGGCGGCGCGCACGACCCGAGGGATCTCGGACGGGTTGAGGGAGAAAAACTCCCCGGTGCCGCCGGCGGCAAACAAAGCGGCGGCGTCATAACCGGCAAGCCACTCGACATGACGGCGATATTTCGCCTCGTCGAATTTCAGCTGGTCGTCGAAATGGGTGACCGGAAACGAGAGCAGACCACTGCCGACGGCCTTCTTCAATTCAATCGGGTTCATCATCAAGTCCTATTCCTTACGTGTTGAAAATTGGCCGCCTCAGGCGCTCTCGAGCACTTGCAGAAGTGCGGCGATATAGCCGTAGCAAAAGGCGAATGCGGTGGCGGAAGGGTCCTTGCCGCTGACGGTCGGCACGTGATCGGGCATCAGCATGTATTTGAAGCCGACTTCCTTATAGATCCGAGCGGAGCGAACCATGTCCATGTCGCCTTCGTCGGGGAAAGTTTCCATGAAGGAGAGCTTGCCGCCGCGAATATTGCGGAAGTGGACGTTGAAGATCTTGTCGCGCTGACCAAACCAGCGAATGACGTCGTCGATCTCCTCGCCGGGATTATCCAGCATCTCGCCGATCGATCCCTGGCAGAAATTGAGGCCGTGATAGGGATTTTCGCGCATCAGCACGAACTTCTTCAGACCTTCCACCGTGCCGAGCACGCGGGTGACGCCGCGATAGCCGGGCGGCGTATAGGGATCGTGCGGGTGGCAGGCGAGGCGGACGCGATTGCTTTCGGCGACAGGCACGACCCGTTCGAGGAAATAATCGATCCGTTCCCAGTTTTCGTCTTCGGAGAGTACGCCGGCAAGGCCGGGTGCTGCCTGCTGGTCGGTCTTGTCCCAGCGGAAGCTCGCATTCATCGAGCCGCCGCGCCCCGGCTCGTCCGGCGTGCGGGGAATGCCGATCAGGTTGAGATTGTATTTGACGGCCGGAATGCCGGCTGCCGCGACATTCTCGATCATCTTGCAGACTGCGTCGATCTGTCGGTCGCGTTCGGGGCCGGCAAGCAGAATATCGGGATAGGACGCTTTCTCGATCGGCTGCGAGGGCAGGGGCAGCTGGATCATGTCGAGGATCAGGCCGAAGCTTTCGACCTTGTCGCGATGGCGCTCGATGTCGGCAAACGTCCAGCTGCTCGGCTTGCCGGGCGGATCGGCGCTGATATGCTTCACGCCCAATTGCGCGAAGATCCGATAATCATCATCGTCGCGCGCCGCCACCTGTGTTCCCAGATACATCAGATACCCTCTCCAGATTCAACAATGTCATATGACATAATATGAATTTTGGAGGGTGTCGAGCCCTATTGCTGCTCCGCGAGCATCCGATAGCGCCTTTGGCTCGCCATCAGATGGGCGCGCATCGCCTGGCGGGCGCGGTCCGGATCCTGATCGGCGATCGCCGAGAGGATCTCCACATGTTCGGCATAGACCTTTTGCAGATAGTCGCGGTCATTGGCTTCGGGCAGCGTCGGAAACTGGCCGCGGGGAATGGCGCGGGGGCCGAAATGGCGCAGCACGTCGACATAGAATCGGTTGTTGGTGGCCGCGGCGATCGCCATGTGAAAGGCATAATCCGCCTCGACGGTTTGCTGCCCGCTCTCGATGAGTTGCGCCATTTTGCGGTTGGCCTCGCGGATTGCGGCCTCCTGCTCGGCGGTGCGGCGATAGGCGGCAATCGCCGCCGCTTCGCCCTCGGTCGCCATGCGAAACTCCAGCAATTCCAGGGTTTCCGGAATGCTTTTGATTTCCACCGGCGTCAATGACATCGCCGAATGGACCTTTGGATCCGCGACGAAAACGCCTTTGCCTTGGATCGGCCTGACGAAACCCGCAGCCCTCAGATCGGCGATGGCCTCGCGCACCACGGTGCGGCTGACGCCGAAGGTCGATTCGAGCTGCGGCTCGGTCGGCAGCTGGTCGCCGACGCGCAATTTCCCCATCTCGATTTGTGCCCGCAGCTGATCGATGACCTGCTGCGCCAGTCTTTGCCGCCCACGGCCGAGTGTCGTCATTCTTTATTCCCCAGTTCCTTCGCCTCAGGTCTTCCGTATGGCTCTTGCAAATCGTTTTGGACTTCGATAAATCATAATACGACATACGGACGACATAATATGTCTATTATAGTAATCCAGGGAGGAGTGACAATGAAACATTTTTCTAAAGGCCTGTTCGTCGGCGCCGTCTTCGGCGCGCTGACGATCGCTGCACCGCTCTCGCATGCCGCCACGCCGAGGGATCAGCTGGTGATCGGCACATCGCTGGCCCAGGTCCTGTCGCTCGATCCGCATCAGGCGACCGAGGGCAAGGCAGTCGAGATCATGTCGAACCTCTACGATCGGCTGGTCAACAGCACGCCGGATGGCAAGATCGCGCCGCAGCTGGCCGAAAGCTGGAAGGTCGACGACAAGGGCATCACTTTCAGCCTGCGCCAGGCCAATTTCGCCTCCGGCAATCCGGTGACGTCAAAGGACGTCGTCTATTCGCTGGGGCGCCTGCTGAAGCTCGACCAGGCTGCTGCCGCCAACCTCAAGCGCATCGGCTACGACAAGACCAATGTCGACAAGCTCGTCACGGCTGTCGACGACAAGACCGTGCGCATCGATTTTTCCGGGCAGGTGACGGCCGAAATGCTGCTCTACCGCCTGACGACCTCGACCACCAGCGTCGTCGACAGCGTCGAAGTTGAGAAGCATGTTGCCGATAACGACTTCGGCAATGCCTGGATGCGCACGCATTCGGCAGGCTCCGGCCCGTTCACGCTCAATCGCTGGTCGCCGAACGAACTCGTCATCCTCGATGCCAACAAGGACTATGTCACGGGCGCGCCGAAGATGAAGCGCGTCATCGTTCGCCATGTTCCCGAAAGCCAGGTCGAGCGGCTTATGCTCGAACGCGGCGACATCGATATCGCCAGCGCGCTGACCGCAGCCGATCTCGCGACCTTCAAGGACAAAAAGGGCTTTACCATCCAGCGCATCCCGACAGGTGGCTTCTACGTGCTGTCGATGAATGCCGGCAACCAGTATCTGTCCAACCCGAAGGTCCGCGAGGCGATTGCCTACGGCATCGACTATAAGGGCATCGAGAAGACGATCATGGGTCCTTATGGGCGGGCGAGAACCGTTCCCGTGCCGGAGAATTTCGAATATGCGATCCCGAGCCCCGATTGGCATCTCGACGTCGAAAAGTCCAAGCAGTTGCTGGCCGAGGCGGGTTACAAGGACGGTTTCTCACTGACGCTGAAGACCATCGCGCAAACGCCGCGCATCGATCTGGCGACCGCCATCCAGGCATCACTTGCCCAGGTCGGCATCAAGGTCGACATCCAGCAGGGCAACGGCTCGGAAATCATCGCCGCCCACCGCGCCCGGGATTTCGATCTGCTGATCCCGCAGACCAGCGCCTATATGCCGAATGTGCTCGGCTCGATGGAGCAGTTTTCGTCCAATCCCGACAATTCGAAGGAAGCCAACAATGCCGGCAACTTCGTCTGGCGTTCGGCCTGGGACATTCCCGAACTGACGGCTTTGACGGCCAAAGCCTCGATGGAGCCGGATCCGAAGAAGCGCGGCGAGCTCTATGTTCAGATGCAGAAGATGTTCGTCGAACAGAAGCCGGCGGTTCTGCCGATGTTCGAACGCTTCGAGCCGATCGTCCTGTCGAGCAAGGTTGAGGGCTATATCGGGCATCCGACCCAGCTGACGCGCCTCGAGAACGTCACGAAGTCTGAAACGCAGTAATACTCCCGAGGCAGCCGATCATGAAGGAACTCTCTGTAGCCGAATTTGGCCGACGCCTGGCGCATTTGCTGGTCAGCCTGTTCATCCTCCTCTGCGTCACCTTCGTGATCGGCCGCGTCCTGCCGACGGATCCCGTCGGCGCGATCGTCGGCGAGCTCGCCGATCCCGCCGCCTATGCGGCGATGCGGGCGCGCCTCGGCCTCGATCTGCCGATCTACCAGCAGTTCTATCTCTATCTCGTTCAGCTCGCGCACGGCGATTTCGGCACCGCCGCGCTGACCGGCAATCCTGTCTCCGCGGACCTTGCCCAGGCCTTCCCGGCGACCTTCGAACTGGCCACGCTTGCGGTAATCATCTCGACCTTCGTCGGCGTGCCGCTCGGGCTTGCCGCAGCCCTTTTTCGCGACAGCCTGATCGATAAGATCGCGCGCGTGGTCGCCCTCGTCGGCCACTCCGTTCCGGTTTTCTGGTTCGGCATCGTCGGGCTCGTGATCTTCTATGCCGGCCTGAACTGGGTCGGCGGGCCAGGCAGGATCGACGTGTTTTATGAAGGGCTCGTCACGCCGCAGACCGGGCTCTTGCTGATCGACAGCCTGCTGCAGGGCGAGACGGAAATCTTCTGGAACGCGCTCGGCCACATTATCCTGCCGGCCTTCATCCTGGCTTACGCCGCAATGGCCTACATCACCCGCATGACCCGCAGCTTCACGCTGGAGCAGCTGAGTCAGGATTATGTCATCGCCGCCCGCGCCAAGGGTGTGAGCCCGACCGGCACAGTGCTGCGCCATGTCCTGCCGAATATCGCGGTGCAGCTGATCACCATCCTCGCCATTTCCTATGGCGGGCTGCTCGAAGGCGCTGTCGTTACCGAGATCGTCTTCTCCTGGCCGGGCATCGGCCAATATATGACGAACGCGCTGATGATCGGCGACATGAACGCCATCGTCGCAGCCACCATCATCGTGGGATTCATCTTCATGTTTTTGAACTTCCTGGCCGACGTCGCCTACGCCGTGCTCGATCCGCGCATGCGGGAGGCGACCCGATGAGCCCAAGCCCAATGAGCAATGCCATCCACAGCGAGATCCAGATCCGTCCGCCCAGCATGCCGAGCCGCATTGCCGCCTCGTTCGGCCGCGCCGGCCGCAAATTGGCCGATGAGCCGCTCGGTCTTGCCGGCTTCGTCATTCTCGGCCTGCTCTGCATCGTCGCGATTTTCGCGCCGCTTCTGGCGCCTTACGATCCCGCCATCCAGTCGCTCGGCGATGCCTTGCAGCCCCCCAGCCTCGCGCATCTTGCCGGCACCGACGAATTCGGCCGCGATATTTTAAGCCGGCTGATCTTCGGCACGCGCATCACCATCCAGACGGTGCTGTCGGTGTCCCTGATCGTCGGCCCGATCGGCCTGCTGATCGGCGTCGTCGCCGGTTTTTTCGGCGGCAACACCGATGCCTTTCTGATGCGCGCCACCGATATCGTGCTCTCCTTTCCGTCGCTGATTCTGGCGCTCGCCTTTGCCGCCGCCCTCGGCGCCGGCCTCGGCACGGCGATCATCGCCATCTCGCTCACCGCGTGGCCGCCGATTGCGAGGCTTGCCCGCGCCGAGGCCCTTGTCGTCCGAAACGCCGATTATGTGGTCGCCGCCCGCCTGTATGGCGCGTCGCCGATGCGCATCCTGCTTCTCTATATCGCGCCCATGTGCATCCCATCGGTCGTCGTTCGCCTGACCCTCAATATGGCGGGCATCATCCTGACGGCGGCTTCGCTCGGCTTTCTCGGCCTCGGCGCCCAGCCGCCGGCGCCCGAATGGGGCGCGATGATCTCCAACGGTCGCAAGTTCATGCTCGATTACTGGTGGGTCGCGGTCATGCCGGGCATCGCCATCCTGCTGACCAGCCTTGCCTTCAACATCGCCGGAGATGCTCTGCGCGACATTCTGGATCCCCGCCATGCCAGATCGTGAAATGCCAGATCGTGATCTTCACTCCGTTCTATCGGTCAAGAACCTGAGCGTCCGCTTCGGACGGGGCGCCGTGCCCGCCGTCTCCAATGTCAGTTTCGACGTCGGGCGCGAACGCGTCGGCATCGTCGGCGAATCCGGTTCAGGCAAGTCGACGACGGGGCGCGCCGTCATGCGGCTGCTGCCGCCGGCCGCAGTGGTCGCCGCAGAGCGCCTGGATCTTGCCGGCAGTTCGCTGCTTGCCAAGACCGAGCGGCAGATGGGCGTGCTTCGCGGCAAGGACATCGCCCTGATCATGCAGGATCCGCGTTATTCCCTGAATCCGGTGCTGTCGATCGGCAAGCAGATCGCCGAAGCCGCCCGTCTTCATCTCGGCCTTCGCGGCAATCAGGCTCAGGATGCCGTCCGCGCCATGCTCGAGCGCGTGCGCATCACCGATCCCGACCGGGTCATGGGGCTTTACCCCCATCAGATCTCCGGCGGCATGGGCCAGCGCGTGATGATCGCCATGATGCTGCTGGCGCGGCCGAAACTCGTGATCGCCGACGAACCGACCTCGGCGCTCGATGTCAGCGTGCGAAAGGACGTGCTGCTGCTGCTCGATGAGCTGGTGCGCGAGAACAATTCCGGCCTGCTTTTGATCAGCCACGATATCCGCATGGTCGCGGCCTTCTGCGAGCGCATCATCGTCATGTATGCCGGCCGCATCGTCGAGACGCTGACCAGTCTCGAACAGGCGCGCCATCCCTATACGCGCGGGCTGATATCGGCGCTGCCCGACCCGAAGAACCCCGTTCGCCGGCTCGCTGTTCTCGACCGGGCGAAACTCGATCTGGAGGCGGCGCAATGATCAATGTGCGTGATCTCGATGTCGTTTTCTCCTCCGGCAAGAACAGGAACCATGTCGTCAGGGGCATCAGCTTTCAGGTCAGCCCGGGCGAGACGCTCGGCATCGTCGGCGAATCCGGCTGCGGCAAATCGACGGTGCTGCGTTGCCTCGCCGGCATGGAGGCCGGTTGGACCGGTCAGATCGAGCTGGGCGGCAAACCGATCGGCAAGAAGCGCTCCCGCGAGGAACTGACGTCGGCCCAGATGGTGTTTCAGGATCCATACGGATCCTTGCATCCCCGCCATCGCATCGGCACGGCGCTTGCCGAGCCGCTGCGCGCTATGCGCCATGCCGATATCTGGTTGAAGGTCGAAAGGGCACTGATCCAGGTGGGACTGCCGGCAAGCTTTGCAAACCGGTTTCCACACGAGCTTTCCGGCGGCCAGCGGCAGCGCGTGGCGATCGCCCGGGCGCTGATCCTGTCACCGCCCATCCTGCTGCTGGATGAGCCGACATCGGCGCTCGACGTCTCCGTCCAGGCCGAAATCCTCAACCTGCTTGCCGATCAGCGCGAGGAAAAGGGATTGACCTATCTGCTCGTCAGCCACGATCTCGCGGTGATCGCCCATATGTGCGACCGGGTGTTGATCATGAAGAACGGCGGCTTCGTCGATGAACTCACCAAGGCGGATCTGCAGGCCGGCACCACCCATGATGCCTATGCGCGCGAGCTGTTCGAGGCGAGCTTCATGGAAGCGTGACGGGGACCTTAGCCGCTGCGCAAAACAACGTCAGGTCCGCGTGCAATAATTTGCGAAAGCGTCGAGGAACCGGCGCATCTCCTCCTGATGCCGAGGCGCGGAAAGATGCGCTGCAACCTCATCAGGTAATAGCTTCATCAGAGGAAGCCGGAGGAAGAGCTCCTCGTTGAATCGGTCGCTGAGCGTGGCGAGGACGACGCGAAGCTGACCCAGCATGTCATCGCCGCGGTGCGACGCATGCGCGAGCACGATCGGTTTGCCGATCACCTCATTGCGGGAGACGAGCCAGTCGATGGCATTCTTCAGCCCGCCCGGGATTGATCGGATATACTCGGGGCTCGCCAGGATCAGGCCATCCGCATCCGCGATCGCCTGAGCAAGAGCCGACACGGCGGGCGGCGGGTCCAGCTCCAGGTCGGGCGAAAACACCGGAAGTTCACCCACACGGTCATAGACCGAAAGCACATGCGTCTGGCCGGCAGCTGCTTGCAGAGCATGGAGGAGGGCGGTGTTTGTCGAGGCTCGACGGGCGCTTCCGGATATTGCCAAAAATTTCATGACGGCGGCCCAACCTCCTGGGAGCGGTTGACGGTTGCGACACTGCCCCTTTCGACGAGATGGCAGGCGAGCTCGACGCGCCGGCGCGGTACGGCAAGGCCGAGCATCATGTCGCGCAACAGATCGAGCGCGGTGGCGCCGAGTTCGCGCATCGGAATGTGCACGCTCGACAGCGGCGGATTGAGAAAGGCCGATTGCGGCAGGTCGTCGATGCCCATGACGGAAATGTCCTGTGGTACCGCATATCCCATCGCCTGCAATCCGCGCATGGCGCCATTGGCAAGGCTGTCGCCGGCCGTCAGGACGGCGGTAAACGTGAGGCCTCGGTCGCGGACGAGACGGGTGATGGCTTCGGCGCCGAGTTCCGGCAGCCAGTCGTCGACCTCGAGCACCAGCTCGGCACCGGCCTTCAGCCCGTGATGCAGCAGGGCATCGCGCCAGCCCTCCAGGCGCCGCTCGATCGTCCGCCGGCCCGGCCGCAGCATGAAAAGGATCTGTCGATGCCCGGCCTCGATCAGCCGCTCGGCAGCGATGAAGGCGGCCGAGCGGTTGCAGGGCGTCACACTCGAAAGCCGCATATAGGGATCGTCGGTGTTGACCAGCACGACCGGTTTCCCCAAGCCCGCGGCCGCCGCCAGCATATCCTCCTCGTCGACGGTCAGGATCAGCATGCCGCCAAAGCTCGGATCGTCGCGCATCTCGGCAATGACGCGGGCTTCGTCCGCCTTGTCGGCGACCGGGCGCATGGCCATCTCGATGCCGAGCGCGGCCGCGCGCGCATTCAGGCCTTCGAGGACGTAGAGGGTGAACTGGTTGCGGACATAATCGATCATCGCCGCGCCGGAGGCGACGAGCATCACCTTCTTACCGGCGACACTCGCCGGCAGCGCGTAGCTGACCGCGCTGGCCGTTTCCAGCACCAGTTTGCGGATTTCGGGTCTTACGCCCTTTTCACCGGCGAGCGCCCGCGACACGGTGCTGATCGATACGCCGCACCGGGCGGCGATGTCGTCGAGGCGCGTGCGCCTGCCTTTCTTTTGATCCGGGGCCATGTCGTTTTCCTCGCTCCCATTCCTTTATGCAAAAATCTTTCAGATTGCGCAAATGGAATGCCTATGCACAATTGCCATTGAGGAGTCCGCGACAAGCGGCAAAGCAGGGAGGCTTTGAAGATGCGGCTTGACCGCCATCCATGCGTCGGCGTTTTCTCGGAAATCCCAAGGCCGGAGCAGATTTCAGATGGCCGCTGAGCAGCAAGCCCGTCTCCGCCGCGATACCGCAAAGAATAGCCCGATCGTCTATTGGCAACTCGGCCCTCTCTCGCAGCAGCGCTATGACGTCGCCGACCGTCCGATGGAAGGCAGGATGGATCCGTTTTTCTTCGTCACCAAGACGAAGAATTTCATCCCGCATGAATATCCCTGCCGCACCGAATTCAAGGCATCCTTTTCCGGCCGGCGGCCGCAGCCGGCTGCCGAATTCGAGGCCATCCGCTGGTGGCTGCCCTTTGCCTCGCCGCGTGTCGATCTCTCCGGCTTCTGGTTTCGCCCGACACGCATCGGCTGTTGGGCGCGCACCTTCCTCAATGCCCGCACGGCCGGGCCAGCCACGCTTCGCCTATCGACCTGCGGTGGCGCCATCCTCTTCGTCAACGGCAGCGAACAGGGCTTCATGGCGCCTTACGAGCGCAATTTGGAAGCGCAGCAGATCTTCGAGGTCGAGCTGTCGGTGGGCCTCAACGAGATCCGCATCTATTTCGATGATCTCGCCGAGCGCGACGCCCGCTTTTATTTCCAGCTGGATTATCTCGACGGGCCGGAGGTCGAAACATCACTTCCCGTTCCGATCGCCGCCGACGAGGCGGACGGGCTGGAGGCGATCCTCGAAGGCATGCGCTTCGATCGCACCGCCTACCTTGGCGAGGACGTGACGATCCTCTTTCCCGCGCCGCTGCCGGTGGCGCTGAGCTGCCATGTCGAGATCGAGGGCGACTTCATGTCGGTCGAGCGCTTCGACTATGATTTCGCGCTGGAGAAAGGCGCAACCAAGCTGGAACTCGGCACTTCGGCGCGCATGCCCGCCGATTTCCGCCATTTCCGCATCACCTTCAAAACCGGCACGCTGTCCGTCGCCCGCACCCTCGGCGTCGAGATCTGTCATCCCGAACGCCAGGGGCAAGCACCGGCTGCGCTGGAAGATCGCATCGCCCAGGCGCTGGCCGAGGTCGCCGCCCATTCCGAGCCCGATACCGTCTGCGCTTTCGCCCGTCTGGCGCTAGGGCAGGGCGGCGAGCAGACCGAGGCGATGATTTCGGCCATGCTGCCGGTCATCGAGGATTGTCACGACTGCGCCGATTTCGTGCTGGTGCCACTGCTCTTCGCCTATACGCGCTGGAGCGATCTTCTGTCACCGGAACTGCGGGTCAGGATCGAGCAGGCGGTTCTCAACTACCGCTATTGGATGGACGAGCCGGGCAACGACGTTCAGTGGTATTTTTCGGAAAACCACGCGCTACTCTTTCACACCGCTGCCTATCTCGGCGGCAGGCTTTTCCCCGATGCCGTCTTCGTTCGTTCCGGCCGTACCGGCTCCGAACAGATGAAGGTCGGCGAAGAGCGGGTTCGCGCCTGGCTCGATCATTTCGAGCGCTGGGAAATGGCCGAGTGGAATTCCGTTCCCTATTTCCCGATCGACCTGAAGGGCCTGACGGCGCTCGCCGCCTGCGCGCCGGATGAGACAATCCGCGCCCGCGCCAATGCCAGCATCGTCCGCCTGATGGAGATCGTCGCCCGCTCCGCCCATCACGGCATGCTGACCGGCAGCCAGGGCCGCTCCTATGAACATACGCTGCGTCCCGGCCGCTCGGTCGAGCTGTCGGCCATCGCCCGGCTGCTCTGGGGTCGTGGCTGGTACGGCCGGCGTTTCCACGCGCTGCCGCAGCTTGCCGTCTGCATCCGCGATCATGGCCTGCATTTCCCGGAAGCGCTCGCTGAAATCGCCGCGCACCGTTCCGACGACGCGCAGGAGTGGACCTTCTCCCAGGGCGAAAACCGGTTCGCCGCCCTCTATCACTACAAGACGCGCGACACCGCGCTCGGCACCATCGCCCATTATCGCCCCGGCGCCTGGGGTTATCAGGAGACGGTGCTGCACCTGCGCCTCGGCGAGCGGCCGGAAGCGCAGATCTGGATCAACCATCCCGGCGAAACCATCCAGTTCGGTTACGGTCGGCCGAGCTTCTGGGGCGGCTGCGGAACGCTGCCGCGCGTGCATCAATATCGCGACCTGGCCATTCTCGATTTCAACATCCATGAGGGTCAGCCGGATTTCACCCATGCCTGGTTCCCCCTGGAGGCCTTCGACGAGACGGCGGTCGACGGCAATCTGGGGCTCGCCCGCTCCGGCGGCGGCCTTGCCATGCTGATCGGCAACGGACCGCTGGAGCCGGTCAAACACGGCCCGACCACGGATGTCGAGCTGCGGCTCTCCGGCCGCCAGGGCCGCTGGATCGTCCGCCTCTCCGATCTCGGTCGTGAGGGCGGCCTGGATCGGATGCGGGGACGTTTCGCCGCGCTCTCGGCCCGGCGGGACGGCGGGGGTGCATTGATCGTCATCGATCCGGATTACGGCGAGGTCGTCTTCGAGGAGGACGGCACTGTGCGTGCTGAAGGCCGCATTCTTCGTCCGTCGGACTGGTCGGTCGGGGGAGACGCGGTACATCTTAAGATACCGGGCAGGCAGCCTCGGCGAGCGGCCTCGTAGACGACATGTCCGGCAGGTGGAGGACCCAGCCGGGCCTGCTGCATAATTCCTTAAATCGGAATCGATTAAGGATAAAATTATGCAGCAATTCAAGGTGTTACAGCGTCCTTTGCGCGTCTGAAAAGACGCGCGGCGCTGTAGGAATTCATCGGTCAAGAGGAGGAGAAAATGACCAGAATGAAATCGATCGGCGCGGCTTTTGCTGCGGTTCTCTTGAGTTCCGTCGCCGCCCATGCCGGCGACGTGCGCATCATGTGGTATTCCGACGGCGGCGAAGGCGCGGTCATCAAGGATCTGCTGTCGCGCTTCTCCAAGGCCAACCCGGATGTCAACGTCATCCTTGACGAAGTCTCCTACGACGTCGTCAAGGAGCAGCTGCCGGTGCAGCTCGAAGCCGGCAAGGGGCCGGATATTGCCCGCGTCACCAATCTGAAGGCGCAGGCGCAGCACTGGCTCGATCTTCGTCCGTTGCTGGCCGATGCGAAATATTGGGATGAGAATTTCGGCGCCCAAGCCGACTGGATGCGCCCCGACGGCTCGAATGCCATCACCGGCTTCATGACGCAGCTGACGATGACCGGCGGCTTCGTCAACAAGACGCTGTTCGAGCAGGCCGGCGTCGAAATCCCCGGCCCGAAGGCGACCTGGGACGATTGGGCGGCCGCCGCCAAGAAGGTCGCCGACAGCCAGAAGGTCTTCGCCATGGCGATCGACCGCTCCGGCCACCGTGTCTCCGGCCCGAACATTTCCTATGGCGCCAACTACATCGCTGCCGACGGCAAGCCGGCGCCGATCGATCAGGGCTCTAAGGAGTTCCTCAGCCGCTTCGTCAAGTGGAACGAGGAGGGCATCGTCAACAAGGATGTCTGGGTCAGCGCCGCCGGCACCACCTATCGCGCCGCCGCCGAGGACTTCATCAATGGCGGCCTTGCCTATTATTACTCGGGCAGCTGGCAGCTCTCGGGATTTGCCCAGAAGATCGGCGACAGCTTCGATTGGGTCATGGCAGGAAGCCCCTGCGGTACGGCCGCCTGTACCGGCATGCAGGGCGGCGCCGGCCTTGTCGCCGTCAAATACACCCAGAACCCGAAGGATGTCGCCAAGGTGATGGATTACCTGGCAAGCGCCGATGTGCAGAAGGAATTTGCCGAGCGCAGCCTGTTCATTCCGGCGCATAAGGGTGTGGCCGCCGGCCAGATGGACTTCAAGACCGACAATGCGCATGTGAAGGCGGCGCTGAAGGCCTTCGTCGAATCGGCGGCTCAGACGGCAGAGCCCGCCATGAAGCTGCCCGGCTGGAAGTGGTCGGACGCCTATTACAGCGCCATCGTCGCCCGCATCAGCCAGGTGATCGCCGGAGAGATGAAGCTCGACGACGCCTATGCCCGCATCGACGAGGACATCAAGGCCAAGGTCGGCGGCAACTGACGGACGGACAGATGACGGCGAAGACGGTTTCTTCCGAACCGCCGGCGAAAGCCGGTCTGCGGCAGGCGCTCGCGGCACCTGTCCGGCTTGTCATGGGGATCGTCGATATTCCCATGCGCGCCTGGCAGAAGCTGACGGGGCTGAACGGCATGGCGGGCGTCTTCCTGGCGCCCAACATGCTGATCTTCACCGTCTTCGTGCTCCTGCCGCTGGTCATCAACTTCATCTATTCGACGACCAGCGGCGGCGCCATATTCCTGCAGAACAGGACCTATGTCGGCGCCGAGCAATACCGCATCCTCTTCGACTGCGGCTCCTATCTCGATCCCGCGACCTGCGCGGCCGACACCTTCTGGGCGGCCGTGCGCAACACCGCTGTCTTCGTCGTCTTCCAGGTGAGCGCGATGCTGGTCGCCGCACTTGCAACGGCGTTGATCCTCAACCGCGAACTTTCCAATCGCGGTTTCTGGCGCGCCGTCTTCTTCTTTCCGGTGCTTCTCTCACCCGTCGTCGTCGGCCTGATCTGGAAATGGATCCTGCAGCGCGAAGGCCTGTTGAACTATGCGCTGAGCCCCTTCGGCTTCGAGCCCTTCTCCTGGCTCAGCGATCGTTTCTGGGCTTTCTTCTTCGCCGTCTTCGTCTCGGTCTGGGCCCATATGGGCTTTTACGCGCTGATCCTGCTCGCCGGCCTGCAGGCGATCCCGAGGGATCTCTATGAGGCGGCGGCAATGGACAAGGCGAGCCCGACCCGCATCTTCCGGCGCATCACCCTGCCGCTTTTGATGCCGAACCTCATCGTCGTCCTGGTGCTGGCGCTGATCCGCGCCGTGCAGATCTTCGACGAGGTCTTCGTGCTCACAGGCGGCGGGCCTGGCACCAGCACCATGTACATCACCCAGTTTATTTACGAGACCGGCTTTGCGAGTTCGCTGCGCAATCCCGGGCTTGCGTCGGCCGCCTCGATCCTGATGGGCATCGTGCTCGTCATCCTGACGCTGGTTCAGCTCGCCGCGAGCAGCCGCAACGAGAAGAAGGGGAAACGCCAATGAGCGCCGTCGGCACCTTTCTCCTTCGCCGCCGCGGCGGCCGGGGCTGGCACTGGACTGACGTCGTCACCTGGATCTGGCTGATCTCGGGCGTCTTCCTGATGTTCGGCCCGGCCGTCTGGCTGGTCTTTTCCTCCTTCAAGACCCCGGCCGCCCTTGCCGAATTCCCGCCGTCCTTCCTGCCCTATGTTACCGAGCAGGCTGTCGTTCCCGGCCACGACAAGCCGCTGCCGCTCTATAAGGTGACGATGCCGGATGGCAGCAGCCGCGTGCTCGCCGAAGTCCGCCGCATCGGCATCATCGGCCAGATGATCGATCCGAAACAGCCTGATGAAATCGTCAAGGTCAACATCAAGGACCGTACGCCGGTGCGTAAGGTGGAATTCGCCGCCGGCAACTACACCGAACCGTTCGAGCGCTTCGATTTCTTCCTGTTCCTGCGCAATTCCGTCTTCGTCACGGTGACGGCGACGGCAATCACGTTGCTGGTGAATTCGATGGCCGCCTTCGCGCTGTCGAAATACCAGTTCCCTGGCCGCACCGCCGTCATGCTGATGATCCTGGCGACGCTGATGGTGCCGCTCTCGGTCATCGTCGTGCCGCTCTATTCCGTCATCGGCACCTTGAACCTCTTCGACAGCCTCTGGGGCGTCATCCTTCCGACGGTGGCCACTCCGACCGGCGTCTTCCTGCTCCGGCAATATATGCTGACGATCCCCGACGAGCTGATCGACGCGGCGCGCATGGATAAGGCGAGCGAATGGCAGATCTACTGGCGCATCATCCTGCCGCTGTCGGCGCCGGCGCTGGCGGTGCTGGCGATCTTCTCGGTCGTCTGGCGCTGGAACGACTTCCTCTGGCCGTTGATCGTGCTGTCGCGCAAGGAACTCTATACGCTGCAGGTCGGCCTCAACGTCTATGCCGGCGAGCTCAATGTGCAATGGCACTATATCCTCGCCATGACGGTCGTCTCGATGATTCCGGTCGTGCTGATCTTCGTCTTCCTGCAGCGTTTCATCACCACAGGCATCGCCGGATCCGGCCTGAAATAAGCCGGCTGAATACAAACAGGAGAATACATGAGCGGGCTCGAGCTCAGGAACATCGTCAAGAATTTCGGCGCCGTCGAGGTCATCCGCGATGTCTCGCTTCAGGTCAATGACGGCGAATTCGTCGCCTTCGTCGGCCCTTCGGGCTGCGGGAAATCGACGCTGCTGCGCCTGATCGCCGGTCTCGACAAGCCCACAGGCGGCAGCATCGCCATCGACGGCAAGGATGTGACGGCGATCGGCGCCGCCGATCGCGGCCTTGCGATGGTCTTCCAGTCCTATGCGCTCTATCCGCATATGAGCGTGCGGGAGAATCTGGCCTTTGGTCTGGAGAATACCAAGGTGGCGAAGGCCGAGATCGAAGCGCGCATTGCCGATGCGGCCCGCATGCTGGAGATCGAGCCATTTCTGCAGCGCCGTCCGGGTCAGCTCTCCGGCGGCCAGCGCCAGCGCGTCGCGATCGGCCGCGCTATCGTCCGTCGCCCGGATGCCTTCCTGCTCGACGAGCCGCTGTCCAATCTCGACGCCGAGCTGCGCGTCAGCATGCGCGCCGAACTGGCCGCCCTTCATGCGCGGCTGAAGGCGACGATGATCTACGTCACCCACGACCAGGTCGAGGCGATGACGCTTGCAAACCGCATCGTGGTGCTGAGAGGCGGCAGGATCGAACAGGTGGGAACACCGCTGGAACTCTATAACAAGCCGGCCAACCGCTTCGTTGCCGGCTTCATTGGCGCGCCGCACATGAATTTCCTGGAAGGCTCGATCGTCGGCCACGAAAACGGTTATGCCGAGGTCGAAACCGTCGGCGGCCATCGGCTTTCGGTCATCGCCAGGGAGATGCGCCCGGCCGGCGAAAGAGTGAGCATCGGCATCCGGCCGCAGCACATCACCCTTGCCGATGCGGCCGGCTCAGGCAGGCTGGACACCAGGGTCACTCTTGTCGAGGAACTGGGTTCTGAAACAGTCGTCCACACAGAAGCGGCCGGCAAGAAGCTGATCGCCGTCTTTTCTGGCCAACAGAGTATGAAAAGGGGCGACAGCCTGCCGTTCCATCTCGATCCTGCCGTGCTGCACCTCTTCGGTGAGGACGGCCGCCGTCTGTCTTGACGGGCAGGAGACAATCCTCAAACGAACATTCATTCCGAAATCGCTCGTACCGTATCATCTGCTCCGACGTATTAGGTCGGGGATAGGCCTCGCCTCAAGCCGTAGATGCACTAACAAAAGTTTGTGGCTGAGAAAGCTCTGAGTTGATAAAGTACTGAAAGGGCATCTTTGGGGGATGTATGCCATCTAATAGCGTGCCGTGGGTCGTTGGCCCCGTTCCGATCGTAGTCACTATATGGTCGGCTTATGTGACTACCACAGCTCTCGTGCATCGCAGAGAGATGACTGGAGAGCGTTTTGTCGCGGCTTATCTGTTTCCACTGGGAATTATTGCTGCAATTTCCCTGATGTTTTTGCAGAAATACGATCTGCGTTTCATCATATTGATGGGACAGGTTGCGACAGCGGCGTGTTTTGTCGGAATCTTTACAATGGAAAAGAAGTTGCGGGGTGATCCGCCTCTAATCCCAATGGAAGAATTCAATCTTAATAACGAACTATGGAATCTGTATTTTGTTTCTCTTGTCTACGTATTTTATTGGGTGATAGTATTTTCATTTCCTGTTGCGAACGCCTGCACACTTTCAAAGTGTTACTTCATTGAACTTATGCTCGGTGAAAAGAGCTACAAGTTCTCGGTCATTTACACGGTGAATTTTGTGGGATCGCTAATACTAGTGGCAATTAGCGCGATTTCAGTTCGGACTCTCCGGCTGCGAGCGAGATTGACGGAAGATCGGCCGGACGCCGGCGGATCGGAATAGGGCGATGTGGCTGGGCGGTGCGAGCGTAACGGTATTCAAAACGCCCGCGCCAAATGAGAGGCGCGGGCTGAGTTTCATGTCATCACAGCTTAATGGCTGTTCTTATGGCTTTGTTGACCAGCCTTTACATGCTGTTCATGGCTGCCGCCGCGGGATCCGCTGGACTGCGCGTCGCGGCCACCGGAAGAGGCGTTGCGGGTATTGGAGTCGTTCTTGTGACTCTGCTGCCCGGCCTTGACGTGCTGTTCGTGGGTTCCACCTTGGTTTGCCATTTGGTTCTCCTTGGTTTGAACTGAGGCCACGTCGACCTCGTGTTGACAACCGCCCTCCGGCGCATGCGTTCCGCATTTTAATATTTCGTGATGTCGCCGGAGAGTGCGATGAGG
This sequence comes from Rhizobium sp. M10, assembly GCF_002531955.1. Classification (NCBI taxonomy): domain Bacteria; kingdom Pseudomonadati; phylum Pseudomonadota; class Alphaproteobacteria; order Hyphomicrobiales; family Rhizobiaceae; genus Rhizobium; species Rhizobium sp. M10. Next base: position 169,042 of record NZ_NWTA01000018.1, on the reverse strand, counting down.
CGGCGGACCGGGCGGGTAGGGAGCTCGTCTGCCATTTCGTCGGCCATCGGGAGAAAGCGGAAAAATCCCTATGTTCTCCAGCACCGCCGCGTCCGCTTGGCGCGGCCCGCAACCTCGCTTCGAAAACCGCGTATCAGCGAAAAGGTTCCCGCAAAATCAGCCGCATTCCTTTCGGTTCACCGCCCCCACACGGCCCGTCGACTCTTTCCAAATCGAAGGGCCGCTCTAGCTTAAAAGAGACCCGATGAAAGGAGGAAACCATGACCGACGCACCGAAAATGGCGACCCCGGCGCGAAGAGTTCTGCGTGGCCGCCCCTACAGCTTCAGCGAATTCGCCAGGAAATACCGGTTGGACGACAAGGAGGCCAAGCGTCTCTATGAGAAGTTCGGCCCCTCCGCGACCGAACTCGATCTGCTGATGGCGGCAAAGCGGCGCCCGCCGGGGCTGCCCACCAGTCTCGATTCCTGACGGTCGCGATGCGAAGGCGAAGCGGAAGCTGCCTTTGCGGGGCAGTCGTCTATAGCGTCGAAGGCGAGCCGCTCCGCGTCGGCCTCTGTCATTGCGCCGATTGCCGCAAATCGAGCGGTTCCGCCTTCGTCTTCTTCGCGGTCTGGCCGCGCGGCGCCTTTTCGCACAGTGGCGAGATCTCCACCTTTGCCGGCCGCAGCTTCTGTCCCGGCTGTGGGAGCAGGCTTTTCTGCCTGCGGGAGGCGACGGTGGAAATCCGTCTCGGTTCGCTCGACAGTCCACCGACAGACCTTGAGCCGGATCATGAGCTCTGGATCAAGCGGCGCGAAGCCTGGCTGCGTGAGTTACCGGGCGCCGGGCAATATACCGAGGATGCCGATTGACAGGCGCTGAAGCGTGCTGCTTGCTGATCGCTCACAGGCTTTAGCCCTTGTTTCTCCGCATCTCGTGACCGCAAGCGGCTGCGCATTTTCGGGCGATAAGCTCGGTTGCGCCGAAAAACTTGACTTTTCTTACCAATATTTCATTTCACCCGTCCGCAATTCCGTGCCAGTTCGGCGGCAACGCTAATTCCCGGTTCATCTGCAGTGTGATTAGTTCATTGCAGGGCCGAGGCGGCCACTGACTGATCGAGGATGACATGAACAAAATCGTGAGCGGCAACGAAACCGGAGCAAAGGCGGGCCCGACGCCCGACCTCGCAGCGGTTCTTGCCGCATCGGGAAAGCGGGACAAGCGCAGCCGCTGGCGCGGACGCCTGCTCATCCTGCTGATCCTCGCCGCTGCCGCCGCGGCTGCCGCTTATTTCTACGCCGGCAGCGGGCAAAGCGAAGTGAGCTACACGACGCAGCCGGCAAAACGCGGCGCCCTGACGGTGCTCGTCACCGCCACCGGATCGGTGCAGCCGACCGAGCAAGTGGATATATCGAGCGAACTTTCCGGCACCGTCCGCGACGTCAACGTCGATTACAACAGCACGATCAAGGCGGGCGATGTGTTGGCGCAGCTCGATACCAACAAGCTCGAGGCGGATGTGAAGAGTTCGCGCGCCAAGGTCAATTCGGCCAAGGCGAACGTCGCCAAGGCCAATGCCGATCTCGAATCGGCAAGCACCTCGCTCGAGCGGCTGAAGAGCCTGGTCAGGAGCAATGTCTCCACCCAGCAGAGCCTCGACGATGCCACCTACAAATATGATTCCGCTGTCGCCGCCAAACAGATCAACGAAGCCGAGGTGCTCGTCTCGGAAGCCGACCTGCAGCTTGCCGAGGTCAATCTCGCCAAGGCTAAGATCATCTCGCCGATCGATGGCGTCATCCTCACCCGCTCGGTCAATCCCGGCGCCACCGTCGCAGCCTCGCTTTCGGCGCCGATCCTCTTCACCATCGCCGGCGACCTGAAGAAGATGGAGCTGCAGGTCGATGTCGACGAGGCCGATGTCGGCAAGATCGCCGTCGGCCAGAAGGCGAAATTTACCGTCGACGCCTATCCCGACCGGTCCTTCCCCGCCGAAATCGAGCAGATCCGCTTCGCCTCCGAAGTGGTCAACAACGTCGTGACCTACAAGGCGGTCCTCTCGGTCGACAATGCCGACCTGTTGCTGCGCCCCGGCATGACGGCGACCGCCGATATCACCGTCGAGGCCGTCAAGGATACGCTGATGGTGCCGAATGCGGCGCTGCGTTATGCGCCGCCGCAGGCCGAACGGCGCGGCCGCGGTATTCTGGGGATCTTCGGCCCGCCCCGCCGGCGCGGCGGCAATTCGGCCCAGGCGCTGACGGGAACGGAGCGCCGCGTCTGGGTGCTGCGCGACGGCCGCTCCACGCCTGTCGTCATCCAGGTCGGCTCGTCCGACGGCCAGTTCACCCAGGTCGTCTCCGGCGAAATCAAGGAAAACGATGCACTGGTGACCGACGTTGCGGTGCGGACGAATTAGGCGGAGAGACGGATGACAAGCCCGCCGCTCATCGAATTCAGGCAGGTCTCGAAAATCTACGGCGAGGGCGAGGCGGCGATCCGCGCCCTCGACCATGTCGACCTGGCGATTGCCGCCCATGAATTCGTCGCGATCATGGGGCCATCCGGCTCCGGCAAATCGACGGCGATGAACATCCTCGGCTGCCTCGACGTGCCGACATCGGGCGAATACGTCTTCCAAGGTATTGCGACCAGCGACTTCGACCGCAGCCATCTGACGCTCTTGCGCCGCCACATGCTCGGTTTCGTCTTCCAGGGCTTCAATCTCCTGTCGCGCACCTCGGCGGTCGAAAACGTCGAACTGCCGCTGATCTATCGCGGCATGGCGGTGCGTGAGCGGCGCGAACGGGCGCGCGAGGCGCTGGCGCTGGTCGGCCTGTCCGGCCGCGAACATCACAAGACCCAGGAACTGTCAGGCGGCCAGCAGCAGCGCGTCGCGATTGCCCGCGCCATCGTCACCGAGCCGGCGCTGCTGCTCGCCGATGAGCCCACCGGCAATCTCGACACCAAGACCAGCGTCGAGATCATGGATCTGCTGACGCGGCTGAACCGCGAGCAGGGCATCACCATCGTCATGGTCACGCACGAGCCCGATATCGCCGCCTATGCTGAGCGGCTGCTCAGGTTTGTCGACGGCAAGCTGGAGACCGAGGTCGAGCACCGGAGGAGGGCGGATCATGTTCTTTGAGACGCTGAAACTCGCGCTGCGCGCCATCAACCGCAATATGCTGCGCTCCTTCCTGACCGTGCTCGGCGTCGTCATCGGCGTTGCCGCCGTTATTGCGCTGGTGACGATCGGCAACGGCACGACCGCGCAGGTCTCGACCGAATTGTCGCGGCTCGGCACCAACATGCTGTTCGTCCGCCCAGGCCAGTTCGGACCCGGCCGGGCAAGCTCCGAGGCCAAGCGGTTCAGTGTCAAGGACGTTGCCGCCATCCGCGATCAGATCGGTGGCTTGAGGGCGGTGGCGCCGCTCAACCAGTCGACGGCGACGGTGATTTTCGGCGGCCAGAACCATTCGACCAGCGTTTATGGCACCACCAACGACTATTTCGTCGCGCAGGACTGGAACCTGGCGCTCGGCCGCAATTTCACGCCCGCCGAAGAGCGCGGCCAGTCCCGCTGCATCATCGGCGAGACGGTGCGCTCGCAGCTCTTCGGCGCCGCCGACCCGGTCGGCCAGCAGATCCGCGTCGGCAAGGTCTCATGCCCTGTGATCGGCGTGCTTGCCAAACGCGGCCAGTCCGGCATGGGTACCGATCAGGACGATGTCGTCATCATGCCGGTCAAGGTGTTCCAGCGGCGCATCAGCGGCAACAGCAACGTGCCGCAGATCGTCATCTCGGCGCGCGACGGTGTGTCGACTGCCAAGGTGCAGGCCGATGTCGAAAACCTCCTGCGCGAACGCCGCAAGATCATTCCCGGCCGGCAGGACGATTTCAACGTCAACGACATGACGCAGATCGCCGAGGCGATGACCGGCACGACGACGCTGCTCACCGGCCTGCTCGGCGCGGTCGCCGCCATCAGCCTGCTCGTCGGCGGCATCGGCATCATGAACATCATGCTGGTCTCCGTCACCGAGCGCACCCGCGAAATCGGCATTCGCCTGGCGATCGGCGCGCTCGAAAGCCAGGTGCTCACCCAGTTCCTGGTCGAAGCGGTGGCGCTGTCGCTCTTCGGCGGCATCACCGGCATCGTGCTGGGCCTCAGCCTCGGCCTGGTGGCGGTCACCCTCCTGAAAGTCCCCTTCGTCTTCAGCCCCCTGATGGTCGCCGTCGCCTTCCTCTTCTCCGCCGCAATCGGCATGATCTTCGGCTATTTCCCGGCGAGACGGGCAGCGCAGTTGAACCCGATCGAGGCACTGCGGCACGAGTGAAGCGGCGTGGCAAAACGCGCGATGTCCCGCTACTCCTATCAATCGGATGCAAGCGCTATCGGAGGTCCGCATCATGTCGCTCAACAGGCTGGTGATCTACGCTGGGAATGTCGAGGAAACGGCACGGTTTTATGAGAAGCACTTCGGCTTCACGGCGACACGTCTGCCGGGCGACAGGATCGTTGAACTTGTCGCTCGGGACGGTGGCGCCAATATAATGCTTCATCCGGCTGCCAAGGGACAGCGGGGCGGCCAATCCATCGTCAAGCTCATCTTCGACGTGGAGCATGTCGAGGCTTTTTGCAGGCGTTGCGCAGAGAACGGCCTTGAGTTCGGTGTTCTCCATCAAGCCGACGGCTATGTGTTCGCGAATGCCAAAGACCCCTGTCAAAATTCGATCTCGGTGTCCAGCCGGGCTTTTCGCAAGAGCTGACTGAGGGTCAGGTGTCGGCTTGATGAAGCGCCCGAGTGGCTCTTTACGCTGGGCATGAGTTTGGGAAGAGCGCCAACCCCGCTTTCTGTCCTCCTCGGCCTTGAGCCGAGGATCCATGCCACTGCCGCTGGTGGATGCGATGTGGATGCTCGGCTCAAGGCTCAAGGCCGAGTATGAGGGAGGTTGGAACGGCGAAATAAGTTCTTTCGTGGCGTAGACGCCTGAGTCCCCGAAACTCACACCGATGTTATCTATTTGTCTCTATTCTCATATTTCAATGCCGACTTGTGTTCGGTTTTTGACCGTGCCACTATGTGATATATCAGATTGGGCAGCGGACTTTCAGCATGCAGACGTCACAAAGCCATCGTGCCTACCTCGCGCTGGAGCACCTGATTGTCACCCTGGCCCTGAAGCCAGGCGCGTTCGTCACTGAGAAGCAGCTGATCGATTTGGCGGGCCATGGCCGCACGCCGGTGCGCGAGGCGATCCAGAAGCTGGCCTGGCAGGGGCTGATCCTCGTCAAGCCGCGCGTCGGGTTGCAGGTGGCCGAAATCGCGGCGGAGGATCACGGCAACGTTATGCAGGTGCGCCGAGAGCTGGAGCCGATCGCGGCCGCATTGGCCGCCGAACATGCGACCGACGAGCAGCGCGAACGTCTCGGCGACTGCGCTCGCGCGATGGAGGAATGTGCGGTGACCGGCGATCTCGCCGGCTTCTTCGCCGCCGACAAGGCTTTCGACGAAATCCTCGAGGATGCCTGCCCGAACGGCTTTATCGTCGCAGCGCTCGGCCCGGTGCAGACGCATTCGCGCCGCCTCTGGTATTCCACCGCAAGCCCCGAGCGCATGGATCGCGCCATCGCGCTGCATGTTGCCGTCATTCGCGCCATTCAGCAGGGCAGGCCGAAGGAGGCGCGCGCCGCCATGACGGAGCTGATCGACTATCTCGCCCAAAAATAGAAACGGCCCCGTTTCCGGAGCCGTTGTCAGATCTGCTTGTCGGAAAACTTTCAGCCGACGAAGGCGCGTTCGATGACGAATTCGGCGGGCTTGCTGTTGGCGCCTTCATTGAGGCCGGCCTTTTCGAGCAGTTCCTTGGTGTCCTTCAGCATGGCCGAGGAGCCGCAGATCATGCCGCGGTCGATCGCCGGGTCGAGCGGCGGCACGCCGAGATCGGTAAACAGCTTGCCTGACGAGATCAGGTCGGTGATGCGGCCGCGATATTCGAAGTCTTCGCGCGTGACGGTCGCATAATGGCGCAGCTTGTCGCCGACGACTTCCTTCAGCAGCTCGTCATTCTGGATCTCGTGCACGAGGTCGAAGCCGTATTTCAGCTCGGCGACATCGCGGGTCGTATGAGTGAGGATGACCTCCTCGAACTTCTCATAGGTCTCGGGATCGCGGATCAGGCTGGCGAATGGCGCAACGCCCGTTCCCGTCGAGAACATGTAAAGACGGCGGCCGGGGGTCAGCGCATCGAGCACCAGCGTTCCCGTCGGCTTCTTGCGCATCAGCACCTGGTCGCCCGGCTTGATCGCCTGCAGATGCGAGGTGAGCGGGCCGTCCGGCACCTTGATCGAGAAGAATTCGAGCTCTTCGGCCCAGGCGGGGCTGGCGATCGAATAGGCGCGGAAGACCGGCTTGCCCTCGACCATCAGGCCGATCATCGCGAATTCGCCGGAACGGAAACGGAAGCCCTGCGGCCGGGTCATCGTGAAGCGGAAGAGCCGGTCGGTATAATGCGTCACGGCAAGCACCGTCTCGGCGTAGACGCCGGCGGGGATGGACGAGGCGAAGTCTTCGGTCTTTGCAGGCGCGTTCATTGCGGTAGAGGATCCCGTTTCGTCGGATGAACTATCGGATGCGAGGCAGATATTACATATCGGGCTCGAATTAAAGGCATTCCATTCCACGCAGCGCTCCTGAAGGGAAATATGCATGTCATTGTCAGGATTCAATGGCGATCTCGGGGGCGGGCCGGCAATTCGTATTTCCTGCTGGCGAAGCCCGGCAAAGGATGCATATTAGGGCGGCGCGCCTGATGTGGACGCCGGTTTTCGGCAAAAGCGGTGCGACAACAAGGATCTACGGGAACCGATTCAGCGACGGGATCGGTGCCGGTGGCAAAAAAGACGCTTGCCGGGGCGAGCGCGATAGGGCGGTCGGGGAATATGAAGATTTTCAATTACAAGCGTGTTCCTTACGCGGAAATGCGCGCCTTTTCCGTCCACATCCTGACGGCCTCCGGCTCCTTCCTTGCCTTTCTCGGCGTTGTGGCCGCCGCCGAACATCGTTTCATCGACATGTTCTGGTGGCTGGGGCTTGCCCTTCTCGTCGACGGCATCGATGGGCCGATCGCCCGTAAGGTGCGCGTCAAGGAAGTGCTGCCGAACTGGTCGGGCGACACGCTCGACAATATCATCGATTACGTCACCTATGTGCTGTTGCCGGCCTTCGCGCTCTATCAGAGCGGTATGATCGGCGAGCCCTGGTCTTTCTTCGCCGCCGGCATGATCGTCGTTTCCAGCGCCATCTATTATGCCGATATGGGCATGAAGACCGAGGAGTATTTCTTTTCCGGCTTTCCCGTGGTCTGGAACATGATCGTCTTCACCCTGTTCGTCATCGATGCCAGCGCGACGACGGCGCTCGCCGTCGTCATCGTCTCGGTGGTGCTGACCTTCCTGCCGATCAATTTCCTCCACCCGGTCCGCGTCAAACGGCTGCGCCCGCTCAATCTCGGCGTCTTTTTCCTGTGGTCGGCGCTCGGCGTTTTTTCGCTGCTGATGCACTTCGACACGCCCGAATGGGCGCTCATTCTCTTTATCGTGACCGGGCTCTATCTTTACGTCATCGGCGCGGTGCTGCAATTCTTCCCCGCCCTTGGACGTGAAACTTGAGGACAGGCAAGATGACGAAGACGCAGGCGGTTTCATTCTCGAAGACGGGCGGGCCGGAGGTTTTCGACTATGTCGAGATCGATCTTGAGCCGCCCGCGGCTGGTGAGGTGCAGATCAGCCAGGCGGCGATCGGCCTCAATTTCATCGACGTCTATTTCCGCAACGGCTCCTACAAGGTGCCGCATCTGCCCTTCGTCACCGGCAAGGAGGGCGCCGGCACGGTGACGTCAGTCGGCTCCGGCGTGACCGATTTCAAGGTCGGCGACCGGGTCGCCTATGCCAGCGCCGACGGCGCCTATGCCGCCGAGCGCAATATCGAGGCGCGCCATCTCGTGCATGTCCCCGATGGCATTACCCTCGAGACGGCGGCGGCGATGATGCTGAAGGGCATGACCGCCGAATATCTCCTGAACCGCACCTTCGAGGTCGGCCCCGAGACGGTTCTGCTGTTTCATGCCGCCGCCGGCGGCGTCGGGCTGATCGCCGGCCAATGGGGAAAGGCGCTCGGCGCCACCGTCATCGGCACGGCGGGCTCTGCAGACAAGGTCGAGCTGGCGCTCGCCCATGGCTACGACCATGTGATCAACTACAAGAGCGAAGACTTCGTCACCCGCGTGCGTGAAATCACCGGGGGCAAGGGCGTCGATGTCGTCTATGATTCGATCGGCCGCGATACTTTTCCACAGTCGCTCGATTGCCTGAAGCCGCGCGGCCTTTTTGCCTCTTTCGGCCAATCCTCCGGGCCGATCGAGAACTTCAGCCTTTCCCAGTTGGCGCAGAAAGGGTCGCTCTTTGCAACGCGACCGACGCTCTTCACCTATATCGCCGCGCGCCGGGAATTGGTCGACAGTGCGAAAGCGCTATTTGATGTTGTGCAAAGCAACAAAGTGCGTATCAATATCAACCAAACCTATCGGCTGCGTGAGGTTGGGCGGGCTCACGCGGATCTGGAAACAAGAAAAACAACAGGAACGACGCTGCTGATTCCATGAGATCCGAACGGACCGGTTGGCAGAAGAAATGAGGGGAACGTGTCGCCATTGAATGTGCCGGATTCCGGTGCGTTATTATCCGTCCAGAAGCTGACGAAGTTTTTCGGTGGCTTTGCCGCCTGCAATGAAATCGATCTCGATATAGCGCCGGGCGAAATTCACGCGCTTCTCGGCGAAAATGGCGCAGGCAAATCCACGCTCGTCAAGATGCTGTTCGGTGTTCTGGAGCCGACGCAGGGGCATATTCTCTGGCAGGGCAGCCCGGTCGCGGTCGCTTCGCCGGGCGAGGCTCGCAAGCTCGGCATCGGCATGGTCTTCCAGCATTTTTCGCTGTTCGAGGCGCTGACCGTTGCCGAAAACATTGCGCTTTCCCTCGATGGCAGCATTCCGATCGACCGGATCGCCGAGGAGGCGAGGGCGCTGTCGGTCGCCTACGGCCTGCCGCTCGATCCGCATGCCCATGTCGCCGATCTCTCCGTCGGGGAGCGCCAGCGCATCGAGATCGTTCGTGCGCTGCTGCAAAATCCGAAGCTCATCATTCTCGATGAGCCGACCTCGGTGCTGACGCCGCAGGAGGCCGACAGGCTGTTCGAAACGCTGTTCAAGCTGCGCGCCGAGGGCCGCTCGGTTCTCTATATCAGCCACCGCCTGGAGGAGGTGCAGCGTATCTGCGATCGCGCCACCGTGCTGCGCCATGGCCGGGTGACCGGCGCCTGCGATCCAAAGCAGGAGACGCCGGCCTCGCTTGCCCGGATGATGGTCGGCAGCGAGGTGGCGACCGTCACCCATCCCGAGCGCTCTGACAAGGGGGAGGTGCAGCTTGCCGTTTCAAGCCTGTCGGTTGCCGCGCGCACGCCCTTCGCCATGCCGCTGCGCGATGTCTCCATGAGGGTGCGCGCCGGTGAAATCCTTGCGATTGCCGGTGTTGCCGGCAACGGCCAGAGCGAGCTCTTCGATGCGCTCTCCGGCGAATATCCGGTCGCTTCGGCCGAGGCGATCGTCATCCGCAAGAAGCCTGTGGGCACCGAGGGCATCACCGCCCGCCGCCTGCTCGGTGCCGGCTTCGTGCCGGAGGAGCGGCATGGCCACGCCGCCGTTTCCGCGATGAAACTGTCGGACAATCTGGTGCTGGCCCGCAGCCAGTCGGATCGCAAAGCCTTTCTCGGCATTCTCGGCATCATCCGCCATGGCGCGGTGAAATCCGCCGCGCGGCGCATCTCCGAGGCGATGGATGTGCGCAAGAGCGGTGACGATCCCGCCGCCGGTTCTCTGTCCGGCGGCAATCTGCAGAAGTTCATCGTCGGCCGCGAGCTCGACCGCCAGCCGGCCGTCCTTGTCGTCAACCAACCGACCTGGGGCGTCGATGCGGGTGCCGCAAGCCGCATCCGCCAGGCCTTGGTCGATCTCGCAAAGGCGGGCTCGGCCGTCGTCGTCATCAGCCAGGATCTCGACGAGATCTTCGAAGTGGCGACCGATATCGCCGTCATTTCCGAAGGGCGCCTTTCCAGGCCCTATCCGGCCGGTGAACTGACGCGCGAAAAAATCGGCTTGCTGATGGGTGGCCTGCACGAGGACAAGCATGCCGCGGAGGCAGCCCATGCGCATTGAATTGGAAAGACGCCCCGACGTCTCGAAGCTCTTTGCCTTCGTCTCGCCGCTGCTGGCGCTTGTCCTGACGCTCGCCTTCGGCGCCATTATGTTCGCCATGCTCGGCAAGGATCCGGTCGAGGCGCTGGAGGCCTTCTTCGTCGAGCCGCTGCTCGAAATCTGGTCGCTGCACGAGCTGGCGATCAAGGCAGCGCCCCTGATCCTGATCGCCGTCGGCCTTGCCGTCTGCTACCGCTCGAACAACTGGAATATCGGCGCCGAAGGCCAGTTCACCATCGGTGCCATCACCGGCTCCTATCTGCCGATCGTCTTCTACGACTGGCATTCGCCGCTGGTCCTGCCGCTGATGTTGGTCCTTGGAGCGCTCGGCGGCGCGTTGTTCGCCGCCATTCCGGCGCTGTTGAAGGCGCATTTCAACACCAATGAAATCCTGACATCGCTGATGCTGGTCTATATCGCCCAGCTCTTCCTCGATTGGCTGATCCGCGGCGCCTGGCGCGATCCGAAGGGCTTTAATTTCCCCGTCTCGCGTGATTTCGCCCCGGAAGCGGTGCTGCCGGCGATCTGGGAGGAATCCGGCCGGGCGCATTGGGCCTTCATCTTCGCGATCGTTGCGGCAATCGGCGCCTGGTTCATGCTGCGCTATACGCTGAAAGGCTTCGAGATCGTCGTGCTCGGCCAGTCGGAGCGGGCAGGGCGCTTTGCCGGCTTCTCCTCGAAGAAGATGATCTGGTTCAGCTTCCTCTTCTCCGGCGCTCTTGCCGGCCTCGCCGGAATAGCCGAGGTTTCCGGCTCGATCGGCCACCTGCAGCCGGCGATTTCGCCGGGCTATGGCTTCACCGCCATCATCGTCGCCTTCCTGGGAAGGCTTAATCCGCTCGGCATCATCGCATCGGGCCTGGTGCTGGCGCTGACCTATCTCGGCGGCGAGGCGGCGCAGCTATCGCTCGGCGTTTCCGACAAGGTCACCCGCGTCTTCCAAGGGCTGCTGCTCTTCTTCGTGCTCTCCTGCGATACACTGATCTATTACAAAATCCGCATCGTCTGGTCGCGGCTAAGGGGTGGGGCGGCATGAGCATCTTCGAAGCCATTCTGCTGACTGTTATCACCGCCTCGACGCCGCTCGTGATCGCCGCGCTCGGCGAACTCGTGACGGAGCGCTCGGGCGTTCTCAACCTCGGCGTCGAAGGCATGATGATCATCGGTGCCGTCGGTGCCTTTGCCGCAGCCCAGCTCACCGGATCGGCCTATATCGGTATTGTCGGCGGCATCGTCAGCGGCGCGCTGTTTTCGCTGCTCTTCGCCTTCCTGACGCTGACGCTCGTCACCAATCAGGTGGCGACGGGCCTTGCCCTGACAATCCTGGGCCTTGGCGCGTCCGGCATGCTCGGCGAAGCCTTCGTCGGCGCGCCCGGCATCCGGCTGCTGCCGATTGAAATCCCGGTGCTCTCGGCTATTCCCTATGTCGGAACGGTCCTCTTCAAGCAGGATCTGATCTTCTACCTGTCGATCCTGCTCGTTGTCGCCGTCAACTGGTTCCTCTTCAGGAGCGGTACCGGCCTGAAGATACGCGCCATCGGCGATAATCACGCCTCTGCGCATGCGCTCGGCATCAACGTCATCCGCACGCGCTATCTCGCCGTGATGTTCGGCGGTGCATGCGCAGGCCTTGCAGGGGCACAGCTGTCGCTGATCTACACGCCGCAGTGGACCGAGAATATGTCGGCCGGGCGCGGCTGGATTGCGCTGGCGCTTGTCGTCTTCTCCTCGTGGCGGCCTTGGCGCCTGCTGGCTGGCGGATATCTCTTCGGGGCGGTGACGATCCTGCAACTGCACGCGCAGGCCTTCGGCGTCGGCATTCCGTCGCAGTTCCTATCGATGCTGCCCTATGCGGCGACGGTTGTGGTCCTCATCATCATCTCGCATAATCGGCGCACGACGTTGATCAATACGCCGGCCTCGCTTGGCAAAGCCTTCGTGCCGGACCGATGAGCAACAACAAAAAAGACGGGTTTCGAACTTCCAACCAACAGGGATCACTATGAAAAAACTTGCACTTGCTCTCGCAGCGACAGCTGCCCTCGTCCTGAGCATCGGTTCGGCCGCCGAGGCTGCCGACAAGACCAAGGTCTGCTTCGTTTATGTCGGCACCCGTACCGATGGCGGCTGGACGCAGGCCCATGAAAACGGCCGCCTCCAGGTCGAGAAGGAATTCGGCGACAAGGTCGAAACGCCTTACCTCGAAAGTGTTCCGGAAGGTCCGGATGCCGAACGCGCCATCGAGCGCATGGCCCGTTCCGGCTGCTCGCTGATCTTCACCACATCCTTCGGCTACATGGACGCGACTGTCGCCGTCGCCAAGAAGTTCCCGAAAGTGAAGTTCGAGCATGCGACCGGCTTCAAGGCCGCAGACAATGTCGCGACCTACAATTCGCGCTTCTATGAAGGCCGCTACATCAGCGGCATTATCGCCGGCAAGCTGTCGAAAACCGGCACGGCAGGCTATATCGCCTCCTTCCCCATCCCCGAGGTGGTGATGGGCATCAACGCCTTTGAAACCGGCGCCAAGTCGGTCAATCCGAACTTCAAGATGAAGGTCATCTGGGTCAATACCTGGTTCGACCCGGGCAAGGAAGCCGATGCCGCCAAGGCGCTGCTCGACCAGGGCGTCGATATTCTGACCCAGCACACGGACACGACCGCTCCGATGCAGGTTGCCGAGCAACGCGGCGTCAAGGCATTCGGCCAGGCGTCCGACATGATCAAGGCTGGCCCGAACGTACAGCTCACCGCGATCATCGACACTTGGGGCAACTATTATGTCAAGCGCGTCCAGGCGCTTCTCGACGGCACCTGGAAGTCGGAACAGAGCTGGGATGGCCTGAAGGACGGCATTCTGACGATGGCGCCCTACACGAACATGCCCGACGACGTGAAGAAACTCGCCGAGGAAGCCGAAGCCAAGATCAAGTCGGGCGAGCTGCATCCGTTCACCGGCCCGATCAACAAGCAGGACGGTACGCCCTGGCTGAAGGCGGGCGAGAAGGCCGATGATGGCACGCTGCTCGGCATGAACTTCTACGTCGAAGGCGTCGACGACAAGCTGCCGGCGCAATAATCGGCCGGCGTTTTTGCAGATGCGAAGGGCGTCCCTGTGGACGCCCTTTTTTTTGCTGCAGCGCATCCTAAAAAACCGATTTACAAAAGTAATACTATATGATTTTTTGACCCTGCGCCGCGAGATGCGGCATTGGGAGGAAATCATGAAATTGAAGACTGCACTTTTGAGTGCCACGATTTTGGCTGCCTGCATGTTCGGTTCGGCTTCGGCCGCCGGCCTGACCGTCGGCTTCTCGCAGATCGGCTCGGAATCGGGCTGGCGTGCGGCTGAAACGACCGTAACCAAGGAGCAGGCCAAGAAGCGCGGCATCGATCTGAAGTTTGCCGATGCCCAGCAGAAGCAGGAAAACCAGATCAAGGCCCTGCGCTCCTTCATCGCACAGGGCGTCGACGCCATCCTCATCGCGCCGGTTGTCGAAACCGGCTGGGACGATGTTCTCAAGGAAGCCAAGGAAGCCAAGATCCCGGTCATCCTTCTCGACCGCACCATCAAGGCTCCGGACGATCTCTACCTGACGGCTGTCACGTCCGACCTCGTGCATGAAGGCAAGGTCGCCGGCGACTTCCTGGTCAAGACCGTTGGCGACAAGAAGTGCAATGTCGTCGAGCTGCAGGGCACGACCGGTTCGTCGCCGGCTATCGCCCGCAAGAAGGGCTTCGAAGAAGCTCTCGCAGGCCACGACAATCTCAAGATCGTTCGCAGCCAGACCGGCGACTTCACCCGCACCAAGGGCAAGGAAGTCATGGAAAGCTTCCTGAAGGCTGAAAATGGCGGCAAGGATATCTGCGCGCTCTACGCCCATAACGACGACATGGCCGTTGGCGCCATCCAGGCGATCAAGGAAGCCGGCCTGAAGCCCGGCAAGGATATCCTTGTCGTCTCGATCGACGCCGTCCCCGACATTTTCAAGGCAATGTCCGAAGGCGAGGCCAATGCCACGGTCGAACTGACGCCGAACATGGCCGGTCCCGCCCTCGATGCGCTCGAAGCCTATCTGAAGGACAAGAAGGCTCCGGCAAAGTGGATCCAGACCGAGTCCAAGCTCTACACGCCGGCCGACGACCCGATGAAGGTCTACGAAGAGAAGAAGGGTCAGGGCTACTGATTTGAACCTGAAACCGCACCGGTCCATCATGGGCCGGTGCGGAACTGCCGGTGCCGGGCCGGGCGTCATGCCCGGTTTTGGTGCAGGTGCAAGGCCAATATCAGGAAACAGCAGCCCTCATGGTTCACAATAACGAGACTATTCTCGCAGCCTCGGCGATATCGAAATTCTTCCCCGGCGCCGTCGCCCTGGATAAGGTGGATTTCACGCTGCGCCGCGGCGAGGTTCATGCGCTTCTCGGCGAGAACGGCGCAGGAAAATCGACGCTGATCAAATGCATCACCGGCGCTTACCATCGTGACGGCGGCAGCCTGGTGCTCGACGGCCACGAAATCAATCCGGCCAATACGCTCGCCGCCCAGAAGCTCGGCATCGGCACCGTCTATCAGGAGGTCAACCTCCTCACCAATCTGAGTGTCGCCGAAAATCTCTTTCTCGGACGCCAGCCAAGGCGTTTCGGCATGACCGACGTGCGCGCGATGAACCGCAAGGCGCGCGAACTGCTCGCCGGCTACGGTATCGACATCGACGTCACCGCCGAACTCAGCCGCTTCTCCGTCGCCGTCCAGCAGGTGGTCGCCATCGCCCGCGCCGTCGATCTCTCCGGCAAGGTGCTGATCTTGGACGAGCCGACGGCAAGCCTCGACAACCAGGAAGTGGCGCTGCTCTTCCGCATCATCGAGGACCTGAAGAAGCGCGGTCTCGGCATCGTCTTCATTACCCATTTCCTCGAGCAGGTCTATGCGATCAGCGATCGCATCACCGTGCTGCGCAACGGCAAGCTGGTCGGCACCCGCGACGCCGCCGATCTGCCGCGCCAGGGCCTGATCGCCATGATGCTCGGCCGCGAGCTCGCCCAGGCCGAAGAGACGGTCAGGGAACACAGCATTGCAGCGGGCGAGGTCCGCTACAGATTTTCCGGCTACGGCAAGCGCGGCAAGGTCAAACCCTTCGATCTCGATGTGCGCGCAGGCGAGGTGGTCGGCATCGCCGGTCTGCTCGGCTCGGGGCGCACCGAAACCGCCGAGCTGCTCTTCGGCGTCGAGCATGCCGATAGCGGCAGCGCCACGATCGACGGTCAGCCCGCAACCCTGTCCAGCCCGCGCGCCGCGATCGAAAAGGGCTTCGGCTTCTGCCCCGAGGACCGCAAGACCGACGGCATCGTCGGCGACCTGTCGATCAGGGAAAATATCGCCTTGGCGCTGCAGGCCCGCCGCGGCTGGACCCGGCCGCTGTCGCGCGCCGAGCAGAATGCGCTCGCCGACCGCTATATCAAGGCGCTCGACATCCGCACCACCGACCGCGAAAAGCCGATCCGTCTGCTCTCCGGCGGCAACCAGCAGAAGGCGATCCTCGCCCGCTGGCTGGCGACCAATCCCAAGTTTCTCATCCTCGACGAGCCGACCCGCGGCATCGATGTCGGCGCCCATGCCGAGATCATCCGGCTCATCGAACAGCTCTGCGCCGAAGGCATGTCATTGATCGTAATTTCCTCGGAACTTGAAGAGCTTGTCGCCTATAGTTCACGTGTCATCGTGCTTCGCGACAGGCAGCATATCGCTGAACTCACGGGCGAGCGCATCACCGCCGCCGCCATCGTCGATTCCATTGCCGCCGCCGAGCACAAGGAGGAAGCATGAAATCCTCCCGGAATGCGCTGGCTTATCGCCTGGCGCCGCAATTGATCGCCCTCGTTGTCATTCTTCTGTTGAATTTCATAACGTCACCACAGTTTTTTAACGTGGTGGTTCAGAACGGACGCCTTTATGGCAGCCTGATCGACGTGCTGAATCGCGGCGCGCCGGTGGCGCTCTTGGCGATCGGCATGACGCTGGTGATTGCCACCAAAGGCATCGACCTGTCCGTCGGAGCGGTCATCGCCATCTGCGGTGCCGTTGCCGCATCGTCGATTGTAGCAGGAAATTCAGTTGCTTACACCGTTATCCTAACGCTTGCGGTCGGGCTTGCCTGCGGCGTCTGGAACGGTTTCCTGGTGTCGATCCTCAATATTCAGCCGATCATCGCCACGCTGGTGCTGATGGTCGCCGGCCGCGGCATCGCCCAGCTTATCACCGAAGGCGCCATCCTGACCTTCAACGATGACGGTCTGATCTTCTTCGGCAGCGGTTCCCTGGCCCTCCTGCCGATGCCCGTGGTCATCTGGCTGCTCGTCGGCCTGCTGGTCATCCTGCTCGTCCGGCGCACGGCGCTCGGCATGCTGCTCGAGGCCGTCGGCATCAACCGCCGTGCAAGCACGCTCTCCGGCATTCAGACGCCGGTGCTGCTGATGGCCGTCTACATGCTGAGCGGGCTCTGCGCCTCGATCGCCGGCATCATCGTCGCAGCCGACATCAAGGGCGCCGACGCCAACAATGCCGGTCTCTGGCTCGAACTCGACGCCATCCTGGCCGTTGTCGTCGGCGGCAATTCGCTGCTCGGCGGTCGCTTCAGCATCGTGGGATCGCTGATCGGCGCGATGATCATTCAGGCCGTCAACACCGGCATCCTGTCCTCCGGCTTTCCGCCCGAATTCAATCTGATCATCAAGGCGGTCATCATCATCGTGATCCTCGTCATCCAGTCGCCGGCGGTGCAGTCGCTCGCCATCTTCGCCAGCCGAAGGGAGCAGCAGAAATGAACTCCAAATACCTGCCGCTGCTTGCGACCGTCGTCATCTTCGTGCTCGCCTATGCCGGCTGCACGCTGCAATATCCCAACATGCTGTCGACTCGCGTCATCGGCAATCTGCTGACGGACAACGCCTTTCTCGGCATTGCCGCAGTCGGCATGACCTTCGTCATCATCTCCGGCGGTATCGATCTGTCGATCGGTTCGGTCATCGCCTTCACCGGCGTCTTCCTCGCCGTCGTCCTGCAGAACAGCTCGATCCATCCGCTGCTCGCCTTCGCCCTCGTCCTCGTCATCACCACCGCCTTCGGTGCCGTCATGGGTGCGATCATCCATTATCTTGAAATGCCGGCCTTTATCGTCACACTTGCCGGCATGTTCCTGGCGCGCGGTATCGCTTTCGTGCTCTCGATCGACAGCATTCCGATCAACCACGACTATTATTCGACGCTGACGAGCCTCTATTGGCGACTGCCCGGAGGCGGGCGGCTGACGCTGATCGGCGCCATCATGCTTCTGGTCTTTGCCGCCGGCATCTTCATCGCCCACCGCACCCGCTTCGGCACCAATGTCTATGCGCTCGGCGGCGGTCCGCAGACGGCGCGGCTGATGGGCGTGCCGGTCGGCCGCACGACGATCCAGATCTATGCGCTGTCGGGTTTTCTCGCCGGCCTATCTGGAATCGTTTTTTCGCTGTACACCTCTGCTGGATATTCTCTTGCGGCGGTCGGCGTCGAACTCGACGCGATCGCGGCAGTCGTCATCGGAGGGACGCTGCTAACAGGAGGAGCGGGATTCGTGGCAGGAACCTTGATCGGCATCCTGATCCAGGGGCTCATTCAGACTTACATCACCTTCGACGGCACGCTGTCGAGCTGGTGGACCAAGATCCTGATCGGCCTGCTGCTGTTTGCATTCATCCTGATGCAGAAGGCGATCCTGTTCCTTTCCAGTCTGAACAAGAGGTATGCCTGAGGGGGAGACGGATCGCTTGCGCAACAAATTGATCGAGACACGCAAGACAGGGCGCCGGACCCGGACAAGTCACGCCCAGGTGGTCGACGAGCTCGGCAAGGCGATCGTCGCCGGCACCTATCCCGTCGGCTCGATCCTGCCCGGCGACACCGAACTGGCGCAGCGTTTCAAGGTGTCGCGCACGGTCTTGCGCGAGACGATGAAGACGCTCGCCGCCAAGGGCATGGTCGTCGCCAAGGCGCGCGTCGGCACGCGTGTGACCGAGAAGAACCTCTGGAACATGTTCGACAGCGAGATCATCGCCTGGCACTTCGACAACGGTGTGACGGAAGAATTCCTTTTGCAGCTTTACGATATCCGCCTCGCCGTTGAACCCTTCGCCGCCGGCCTCGTCGCCGAGCGGGCCAACGCCGAGGAAATCGAGATACTGCGCGGGCTGGCGGAGGAGATGGCGGCGAGCGATCATACGGCCGACAGCCTGGCGCTCGCCGACCTGCACTTTCACCTGGCGCTCGCCGAAGCCTCGCACAATCCCTTCATGCGCACCCTCGGCAGCCTCATCGAGGCGGCTCTCGTCGGCATGTTCCGCATCAGTACGCCGCCCTCCGAAAATGGGTTTGCCAATATTGCCGACACCCATATGCGCATCGTCGATGCCATCGCTTGCGGTGACAGCGCCGCCGCGCGCCGGGCGATGGAAGTCGTCATCCTGGACGGCCGCGATCATGTGCACGAAGCCTTCGCGACCCGCGGCGATCCCGCTGCCATGGAGCCGCTTTCGCCCGAAGTTTCACCTAAGTAAGGACTTTGACCGTGCTATGGCGCTGCGCTTCTTTGGAGACGCGTAAAGGGCGCCGCCGCACTGTCGATCCTTCCATCGCGGCTTCCGAAAATCGATTCCGATTTCAGGAATTATGCAGTATGAGGCAACAAAGCCGCCTCATGGCGCGGATTCGCGGAGCAGATCATGGAACGTACTTGTCTTGCCGTCATCCTAGCTGCCGGTGACAGCACGCGGATGAAATCCTCGAAATCGAAGGTGCTGCATCCGGTCGCCGGGCGGCCTATGATCGCCCATGTCGTCGAGGCAGTCGCCTCCGCCGGCATTTCCGCCGTTGCCCTTGTCGTCGGCCGCGACGCCGAGGAGGTGGCAAAGGCCGCAAGCGTCGATGGTGTCGGCGTCGAATCCTATCTGCAGCAGCAGCGCCTCGGCACCGGCCATGCAGTGCTGGCGGCGCGCGAAGCGATCGCCAAGGGTTATGACGATATCCTCGTCACCTATGGCGACGTGCCGCTGCAGACCGACGGCCCGCTGAAAGCCGCCCGCCAGGGTCTTGCCGATGGCAGTGACATCGTCGTCATCGGTTTTCACACCGACCGTCCGACCGGCTATGGCCGGCTGCTCGTCAAGGACGGCGAATTGATCGCCATCCGCGAGGAGAAGGATGCGACCGATGCCGAGCGCGCGGTGACCTGGTGCAACAGTGGGCTGATGGCGATCAACGGCCGCAAGGCGCTCGATCTCCTCTCGCGCATTGGCAATGCCAATGCCAAGGGCGAATTCTATCTGACCGATCTCGTCGAAATCGCCCGCTCGCTCGGCGGTCGCGTCACCGCCGTCGATGCCCCTGAAATCGAGATGACCGGCTGCAACAACCGCGCCGAACTCGCCGTCATCGAGCGCTTCTGGCAGGAGCGCCGCCGCCGCGAAATGATGCTGGCGGGCGTCACCATGATCGCACCGGAAACGGTGTTCCTCTCCTACGATACAGTCATCGGCCAGGATGCGCTGATCGAGCCGAACGTCGTCTTCGGCCCTGGCGCGGTGATCGACAGCGGCGCCGTCATTCACGCTTTCTCGCATATCGAAGGCGCTCATGTCAGTGAGAGCGCGACCGTCGGCCCTTTCGCACGGCTGCGGCCGGGTGCTGATCTCGCCAGCGGCGCCAAGGTCGGCAATTTCTGCGAGGTGAAGAACGGCCGGTTGGGCGAGGGCGCCAAGGTCAACCACCTCACCTATATCGGCGATGCCGTCGTCGGCGCCGGCAGCAACATCGGCGCCGGCACGATCACCTGCAATTATGACGGGGTCAACAAGAGCGAAACGGTGATCGGCGAAAACGCCTTCATCGGTTCCAACTCCTCGCTGGTCGCGCCGGTGACGATCGGCGACGGTGCCTATGTCGGCTCCGGCAGCGTCATCACCGTCGACGTCCCGGCCGATGCGCTGGCGCTCGGCCGCGCCCGCCAGGAGATCAAGCCCGGCCGCGCGTCCTTGCTGCGCGAACGCGCGCTCGCCATCAAGGCGGCAAGGAAGACGAAAGCCTGAGGGACGCTTTGCGTAACCGGCGGAAATTGAAAGTGACCGCCGAGGCCATTGAGAAATAAGCGGAAATCGTTAGGACTGGCCTCGTTATCGAAGGCTTATGGGGATATTGCATGTGCGGAATTGTGGGGATCGTCGGAACTCAGCCTGTCGCCGGGCGCCTGGTCGATGCGCTGAAGCGCCTCGAATATCGCGGTTATGATTCCGCCGGTGTCGCCACCATCCATGAGGGCGTGATGGATCGCCGCCGCGCCGAAGGCAAGCTCTTTAATCTGGAAAAACGCCTCGATGCGGAACCGCTGCCGGGTCTGGTCGGAATCGCCCACACACGCTGGGCGACCCACGGCGTGCCGAACGAGACCAATGCCCATCCGCATTTCGTCGAAGGTGTCGCCGTCGTCCATAACGGCATTATCGAGAATTTCTCAGAGCTTCGTGACGAGTTGACCGCGGACGGCTCGGTCTTCGAAACCCAGACCGACACCGAAGTCGTCGCCCAGCTGATGGCAAAATATCTGCGCGAGGGCTTCGATCCGCGCGCTGCCATGTTGAAGATGCTGAACCGGGTGACCGGCGCCTATGCGCTGGCCGTCATGCTCAAGGCCGATCCCGGCACGATCATGGCCGCCCGGTCCGGCCCGCCGCTTGCCGTCGGCTACGGCCGCGGCGAGATGTTTCTCGGCTCGGACGCCATCGCGCTCTCGCCCTTCACCAACGAAATCACCTATCTCGTCGACGGCGACTGCGCCGTCATCACCCGGGATAGCGTCTCGGTGCTCGATTTCACCGGCAAGCCGGTCAAGCGCGCCCGCCAGATCTCGCAGGCGACCGCCTATGTCGTCGACAAGGGCAACCACCGCCACTTCATGGAAAAGGAAATCTACGAGCAGCCGGAGGTGATCTCCCACGCGCTCAGCCACTATGTCGATTTCGCCGAGAACACGATCGGCGCCAATGCCGCGGCGATCGATTTCAAAGCGGCGACCGGCCTGGCGATCTCGGCCTGCGGCACCGCCTATCTCGCCGGTCTCGTCGGCAAATACTGGTTCGAGCGTTATGCCCGTCTACCGGTCGAGATCGACGTCGCCTCGGAATTCCGCTACCGCGAAATGCCGCTTTCGCCCTCGCAGGCGGCGCTCTTCATCTCGCAGTCCGGCGAAACCGCCGATACGCTGGCATCACTGCGCTACTGCCGCGACAACGGCCTGAAGATCGGCGCCGTCGTCAATGTCCGCGAATCGACGATCGCACGCGAATCCGACGCCGTCTTCCCAATCATGGCCGGTCCCGAAATCGGCGTCGCCTCGACCAAGGCCTTCACCTGCCAGCTTGCCGTGCTGGCGTCGCTGGCGATCGGCGCCGGCAAGGCGCGCGGCACGGTGAGCGCTGAGGAGGAGAGGGCGCTGGTGCGTCATCTCGCCGAAATGCCGCGCATCATGAGCCGGGTGCTGAACCTCATCCAGCCGCAGATGGAAAGCCTGTCGCGGGAATTGTCGAAGTGCAAGGACGTGCTCTATCTCGGCCGCGGCACCAGCTTCCCGCTCGCCATGGAAGGGGCGCTGAAGCTTAAGGAAATTTCCTATATCCACGCCGAAGGTTATGCCGCCGGCGAATTGAAGCACGGGCCGATCGCGCTGATCGACGAGAACATGCCGGTTATCGTCATTGCCCCCTATGATCGTTTCTTCGAAAAGACCGTCTCCAACATGCAGGAGGTCGCAGCCCGTGGCGGCCGCATCATCTTCATCACCGACGAAGCCGGTGCGGCGGCCTCGAAGCTGCCGACCATGGCGACGATTACCCTGCCTGTCGTCGACGAAATCATCGCGCCGATGATCTTCTCGCTGCCGATCCAGCTGCTCGCCTATCACACGGCCGTGTTCATGGGCACGGATGTCGATCAGCCCCGCAATCTGGCGAAATCCGTGACCGTGGAATAAGCCTGGAGGGGCGGGACCTTCGCGCCGAAACATATTGTGCGACGCCCCGAATTCTGGCAATTTTGGTGTGCGGACAAGGGGGAAGGGCCGGCGTTCCGGCCCGTCCAGGACTGAGATGGAGTTCATCAGGAAACGATGGCCGACAACGCCCCCAGAATGCCGGTCGCGACCCGGCTGAGGAATAATTTTCTCGCAGGCCTGATCATCTGCGCGCCGATCGCGATTACCATCTGGTTGACCTGGACTTTCATCCATTGGTCGGACAGCTGGGTCAGGCCCTATATTCCGGCGCGCTGGAATCCGGAAAGCTATCTCAATTTCGCCATTCCCGGTTTCGGCCTGCTGATCGCCGTCGTGCTGATCACCGTCGTCGGCTTCCTCGGCAAGAACCTCATCGGCCAGAGCATCGTCCGCTTCGGCGAATCGATCGTCCAGCGCATGCCGCTGGTGCGCACGATCTATAAAAGTGTGAAGCAGATTTTCGAAACCGTGCTGAAGGAGCAGGCGAATTCCTTCAAGAAGGTGGGCCTCATCGAATATCCGAGCCCGGGCCTCTGGGCCTTGGTCTTCATCGCCACCGACGCAAAAGGCGAAATCGCCTCGAAATTCAACGCCATGGGCCAGGATATGGTCGCCGTCTTCCTGCCGCCGACGCCGGTGCCGACGGCCGGATTCCTCGTCTTCGTGCCGCGCGAAAAGATCGTCATGCTCGATATGAGCCCGGAAGACGCCGCCAAATTCCTGATTTCGGGCGGTCTCGTCGCACCCGGACACATGCCATCCGAGCCGAAGCAGAAGCATCTGCCGCGGCCGAAGCCTGTGGCGGTTTCCAAGGCGGATTGATGCATATCGCCCAAAAGTGTTTGGCGTTTTGGGACAACGATATGCATGGAAAGAAGATTAAAGCGCCGCGGCGCGCTTTATCCTGCTCTTAAGAACCGGATCGCCTCGTCCCGGCGGAACAGGTAGAGCAGCGTGCGGATCGCCTGTCCTCTGTCACTGGTCAGCTCCGGATCGCGCTCGATGAGATAGGCCGCATCCTTGCGGGCGATTTCCAGCAGGTCGGCATGCGCCTCGAGGCTGGCGATGCGAAAACCCGGCGTGCCGGACTGGCGGGTGCCGAGCAGTTCGCCTTCGCCGCGCAGTTTCAAATCCTCCTCGGCGATGCGAAAGCCGTCTTCGGTCTCGCGCATGATCGAAAGCCGGGCATGGCCGGTCTCGCCGAGCGGCCCCTTGTAGAGCAGGATGCAGGTCGAGGCCTCGTCGCCGCGCCCGACGCGGCCGCGCAGCTGGTGCAATTGCGCCAGGCCGAAGCGTTCGGCATGTTCGATCACCATGATCGTCGCATCCGGTACGTCGACGCCGACTTCGACGACGGTGGTGGCGACGAGCAGCCGGGTCTCGCCGTTCTTGAAGGCCATCATCGCCGCATCCTTCTCCGGCCCGCTCATGCGGCCGTGGATGAGGCCGATATCGGGGCCGAGCGCGGCAACAAGTGTCGCATGCCGCTCCTCGGCCGACATCAGGTCGAGCTCTTCGGATTCTTCGACCAGCGGGCAGATCCAGTAGGCCTTCTTGCCCTCAGCAAGGGCGCTTTGCAGCCGCCCGACAATTTCGCCGGTGCGCTCCATCGGCACGGTGATCGTCTGGATCGGTTTGCGGCCGGCCGGTTTCTCGGTGAGCTTGGAAACGTCCATGTCGCCGAAGGCGGCGAGCACCAGGGTGCGCGGGATCGGCGTCGCCGTCATCACAAGCATGTGCGGCGAGATGCCTTTGGCTGTCAGCCTGAGGCGCTGATGCACGCCGAAACGGTGCTGTTCGTCGACGACGGCCAGCATCAGCTTGGCGTAAGATACAGTATCCTGGAACAGCGCATGCGTGCCGATGATGATCTGCGCCGCACCCGAGGCGATGCGCTCCAGGATCTCCTCCCTTTCACGTCCCTTGGTGCGCCCGGTCAACACCTCGATGCCGAGCCCGGCGGAGGCGGCGAATTTCGAGATCGTCGCGTGGTGCTGGCGCGCCAGGATTTCGGTCGGCGCCATCAGCACCGCCTGGCCGCCGCTCTCGATCACCGCCGCCATCGACATCAGCGCCACCAGCGTCTTGCCGGAACCGACATCGCCCTGCAGCAGCCGCAGCATGCGCTCGGTGCCCGCCATATCCTTCAGAATGTCGGCGATCGCCTCGTTCTGGCTTGATGTGGGTGAGAAGGGCAGGGTCTTCAGGATCTTGCCGCTGACCGCACCTGTCGCCTGCACCGGCTGGCCCGCGACCTTGCGCAGCCGCTGGCGCACCAGGCTCAGCGACAGCTGGCCGGCGAGGAACTCGTCATAGGCGAGCCGCCGCCGCGCTGGGGCTTGTGGGTCGATATCGGCGGGATCGCGCGGCTCGTGCAGCATATGGAAGCTGTCGCGGATCGACGGCAGGCCCTGTTTCTGCGTCAAGGCGAGATCGATCCATTCCGGCAGCTCGGGAAACCGCGGCAGGGCGGCGTCGATGATCTTACGCAATGTCTTCGGCGAAAGCCCCGCCGTCAGCGGATAGATCGGCTCGACCAGCGGCAGGTTCTCCGCCTCGTCGGCCCTGACGATATAGTCCGGATGCACCATCGAGGCGCGGCCGTTGAACCAGTCGACCTTGCCGCTAACCGTCACCTCCGCATCGATCGGCAGCTGCTTTTCCAGCCATGCCGCCTGTCCGCGGAAGAAGACCAGCGTCAGTTCGCCGGTCTCGTCATGCAGGAAGACGCGGTAGGGCACATTGCTCTTGCCGCGCGGCGGCACCTGGTGGCGGTCGACACGGGCGGTGATCGTCACGATCGCGCCCTGCGGCGCGCGGGCGATTCCCGGCTGGTTGCGCCGGTCGATCAGCGAGAAGGGTGCGTGGAAGAGGAGATCGATGACCCGGCAATCTTCCGGCGTCTCGCGACCGAGCAGCTTGATCAGCAGTTCGGCGATCTTCGGGCCGACGCCCGGAAGGCCCGAAATGGGGGAAAACAGAGGATCGAGAATGGCGGGGCGCATGCGGACAAAATGCGATGAACAATGCGGCCTTGGCAAGGCTGACAAGCCGCTTTCCAGGGTCTATAGAGGCGCATCAACAGGAAGGTAATGCCATGACAGGTGTCACGCTCACGAGTGCCGGTCTCGACCCGCGCCGCCGCCGCATCCTTTTCCGCTGCTGGCATCGCGGCATCCGCGAGATGGATCTGGTCTTCGGCCAGTTCGCCGAAGCCGAGATCGCGACGCTTTCGGAAGCCGAGCTCGACGAGTTCGAGACGATCATGGCCGAAGAGGACAATGATCTTGTTCGCTGGATCATGGGAACCTGGCCGGTGCCCGAGCGTTTCCAGACACCGATGTTTGCCCGCCTTGCCGCCTACACGCCCGATTTCGACAAGCCCCTCAGGACGCCGGAATGATCCCTGGTTTCGATGCGAAGAAGCTTGCGGCCATTGCCGAGCCGCTGACGATCGGCAATGTGCCTGCCGGCCTCGAACCGCTGCTGCTCGCCGAACTCGCCCGCGCGGGGGAACCGGTCGCCTATGTCATGTCGGACGGCCACCGCATGGCCGATCTCGAGCAGATGCTCGGCTTCGTCGCCCCCGACATTCCGGTTCTCACCCTGCCGGCCTGGGACTGTCTGCCCTATGACCGCGTCTCGCCGAGCGCCGATACCTCGGCCCGCCGGCTTGCCGCACTCGGCGGCCTCATCGCTCACCGGAAAAAGCCGCATGCGGCCATCGTGCTCGTCACCGCCAATGCCATGCTGCAGAAAGTGGCGCCCCACGATGTCATCGAAAGCCTGAGCTTTTCGGCCCGGCCCGGCAACCAGCTGCGCATGGACGATCTCGCCGGACGTCTGGAGCGCAACGGTTTCGACCGCGTCGCGACCGTTCGCGAAGTCGGCGAATATGCCGTGCGCGGTGGCATTCTCGACGTCTTCGTGCCGGGATCGGAAGAGCCGGTCCGCCTCGATTTCTTCGGCGATACGCTGGAATCGATCCGCAGCTTCGATCCGGCGAGCCAGCGCACGACCGGTCAGGTGCGCTCACTCGATCTCAACCCGATGAGCGAGGTGACGCTGACGCCGGATACGATCAGCCGCTTCCGTAAGAATTACCTGTCGGCTTTCGGCGCGACGACACGTGATGACGCGCTCTATCTCGCCGTCTCCGAAGGCCGCCGTTACCCCGGCATGGAGCATTGGCTGCCGTTCTTCTACGAGAAGCTCGATACCGTTTTCGATTATCTCAGCGGTTTCCGAGTCGTCACCGACCATACGGTGCGGGAGGCGGCGGAAGAACGCTCCAAGCTTGTCCTCGATTATTTCGACGCTCGCCTGAATTCCGGCCAGCCGGCCAAGGGCCAGATGGCGCAGGGCACGCCCTACAAGCCGGTGGCGCCGGGGCAGCTCTACCTGGACAGCAAGCTTTTCGCCAAGACGCTCGACGCGCTCGGCGCGATCCGTGTCAGCCCTTTCAATGAAATCGAGGGCGAGGCGAGGCGGGTCGTCAATATCGAAGCCCGCCAGGGCCAGCGCTGGGCTCGCTCGAATGCCGAGGGCGGCGGCGATGCCGAGCGCGTCAATATCTTCGACGTCGTCGTCAAGCATATCGCCGACCGCCGCGCCGGCGGGGCGAAAGTGCTGGTCACCGCCTGGACCGAAGGTTCGCTGGAGCGGCTACTGCAGGTGCTGAACGAGCATGGCCTGGAAAAGGTGAAGCCGGTCGAGGCGCTGAAGGATCTCGGGGCGCTGGGCAAAGGCGAGGCCGCTGCCGCCGTGCTCAATCTCGAATCCGGCTTCGAGGCCGGCGATCTCGTCGTCATCGGCGAACAGGATATTCTCGGCGACCGCATGGTGCGCCGCTCCAAGCGCCGCAAGCGTGCCGCCGATTTCATCGCCGAGGTCGCTGGCCTCGACGAGGGCTCGATCGTCGTCCATGCCGAACACGGCATCGGCCGCTTTATCGGCCTCAAGACCATCGAGGCGGCAGGCGCCCCGCATGCCTGCCTCGAACTGCAATATGCCGATGAGGCCAAGCTCTTCCTGCCGGTCGAAAACATCGATCTTCTCTCCCGCTACGGCGGCGAGGGCACCGAGGCTCAGCTCGACAAGCTCGGCGGCGGCGCCTGGCAGATGCGCAAGGCCAAGCTCAAGAAGCGGTTGCTCGATATGGCGGACGCGCTGATCCGCATCGCCGCCGAGCGTCTGACGCGCCACGCGCCTGTTCTGACGACGCCGGACGGGCTTTACGACGAGTTCTCCGCCCGCTTCCCCTATGACGAGACCGAGGACCAGGATAACGCCATCGATGCGGTGCGCTCCGATCTCGGCGCCGGCCGGCCGATGGATCGTCTCGTCTGCGGCGACGTCGGCTTCGGCAAGACCGAAGTGGCCTTGCGCGCCGCCTTCGTCGCCGCGATGAACGGCGTCCAGGTTGCCGTCGTCGTGCCGACGACCTTGCTCGCGCGCCAGCATTTCAAGACTTTCTCCGAGCGTTTTCGCGGCCTGCCGGTGCGCATCCAGCAAGCCTCGCGGCTTGTCGGCGCCAAGGAACTGGCGCTGACCAAGAAGGAAGTCTCCGAAGGCAAGACCGATATCGTCGTCGGCACGCATGCGCTGCTCGGCGCCGGCATCCAATTCGCCAATCTCGGCCTGCTCGTCATCGACGAGGAGCAGCATTTCGGCGTCAAGCATAAGGAGCGGCTGAAGGAGCTGAAGAGCGACGTGCACGTGCTGACGCTTTCGGCGACGCCAATCCCGCGCACGCTGCAGCTTGCCATGACCGGCGTGCGTGAACTGTCGCTGATCACCACGCCGCCGGTCGATCGCATGGCGGTGCGCACCTTCATCTCGCCCTTCGACAGCCTGGTCATCCGCGAGACGCTGATGCGCGAGCACTATCGCGGCGGCCAGAGTTTCTATGTCTGCCCGAGGCTTGCCGACCTCGCCGATGTGCATGCCTTCCTGCAGTCCGACGTGCCGGAGCTGAAGGTTGCCGTCGCTCATGGCCAGATGCCGGCCGGCGAACTCGAAGACATCATGAACGCCTTTTATGAAGGCCGTTACGACGTGCTGCTGTCCACCACCATCGTCGAATCCGGCCTCGATGTGCCGACAGCCAACACGCTGATCGTCCACCGCGCCGATATGTTCGGCCTTGCCCAGCTCTATCAGCTGCGCGGCCGCGTCGGTCGCTCGAAAGTGCGCGCTTTCGCGCTCTTCACCCTGCCTGTGAACAAGGTGCTGACGGCAACGGCCGACCGCCGGCTGAAGGTGCTGCAGTCGCTGGATACGCTCGGCGCCGGCTTCCAGCTGGCGAGCCACGATCTCGATATCCGCGGCGCCGGCAACCTGCTCGGCGAAGAGCAGTCCGGCCATATCAAGGAAGTCGGCTTCGAGCTCTATCAGCAGATGCTGGAAGAGGCGGTCGCCGAGGTGAAGGGCGTCGACGAGATCCACGATACCGGCTGGTCGCCGCAAATCTCGGTCGGCACGACCGTGATGATCCCGGAGGATTACGTTCCCGATCTGCATCTGCGCATGGCGCTTTACCGCCGTCTCGGCGAACTCACCGAACTCAAGGAGATCGACGGCTTCGGCGCCGAGATGATCGACCGCTTCGGCCCGATGCCGATCGAAGTCCAGCATCTCCTGAAGATCGTCTACATCAAGTCGCTCTGCCGCACCGCCAATGTCGAGAAGCTCGATGCCGGCCCGAAGGGCGTCGTCGTGCAGTTCCGCAACAAGGAATTCCCGAACCCGGCAAATCTCGTCGGTTATATCGGCAAGCAGGGCACGATGGCGAAGATCCGCCCGGATCACAGCTTGTTCCTGACCCGCGACCTGCCGACACCGGAAAAGCGCCTGCAGGGCGCCGCTGTTATCATGACGCAACTGGCCGAGATGGCGAAATAGAAGCAGTTCCAGCAAAAGTGTGCAGCGGTTTTGCCAGGCAAAGCGCGAAGCGCTTTTGCCGAGAATGCGTAAAGTCAAAGAGACCGGAAGAGGGAGACCGGCATGGCGACATACGGCGCAACGATCGTCTGGGAGCGCAACGGCGAAACCTTCACCGACAACCGCTACAGCCGCGCCCACCGATGGACCTTCGACGGCGGCATCGAGGTGAGGGCGTCCTCGTCCTCACATGTCGTTCCGCTTCCTTATTCCGCCGAAGACGCCGTCGATCCGGAAGAGGCCTTTGTCGCCTCGCTCTCCAGCTGCCACATGCTCTGGTTCCTGTCGATCGCCGCCAAACAGCGCTTCTGCGTCGACAGCTACACCGATGCCGCCGAGGGCCTCATGGAGAAGAATGCCGAAGGCCGGCTTGCCATGACTGTAGTGACACTGAAGCCCCGTGTTGTCTTCAGTGGCGACAAGCAGCCCTCGCTGAGCGAGCTCGAGGCGCTGCACCATCGCGCCCACGATGAATGTTTCATCGCCAACTCGGTGAAGACCGAGGTGCGCTGCATTCCGGTTCTGGGCTGAAGGCTGATACTGTTCAGTCGGCTGGCGGTTCTGACCAGCCGATCAGTCTTGCCCATTCATTGGCCCCGTCCATGATGATGTCGAACACCGGGTCCTTGATGTCGTAGTAGAAATTGACGTCTTCAGGTCGAGCCGATGTGATGCAGATAGGTTCCAGCAGGGGCTGCGCGCATGATGGCGCGCTTGAGCGCTGCGAAATCCTCGACCCAACTCTGTCGCGGCTCTTCGATCTCGATGCGCATCGGCGCCTCAGTTGAGCCCCGATCGCGCCTCGGCTTTCGCCTTGGCGATATCGCGCAGCGCATTCGCCAGCACATCCGGCGTCTGGGCGCCGCTGACGGCATATTGCTGGTCGAAGATGAAGAACGGCACGCCGTTGACGCCCATTTCCTGCGCTGCCTTGATTTCGGCGACGATCAGATCACGATCGGCATCGGAGGCGAGCAGCGAGGCGATGACCGAGCGGTCCAGGCCGGTCTTTTCGGCGATATCGAGCAGCACCGCGTGGTCGCCGACATTGCAGCCTTCTTCGAAATTCGCTTTGAACAGGGCTGCGACGACCGCGTCCTGCTTTTCGCGGCCTTCGATCATCGCCCAGTGGATCAGCCGATGGGCGTCGAGCGTGTTCGGGCCGATCTTGATTGCCTCGAAATCAAAGGCGATGCCGACCTCGCGGCCGAGATCGGTCAGCATCTTGTGGGCCTGCGCCACGCGCTCCTCGCCGCCGAGCTTCTCGGCCAGCGCCTTCTTCTGGTCGACGCCTTCCTTAGGGTAATCGGGATTGAGCCGATAGGGCCGCCAGTTGATATCGACGCCGACTTCGTCCTGCACCTCGGCAATGGCGAGTTCCAGCCGCGCCTTGCCAAGATAGCACCAGGGGCAGACGACATCCGAGACGACGTCGATGGTGATACGCTCCATGATGATCTTCCTTATATCTGCGCGTCTCCGGTGGAGACATCGGGCCGAGGCGTTCGGCCGCTTCTATTGGGCGCTTGTATCCCACCATATCGGCAGCTGATAGCCATAAAGCGGTACCGTGTCGGGATGGCCGATGCGCTTGCTGCGCGCCACCCACTGCTGGTCCATGTGATAGAGCGGCAGCACGTAGTGGCTCGACAGCAGCAGGCGGTCGTAGGAGCGAACCGCCGCGGTGAATTCTTCCGCCGAGCGCGCCCTCAGCAGATGATCGATCAGCGTGTCGAGATCGGCATCATTGGCGCCGGCAAAGCTGTCCGAGCCCTCGCGCGTGCGGGCAGCCGAAGACCAGCGGCCGAGCTGCTCGTTTCCAGGCGACAGCGACGAGGTAAAGGACTTCATGATCATGTCGTAATCGAAGCTGTTCGTGCGGCTCTGATATTGCGAATCATCGACCGTGCGGATCGACGCCGCGATGCCGATCGCCTGCAGCGAACGCTGGTAAGCGACGGCGAGCTTCTCCTGGTCGGCATTCTGCGTCATGATTTCAAAAGCGAGTTGCCGCCCCGAGGCATCGGCCATCTTGCCGCCCTGAATCGTATAGCCGCTCTCCCTCAACAGCCCGACCGCCTGCTTCAGCACGTTGCGATCGCGGCCGGAGCCGTCGGTGACCGGCAGCTTGTAGGTCCCGTCGAGAATGTCGGAGGCGATTTTGTCCTTGATCGGTCCGAGTAGCGCAAGCTCCGCGGCATTGGCGGGCACGCCGAAGCTCGAAAGCTCGGAATTCTGCCAGAAGCTTTGAGTGCGCTTGTAGGCGCCGGAATAGAGGTTTTTGTTCGCCCATTCGAAATCGAACACCAGCGACAGGCCTCCACGCACTTTCGGATCGGCAAAGATCGGCCGCCGCGTGTTGAAGACGAAGCCGAGCATGCCGCTCGGCAGTTTCGGCGTGAACACGTCCTTGATGATAGCCCCGGAGGTGACCGCGGGGAAATTATAGGCATTGGCCCAGTGACCGGGATTACCGTCGGGATAGATGTCGACATCGCCCTTTTTGAAGGCTTCGAACAACGTCGTGTCCTGCAGATAATACTGGACCGTGATCTGATCGTAATTGTCGGTGCCGACCTTGGCAGGAATGTCCTTGCCCCAGTAATTCGGGTCGCGCTCATAGGTGATGCTTTCGCCGGGCTTCACCACCTTCACCTTATAGGGGCCGGAACCGACCGGCGGCGTCAGCGATGTGCGATCAAAGGTTTCGGGATCGATCGCATGCTTCGGCAGCACCGGGAAAAGGCCGAAAATCAAAGGCGTCTCTCGGTCGGCCTTGTCATTGAAGGTAAAGCGCACGCTGTGTTCGCCGACCTTCTCCATCTTGGCGACGACCTTGAGGCGGTTGGCGAAAGGGACGCGGCCTTTGTCACGCAACAGCTCGAAGCTGAACATCACATCCTCGGGCGTTACCGGCTGGCCGTCGGACCATTTTGCCTTCGGATTGAGGTTGAACTGAATGAAGCTCCTGTCGTCGTCCCATTCGACGGTCTGGGCAAGCAGGCCGTAAAGCGTGAAGGGCTCGTCCCTGGAGCGCTGCATCAGCGATTCGTAGACGAGGTTGCCGTAGTCCGGGTCCCACATGCCGCGTGCCGTCGTGCGCATGCTCTTCAGAATGAACGGGTTGAGGTTGTCGAAGGTGCCGACGACGCCATAGGTGATCTTGCCGCCCTTCTTGACGTCGGGATTGACGTAAGGGAAGTTCTTGTAGTCCGGCGGCAGGGCCGGCTCGCCATGCATCGCGATGCCGTGCAGCGGTTCGGCAGCGACGGTGCCGCAGAGCAGCGAGAGGACGAGGGGGACGACGATCCGGAGCATTCGGCAATCCTTGAAATCCGCGAAAAATGGGCACGATTCACGCCGGAGATTAGCATGGGGTCGACCGATTCCAACACGCGGACGCGATTTCTTTGGCGCCGGCGATGAAATAGCTGCTCGAATTGCCAAAGAAATGCTGGATATCTTGAACGCTGCGATGTAACAGGTGAACCCGAAGTTTCGGGGTCATGCATTTGCCTCATTTTTCTATGAGGTGAGTGCCGAACGACCCGATGGTTGGGGCGGCACGTCGTTGCCCCGAACGGATATCAGGAGACGGAATTCGTTATGATGTTCAAGTCTGAAAAGAAAATGCGGGCAGCACTGTCCGTTCTGGCAGTGATGTTCGGCGCCGCTTCGGCTCCGGTCTCCTCCTTCGCCCAGGATGCGGCGGCTCCAGGTCCGGCCCAGGGCGTCGGCGCCCCCAAGCTCGGCTGGTACAAGACCTGCACCAAGCAGGAAGACAACGACATCTGTGTCGTCCAGAACCTGATCCTCGCCAATGGCGGCCAGCTCGTCACGGCCGTCGGCCTGATCTCGGTCACCGGCAAGATCAACCGCAAGATTCTGCAGGTCTCCGTTCCCACCGCGCGCCTGATTCCTCCTGGAATCATGATGCAGATCGATGGTGGCAAGGGCCAGAAGCTCGATTACGCCGTCTGCCTGCCGGACAAATGCACCGCCGAAATCCCGCTGACCGATGCGATGATCGCCAGCCTCAAGAAGGGCAGCGACGTGATCTTTACTTCGATCAACTTCCGCCGCGCCCCGAACCCGATCAAGATCTCGCTCGAAGGCTTCACCGGCGCTTATGACGGCGAACCGGTTACCGAAAATAAGCTTGCTGAGAGCCAGCGCAGCCTGCAGGAAGGCATGCAGAAGAAGGCTGACGAAGCCCGCAAGAAGCTGGAAGACGCCCAGAAGGCAGCCAAAGCGCAATAATCCTGCCGCCATATTGAATTGGAAACCCGGCTTCAGGCCGGGTTTTTTGTTGCTAAGGTCTCGACCGGTCCTGCGAACCCTCGTTCTGACGGGGAGAGGGGACATGCCTTGCGAGAGGTCAGCGAGGAACCGAGAGGTTGCGGCTTGGTCCCTTCGCCCCGTTTACGGGGAGAAGGTGGCGGCAGCCAGATGAGGGGCTTTTCAGCGACAAGCAAAGGCCGGATCTGGTGCCAAAAGAAAAAGGCCTCGCTGGGAGAGGCGAGGCCTTGTTTCAACGTCGGCACGTCTGATCTAGTGGGCGAAGCTCATCTTGGGTCTGAACTGCCCCGACGGGCTCTGATCGAAAATCTGATAGACCTGCTGGTTGCGAAGCGGCGTGCCGCTTTCGTCGTTCACCAGGTTCTGCTCGGAGACATAAGCGACATACTCGCTCTCGTCATTTTCGGCGAGCAGGTGGTAGAAGGGTTGATCCTTGCTGGGGCGCACCTCGGCGGGAATGGAATTCCACCATTCCTCCGTATTGGCGAACTCCGGATCCACGTCGAAGATGACGCCGCGAAACGGAAAAACCTTGTGCCGGACCACTTCGCCGATACTGAACTTTGCTATTCTTTCTTTCATGGTACGACTTCCTTTCATCACCGAATTTGGTGATTGGTGGCTCATAAATCAAGATTTTTGAGCCAGTTCGTCACATGAACGTCATATCCTCGCCGTCTGCCGTTCGTGACGTGGGAGGCGAAAGCCCCAGCAAGCCGGGGCTTTCGGTCTTCGATTGATCAGGCCGAATAGTACATGTCGTATTCGACCGGGTGCGGCGTCATTTCGAAACGCATCACCTCTGCCATCTTCAGCTCGATGAAGGCATCGATCTGGTCGTCGTCGAAGACGCCGCCGGCCGTCAGGAACTTACGGTCCTTGTCGAGGCTTTCCAGCGCTTCGCGCAACGAGCCGCAGACGGTCGGAATCTTCTTCAATTCCTTCGGCGGCAGGTCGTAGAGATCCTTGTCCATGGCCTTGCCGGGATGGATCTTGTTCTTGATGCCGTCGAGGCCAGCCATCAGCATGGCGGCGAAGGCGAGGTAGGGGTTTGCGGTCGGATCCGGGAAGCGGACTTCGACGCGCTTGGCCTTCGGGTTCGAGCCGAAAGGAATGCGGCAGGAGGCCGAGCGGTTGCGAGCCGAATAGGCGAGCAGCACCGGCGCTTCATAACCCGGAACGAGACGCTTGTAGGAGTTCGTCGACGGGTTGGTGAAGGCGTTGATCGCCTTGGCGTGCTTGATGATGCCGCCGATATAGTAAAGGCAGCTCTCGGAGAGGCCGGCATATTCGTCGCCGGCAAAGGTCGGCTTGCCGCCCTTCCAGATCGACTGGTGCACGTGCATGCCCGAGCCGTTGTCGCCGAAGATCGGCTTCGGCATGAAGGTCGCGGTCTTGCCGTAGGCGTTCGCCACCTGGTGCACGACGTATTTGTAGATCTGCATCTTGTCGGCGTTGCGCACCAGCGTGTCGAACTTGATGCCGAGTTCGTGCTGGGCGGCCGCCACTTCATGGTGATGCTTTTCGACGACGACGCCCATTTCGGAGAGAACCGTCAGCATTTCCGAACGCATGTCCTGGGCGCTATCAACCGGCGGAACCGGGAAATAGCCGCCCTTGACGCGCGGGCGATGGCCGAGGTTGCCGGTTTCGTAATCGGTGTCGTCGTTCGACGGCAGTTCGGTCGAATCGAGCTTGAAGCCGGTATTGTACGGATCTGCTTTGTACTTGACGTCGTCGAAGACGAAGAATTCGGCTTCCGGGCCGACGAAGATCGTGTCGCCGATGCCGGAGGCCTTGAGATAGGCTTCGGCCTTCTTGGCGGTGCCGCGCGGATCGCGGTTATAGGCCTCGCCGGAAACCGGATCGAGGATGTCGCAGACGATGACCATGGTCGACTGGGCGAAGAACGGGTCCATATGCACCGTTTCGGTATCGGGCATCAGCACCATGTCGGACTCGTTGATGGCCTTCCAGCCACCGATCGAGGAGCCGTCGAACATCACGCCATCGGCGAACATGTCTTCGTCGACGCAGGCAACGTCCATCGTCACATGCTGCAGCTTGCCCTTCGGGTCGGTGAAACGCAGATCAACGAACTTCACGTCGTTTTCCTGGATCTGCTTCAGAATTTCGCTTGCGGTCGCCATTAAATACCTTCCTCCAATTTGCAATGACAATAGGTGGGCGCGGTGACGGTATCGGACTTTGCGCGGTAGGCAAAGTGGTCAGATGGCATCGATGCCGGTCTCGCCGGTGCGGATGCGGATAACCTCTTCGACATTGGAGACGAAGATCTTTCCGTCGCCGATGCGGCCGGTCTGCGCCGCCTTGCGGATCGCGTCGATGACCGCCTCCGCGTTTTCGTCGGCCAGCACGACCTCGACTTTCACCTTCGGCAGGAAATCCACGACGTATTCGGCTCCGCGGTAGAGTTCCGTGTGGCCCTTCTGACGACCGAAGCCCTTGGCTTCCGTGACTGTGATACCCTGCAGGCCGACTTCCTGAAGGGCTTCCTTCACTTCGTCCAGCTTGAAAGGCTTAATGATCGCTTCGATCTTTTTCATGAGAAAATGCTCTCCGCTTCTCCCGTTATGGCAGGATGTTTCCCGCTCGCCGGATATGATGCAGATATCGTGCCAGTTTGAAATCCGTCTTTTCGAAAAAATACGCCGATTCTGTCAAAACCGGCGCGTTTGCGGGGCATTCGATATGGTTTTGGTGATGGAGAAGTGAAAAAACATCGTCTCCTGCCTAAAATCAGATCGAAAACCGCGAAAGTCAGATTTTCCAGCGATTGCCAAAGCAGATCTCGATTCGGTGAAAAGATAGGCAAATGCATAAAATAAGGGCTTTCGCTTGATGGTTCATGCGGTTGTTTTTTGAGCGTTTTTTGAATTGAATAGGCTGATGAGCAAACATCTCTCCGACCTTCTCCTTACGCCAGCCGAAATGGCAGCCGTCGATACGGCCGCGGCCGCGTCCGGCATCGACTCCTTCGGTCTGATGGAACGGGCAGGGGCTGCGGTCGCCGCTGCCGCGCTCAGGCTTCATCCGGCTGCTTTGCGTTTCGTCGTGCTCTGCGGCCCGGGCAACAATGGTGGCGACGCCTATGTCGCGGCAAGGCATCTGCAGGAAGGCGGAGCGACGGTGGCGCTCTTCCAGCTCGGTGATCCCTCCAGGCTGAAGGGTGACGCCGCCCGTGCTCGGGCCGGCTGCGCGCTTCAGGGGCAGGGGCTTGAGCTCTATCGGCCCGAAAGCGGCGATGTCGTCGTCGACGGCCTGTTCGGGGCCGGGCTCGGTCGCGCGGTGCCGGCCGCTGTCGGCACAGTGATCGAGCACGTCGCAGAGGCCGATATCCCCGTGCTTGCGATCGACCTGCCCTCCGGCGTCGACGGCCGCACCGGCAAGGTGCTGGGCGCGGCCTTCCGCGCGCGCAACACCATCACCTTCATGACGCGCAAGCCCGGCCATCTGCTGATGCCGGGCAGGGAGCTATGCGGCGAGCTGGCGGTCTTCGATATCGGCATTCCCGCCCGCATCATCAGGGCCGAGGCAGGCGGTCTCATCGCCGAGAACACGCCGGATGCCTGGAAGGCCGTACTGCCGCCGGAGCAGTTGGAGACGCATAAATACAAGCGCGGCCATCTGGTCGTCTTCTCAGGCGAGGCCGACAAGACGGGTGCCGCGCGCATGTCGGCGGCCTCCGGCCTGAAGGCCGGCGCCGGGCTGGTAACGATTGCAGCGCCCCTTGCAGCAATGGCCGCCAATGCCGCGCATCTCACAGCCGTGATGCTGCATGCGATCGACGATGCCGCCGAACTCGAAGACTGGCTCTCGGACCGGCGGCTGCAGACCTTCGTCCTCGGTCCCGGTTTCGGCATCGGCGCCCGAGCGCGCGCCTTCGTCTCGACGCTTACCGAACGCCGGCTGGTGCTCGATGCCGACGGCATCTCCTCATTCAAGGACGATCCGCAACGGCTTTTCGATCTTTTCCGAGGCGAGCCGCGCCTGGTGCTGACGCCGCATGAGGGCGAATTTTCGCGCCTGTTTCCCGATATCGGCGGCGACGATGCGCTGGGCAAGGTCGACAAGGCGCTCGCCGCCGCCCGCCGCGCCAATGCCGCGATCGTCTATAAAGGCGCCGATACCACCATCGCCTCGCCGGACGGCCGCGCGCTCATCAATACCAATGCGCCGGCCTGGCTTGCGACCGCCGGGTCCGGCGATGTGCTCGCCGGCATCATCGGCGGATTGCTCGCCCAGGGCCTGCCGGCCTTCGAGGCGGCGGCCGCCGGCGTCTGGCTGCATGGAGAGGCCGCCCGCCGCGCCGGCAAAGGGCTGACGGCGGAGGATCTCGCAGCGGCGGTACTGCCGTTGTAGCTCAATCTATTTCTCGAGCAATTTCTGTAGGGCGATCGCCCCATGCGGCGCATTCACCTTGCCCTCATGGATCATGAAGGCGAAGACGTCGCGCGGCTCGACCTTGACCGTGCGGCCTTTATCGATCAGCGGCAGATCGTCGGGTACCTTGCCTTCCGCCCAGGTCGCGAGCCGGTCCGCCCAGGCCTTCAAGTCCTTGTCGGGATAGCAGGTCGCAATATCGTCCGATCCCTTCTGCAGTCTGGCATAGACGAAATCGGCCGTGACGTCGGCGATCATCGGATATTCGAAATGTTCGGCGCAGACCGGTGCCACGCCGTATTTGGCAAGCAGGGCGACGAATTCCGGCACCTTGAAGGAATCGTGCCGGACCTCGACAACGTGGCGAAGCGAAAGCCCGTCCTGTTTTGCCGGCAGCAGCTTCAGGAAGGCCTCGAAATCTTCCGGATCGAACTTCTTCGTCGGCGCGAATTGCCAGAGCAGCGGCCCGAGATGATCGCCGAGCTCACCGATTCCAGATGACAGGAACCGCTCCATCGATTCCCCGGCCTCGGCGAGCACCCGCCGATTGGTGACGAACCGCGTCGCCTTCAGCGAAAAGATAAAACCGTCGGGCACGTCGGCTGCCCATTTGGCAAAGACGGCCGGCTTCTGGGTGCTGTAATAGGTGCCATTGACCTCGATGACCTTCAGCTGGCGGCTGGCATAATGCAGCTCGTCCTTCTGCTTGAGATCATCGGGAAAGAAATGCCCGCGCCAGGGCTCGAAGGTCCAGCCGCCGATGCCGGTGCGGATAATGCCGGATTTCGTCATGTCGTCCTCCCCTTTTGGCAGCCACTCAGGCCGCATAAATCTCTTTCGTCATGTCGACGAGGGACCATCCTGGCCGATACGGGTTCGGCCGGCGACCCGTTTCCTGAAATCCGAAGGCGCGATAAAGCGCTATATTCCGTTCCATCCGAGCATTGGTATAGAGCCGGATCTCTGGCAGTGCCCATTCCCGCGCCTTGCCCTCCAGCCATTCGAGCATCGCCAGCCCGTGGCCGGCACGCTGAAAGGCCGGCGAGACCGCGATGCTGAACAGCATGAGGTGATCCGAATGTCGCTCGACGACCGTGAGCCCTGCGATTTCGCCGCCGATATCGCGCAGCCACACCTCGCCGCGTTCGATCCGTGGCGTGTAGTCTTCCGTCACCGGGATCGGTGGCGAGCCGAAGAGTTCGGTATAGGGCAGATAGGCGGCTGCCGTCAGCGTCGTGATCGTTTGGAGATCGTCACGTGACGCCAGCCTCATCGTCATTCCGCCGCAGCCGCCCTCTTGGCCGGCCGCCGTTCCAGCAATTCCTTGAGGAAGTGTCCGGTATAGGAACGCTTCTCCTTGACGATTGCTTCGGGGGTGCCGGTTGCGACGATTTCGCCGCCGCCATCGCCGCCCTCGGGGCCGAAATCGAGCACCCAGTCGGCCGTCTTGATGACTTCGAGATTGTGCTCGATCACCACAACCGAATTGCCCTGATTGACCAGCTCGTGCAGCATTTCGAGCAGCTTGGCGACGTCGTGGAAATGCAGTCCGGTCGTTGGTTCGTCGAGAATATAGAGCGTACGCCCGGTCGAGCGCTTCGACAGCTCCTTGGCAAGCTTGACGCGCTGCGCCTCGCCGCCGGAAAGCGTGTTGGCCTGCTGGCCGACCTTGATATAACCGAGGCCGACATCCTTCAGCGATTGCAGCTTGTCACGCACCGCCGGCACTGCCGCGAAGAAATCGACGCCTTCCTCTACCGTCATGTCGAGCACGTCGGCGATCGACTTCTGCTTGAAGGTGACGTCGAGCGTCTCTCTGTTGTAGCGCTTGCCGTGGCAGACGTCGCAGGTGACGTAGACGTCGGGCAGGAAGTGCATCTCGATCTTGATGACGCCGTCGCCCTGGCAGGCCTCGCAGCGTCCGCCCTTGACGTTGAAGGAGAAGCGGCCCGGCTGATAACCGCGCGCCTTGGCTTCCGGCAGGCCGGCGAACCAGTCGCGGATCGGCGTGAAGGCGCCGGTATAGGTCGCGGGGTTCGAGCGCGGTGTGCGGCCGATCGGTGACTGGTCGATGTCGATCACCTTGTCGATATGCTCGAAGCCGTCGATCCGGTCATGATCGGCGGGGATTTCGCGCGCACCCATGACGCGGCGCGCCGCCGATTTATACAGCGTCTCGATCAGGAAGGTGGACTTGCCGCCGCCGGAGACCCCGGTCACCGCTGTGAAGACGCCGAGTGGGATCGCGGCCGTGACATTCTTCAAATTGTTGCCGCGCGCGCCGACGACTTTGATCTCGCGGCCTTTCTTCGGCTTGCGGCGCTCGTCTGGAACCGGCACGCCGAGTTCGCCCGAGAGATATTTGCCGGTCAGCGACTTCGGGTTGTCCATGATATCCTGCGGCGTGCCATGGGCGATGACCTGGCCGCCATGGATGCCGGCCGCCGGGCCGATGTCGACGACGTCGTCAGCCGTCAGGATCGCATCCTCGTCATGCTCGACGACGATGACCGTATTGCCGATGTCACGCAGGTGCTTCAGCGTGTCGAGCAATCGGGCATTGTCGCGCTGATGCAGGCCGATCGACGGCTCGTCGAGCACGTAAAGCACGCCCGTCAAGCCCGAGCCGATCTGCGATGCGAGGCGAATGCGCTGGCTCTCTCCGCCCGACAGCGTGCCTGAGTTGCGCGACAGGCTGAGATATTCCAGGCCGACATCGTTGAGGAAGCGCAGCCGGTCGCGGATTTCCTTGAGGATGCGCACGGCGATCTCGTTCTGCTTGGCGTTGAAGCTGGCCGGCAGCGTCTCGAACCAGTCGCGGGCGATGCGGATCGACATCTCGGTGACTTCGCCGATATGCAGCCTGTTGATCTTCACGGCGAGCGCTTCGGGTTTCAGGCGATAGCCGTTGCAGGAAGGGCAGGAGGCGGCCGACATGAAACGCTCGATATCTTCGCGCGCCCAGGCGGAATCCGTCTCCTTCCAGCGGCGCTCGAGATTGGTGATGATGCCCTCGAAGTTCTTGTGGGTCGTATAGGAGCGCGCGCCGTCGGCGTAGTGGAATTCGATCTTGTCGTCGGTGCCGTTGAGAATGACGTTCTTGACCTCGTCGGAAAGATCGTTCCAGCGGGTGCCGAGCTTGAAGCCGTAATGTTTGCCGAGCGCTTCCAGCGTCTGGTTGTAGTAAGGCGAGGTCGACTTGGCCCAGGGCGCGATCGCCCCGTCGCGCAGTGTCCGCTCTGGCTCGGGCACGATCAGGTCGGGGTCGATCTTCTGCTGGGCGCCGAGGCCGTCGCAGGTCGGGCAGGCGCCGAAGGGATTGTTGAAGGAAAACAGCCGGGGTTCGATCTCCGGGATGGTGAAGCCCGAGACCGGGCAGGCGAACTTCTCCGAAAACAGCACGCGCTCATGCGTCTCGTTCAGCGACTTGTTGGCCGAGCCGCCGGCCGAGGTCTCTTCCGGCGGCAGCGGCTTGTCGGCGAATTCGGCGACTGCCAGCCCGTCCGCGAGCTTCAGGCAGGTCTCCAGGCTGTCGGCCAGGCGCGCCGAGACATCGGAGCGCACGACGATGCGGTCGACCACGACGTCGATGTCGTGCTTGTATTTCTTGTCGAGAACCGGCGCCTCGGCGATCTCGTAGAACTGGCCGTCCACCTTGACGCGCTGGAAGCCCTTCTTCATCAGCTCCGCCAGTTCCTTCTTGTATTCGCCCTTGCGCCCGCGCACGAGCGGGGCGAGAATATAAAGACGGGTGCCTTCGCCGAAAGCGAGGATGCGATCGACCATCTGGCTGACCGTCTGGCTTTCGATCGGCAGGCCCGTCGCCGGCGAATAGGGAACGCCGACACGGGCAAAGAGCAGGCGCATATAGTCATAGATCTCGGTGACGGTGCCGACCGTCGAGCGCGGGTTGCGCGAGGTGGTCTTCTGCTCGATCGAAATGGCCGGCGACAGCCCGTCGATCTGGTCGACATCGGGCTTCTGCATCATTTCGAGGAACTGCCGGGCATAGGCCGAAAGGCTCTCGACATAACGCCGCTGGCCCTCGGCGTAGATCGTGTCGAAGGCGAGCGAGGATTTGCCCGAGCCCGAAAGACCGGTCATGACGATCAGCTTGTTGCGCGGCAGATCGAGATCGATGCTCTTCAGATTGTGCTCGCGCGCGCCGCGGATGGAGATCGTCTTCAGTTCGCTCATCGTCTCTGCTTTGGTTTTCTGGATAACAGCCCTTATTTAGTGATGCCGGCGGGCGAGTCGAGGCTGAATATCCGGGAAGGTTCAAGGTTTTCGATTCTGTTGACAGGATCATACGGATAAACTAGAACAAATAAAGAACAAAATTCCTGATGAATGCATGCGGCTTTCTGATGGATAAACATGTGGATTAAATGCCGCCCATGCGCATCGGCGGTCCGTGATGGTTTAAGGTGCGCCGATCGATTGAAACGCCGCCGGGCAGGGCGGCAGGCAGGGTGAGAAGCATGGCTGGTAGCGTGAACAAGGTAATTCTGGTTGGAAATGTGGGTGCAGACCCCGAAATCCGCCGCACTCAGGATGGCCGGCCGATCGCCAATCTCCGTATTGCGACCTCGGAGACCTGGCGTGACCGCAATTCCGGCGAACGCCGGGAAAAGACCGAATGGCACACTGTCGTCGTCTTCAACGAAGGCCTCTGCAAGGTCGTCGAGCAATATGTGAAGAAGGGCGCCAAGCTCTATATCGAAGGTCAGCTGCAGACCCGCAAATGGCAGGATCAGCAGGGCCAGGACCGCTATTCGACGGAAGTGGTGCTGCAGGGCTTCAGCTCGACGCTGACCATGCTCGACGGCCGCGGCGACGGCGGCGGCGCGAGCTCCGGCTTCGGCGGCGGCCGCGGCAGTAGCGGTGGCGGCAACGATTACGGCGACGACTACGGCGCGCCTGCTCCCTCCTCATCGCCGAGCCGCGGCGGTGGCGGCAATTTCTCGCGGGATTTGGACGACGACATCCCGTTCTGATCGACCGTTCCTGGCTTTATGAATTATTTGAGAGCATGACGTCCATGACGGCGTCATGCTCTTTTCCTTGGTCTCGCGGTAGATGCCGCCGTTTCAATGCGGCGTCGCGCTGATCAGATTGAGTGCCGCCTTCGCGCCGTCGACGACGAATTGCACTGCCAGGGCGGCTAGGATGACGCCGAGCAGCCGCGTCAGGATCGCCCGGCCGGTGACGCCGAGGAAACGGTCGAGCCTTTCGGCGATCAGCAGCATCAGGAAGGTCAGCAGCAGATTGGCGGCGATGACGGCGATCAGCTGGGCTTTTTCAACCGAGGTCGGCAGCGTGCCGGCAAGTAGGATCGTCGCCGAGATCGCACCGGGACCGGCGATCAGGGGCAGGGCGAGGGGAAAGACCGCGATATTCTCGATGTGATCCTTGGTGACGGC
Source organism: Rhizobium sp. M10 (assembly GCF_002531955.1). NCBI lineage: Bacteria > Pseudomonadati > Pseudomonadota > Alphaproteobacteria > Hyphomicrobiales > Rhizobiaceae > Rhizobium > Rhizobium sp. M10. The sequence continues at coordinate 125,599 of NZ_NWTA01000018.1, read as the reverse complement.
GGCCTCGGAGGCCTTCTCCTTGCGCTCCTGCCGCCGCTCGAACACCATCTCGAAGGCGATCCAGAAGAGCAGCAGGCCGCCGGCGATGCGGAAGGCGCCGATCGAGATGCCGAGCACGCCGAGCACGCCGGCGCCGAACAAGGCGAAGACCGCGAGGATGATGAAGGCGATGGTCGAACCGCGTAGCGCCACCTGCGTGCGCTCGGCGCGGCTCATGCCCGTCGTCAGCCCGAGAAAGATCGGTGCGAGGCCTGGCGGATCGATGGTGACGAGAAGCGTCGTGAAGGCGTTGATCAATTGGTCGGCGCTTGCCATCGTCTCTCCGAAAGCCCATATGGGTGCATGATTTTCTGCGATTGTGAAGCGGGGATTTGGATTTGGCAAATATGCTGCGGCGGCCCGCGGCGGATTTGTCCGGTCCGATCGTACAAGTCCCGTGCTTTACCCTTTTTCGGCCGCAAAAGCCTGTTCAAAACGCGCTCGGAAATTGGCGCGGGAACAGGCTTTCCGCTATAAATCTTCAAGTGATTCTAGAAGAGATCGTGATCTGTTTTGACTGAGCAAACACCCCCCGGCGGCGGGAAGCTCCCGCCAGGCATCGAGCCCATCTCCATCATGGAGGAAATGCAGCGATCGTATCTCGATTACGCCATGAGCGTCATCGTCAGCCGCGCGCTGCCCGACGTGCGCGACGGCCTGAAGCCCGTGCACCGGCGCATCCTCTACGGCATGTCCGAGCTCGGCATCGACTGGAACAAGAAATACGTCAAATGCGCCCGCGTCACCGGTGACGTGATGGGTAAATACCATCCGCACGGCAATGCCGCGATCTATGATGCGCTCGCCCGCATGGCGCAGCCCTGGTCGCTGCGGCTGCCGCTGATCGACGGTCAGGGCAATTTCGGCTCCGTCGACGGCGATCCGCCGGCGGCCGAACGTTACACCGAATGCCGGCTCGAAAAGGCGGCCCATTCGCTGCTCGACGATCTCGATAAGGAAACCGTGGACTTCCGCGACAACTACGACGGCACGCTCTCCGAGCCGGTCGTGGTTCCCGCGAAATTCCCGAACCTGCTCGTCAACGGCGCCGGCGGCATCGCCGTCGGCATGGCAACCAATATTCCGCCGCACAATCTTTCCGAAGTGATCGACGGCTGCATTGCGCTGATCAACGATCCGGCGATCGAGTTGCCGGAGCTGATGCAGATCATTCCCGGCCCGGATTTCCCGACAGGCGCCAAAATCCTCGGTCGCGCCGGCATCCGCTCGGCTTACGAGACCGGCCGCGGCTCGGTCATCATGCGCGGCGTCGCAGCGATCGAGCCGATGCGCGGTGACCGCGAGCAGATCATCATCACCGAAATCCCCTATCAGGTGAACAAGGCGACGATGATCGAGAAGATGGCCGAACTGGTGCGCGAAAAGCGCATCGAGGGCATCTCCGACCTGCGCGACGAGTCCGACCGCCAGGGCTATCGCGTCGTCATCGAGCTGAAGCGCGACGCCAATGCCGAGGTTATCCTCAACCAGCTCTATCGTTATACGCCGTTGCAGACCTCTTTCGGCTGCAACATGGTGGCGCTGAACGGCGGCAAGCCGGAGCAGCTGACGCTGCTCGACATGCTGCGCGCCTTCGTCTCCTTCCGCGAAGAAGTCGTTAGCCGGAGAACGAAATTCCTGCTGCGCAAGGCGCGTGAGCGTGCCCATGTGTTGGTCGGCCTCGCCATTGCGGTGGCCAATATCGACGAAGTCATCCGCGTTATCCGCCAGGCGCCCGATCCGCAGTCGGCCCGCGAAGAACTGATGACCCGCCGCTGGCCGGCGGCAGATGTCGAAAGCCTGATCCGTCTGATCGACGATCCGCGCCATCGCATTAACGACGACATGACGTACAACCTGTCGGAAGAGCAGGCCCGCGCCATCCTCGAACTGCGTCTTGCCCGCCTCACGGCCCTTGGCCGTGACGAAATCGGCGACGAACTCAACAAGATCGGCGAGGAAATCCGGGATTATCTCGATATTCTGTCCTCGCGTGTCCGCATCCAGACCATCGTCAAGGATGAACTCACCGCCGTGCGCGACGAGTTCGGCACCCCGCGACGCACCGAGATCGTCGATGGCGGCCTCGAAATGGACGATGAGGATCTCATCGCCCGCGAGGACATGGTCGTCACCGTCTCGCATCTCGGTTATATCAAGCGGGTACCGCTGACCACCTACCGCGCTCAGCGCCGTGGCGGCAAGGGCCGCTCCGGCATGACCACCCGCGACGAGGATTTCGTTAGCCGGCTATTCGTGGTCAATACCCATACGCCGGTTCTGTTCTTCTCTTCGCGCGGCATCGTCTACAAGGAGAAGGTCTGGCGTCTGCCGATCGGCACACCGACCTCGCGCGGCAAGGCGCTGATCAACATGCTGCCGCTCGAACCCGGCGAGCGCATCACCACCATCCTGCCCTTGCCCGAGGACGAGGCGAACTGGGACAATCTCGACGTCATGTTCTCGACGACGCGCGGCACGGTTCGCCGCAACAAGCTGTCGGATTTCGTCCAGGTCAACCGCAACGGCAAGATCGCCATGAAGCTCGAGGAGGAGGGCGACGAAATCCTCTCCGTCGAGACCTGCACGGAACGTGACGACGTGCTGCTGACCACCGCGCTCGGCCAGTGCATCCGCTTCTCCGTCGACGACGTTCGCGTCTTCGCCGGCCGCAACTCGATCGGCGTGCGCGGCATCAATCTCGGCGAGGGCGATCGCATTATCTCGATGACCATCGTCGGCCATGTCGATGCCGAGCCATGGGAGCGCGCCGCCTATCTGAAGCGCTCTGCCGCCGAACGCCGCGCGACGGGCGTCGATGAAGAGGATATCGCTCTCGTCGGCGAGGAAGTCACCGAGGAGGGGCAGCTCTCCGATGAGCGTTATGAAGAGCTGAAGGCACGCGAGCAGTTCGTGCTCACCGTCTCCGAGAAGGGCTTCGGCAAGCGCTCGTCGTCTTATGACTTCCGCATCTCCGGCCGCGGCGGCAAGGGCATCCGCGCCACCGACACGTCGAAAACCGGCGAAATCGGCGAACTCGTCGCCGCCTTCCCGGTCGATGACGGCGATCAGATCATGCTGGTTTCGGATGGCGGCCAGCTGATCCGCGTGCCGGTCGGCGGCATCCGCATCGCCAGCCGCGCCACCAAGGGCGTCACCATCTTCTCGACGGCCAAGGACGAGAAGGTCGTTTCGGTCGAACGCATCAGCGAGCCGGAAGAGGACGAGACGGAGGAAGCCGTCGAGACCGCCGAAGGTGCTTCCGTTGCTGAGGAAGGTTCAGTCGGCGAAACGCCGGTTGCCGATGGTGATCCCGCCGGGCCTGCCGAGGAATGATCAAGTGAAAGGGCGGCTTCGGGCCGCCCTTTTCTTTTGGTCTTAGCCTGGCTTATCCCCAAGAAAAAAGCCGGACGCTGGGTGCATCCGGCTTTGAAGGACCCGAGGCGGCGGAAGGGTGCCGCTCTTGGGTGGGGAAGGGAGGAATGTCAGAATGCGCTATGTTTTTCGTTCAGCGCTTTCATCTCTGCGTCTTCGCGCCGGAGCGCTGAAATCGTCGAGGCCACAGACACGATGAACATCACGCTGATGAGGGCGGTGAGTACTGTCAAGATCGTGAACATAGGCATTCCTTTCCTGGGGAGTTGCGTTCTCGCCCCTCAGTACTGGCCCAGTACGGCCGTGCGGGCCGAAGCATAGGGACCATAAACCTTGGACGTATCGGCCTTCTGATCATAGAGAGCGACAGTTGCGGTGAGCATGCCCGTGACCATTACCATCCAGAGCACGTTAATCATCGTAATCTTGCCGGGCATGTTTAATCCTTCCTGCCGCGCTAATCGCATCTATGGGTCGGTTGAGTGAACGCATCCGTTTGAAAATGGTTCCGTCGGATGTTGAGGGGTGTTTACCAATGGCGATCTGAAGCCTCCTTGAATGTCTCGTTCATCTGGCGTTCAGATTCGAGACCCGGTTTTGTTCGCGCAGCCGGCCCTGGGCGCGCACGATCGCTGCATGTTCGGCAAGCTCCGGCCGCACCCAGCTCACCTCGTAGCGATCGGCGAAAAAGCCATAGGCCATTTCGGCGGCGAGAGAGAAAAGGACGGCAAGCGCAACGAGCACGATCAGCATGAACATGGTCTTTCGGGGAACGCCGGATGCCGGAATGGCATCGGCTGCCTTGATGATCCGAGTTAAGCAGGTTCTGTCTGAAACAGCCTTGAATGGCACGTTCATTCGCCGTTCAGCCGTGGGAAACGGCGGGGCAAATCACTTGCGGCAAGGCAGCATCCATGACAAAAGGCGTCAAACCAACGGCTGAGCTAGATGACGACAGCGTTCTATCCTGGGTCCTTCGACCCGATCACCAACGGACATGTGGATGTTCTGGTCCAGGCCCTGAACGTCGCCGAAAAGCTGATCGTCGCGATCGGCATCCATCCCGGCAAGGCACCGCTCTTTTCGTTCGACGAGAGAGCCGAGCTGATCCGCCTTTCCCTGGCGCAAGCGCTGCCCGGCAAGACCGGCGACATCACTGTCGTCGCCTTCGACAATCTGGTCGTCGATGCCGCCCGTGCCCATGGCGCAACGCTTTTGATCCGCGGCCTTCGCGACGGTACCGACCTCGATTACGAAATGCAGATGGCCGGCATGAACAGGGCGATGGCGCCCGACATCCAGACCATCTTTTTGCCGGCGGGCACGGCTTCGCGGCCCATTACCGCCACATTGGTCCGCCAGATCGCCGCCATGGGCGGCGATGTCAGCGCTTTCGTGCCGGCCGCCGTCTTGCAAGCCCTCACATCCAAGCGCCCGAACTAGCAAGTAAGAAGTCTCGCAAGCGCAAAGACCAGGCGGAACCCGCCGCAACGGAGCCCATATGAAACTCTTTTATCTCGCATTTGCCGGCGTGCTGTATCTGGCCTCCTTCGCGGGGGATGCCTTCGCCCAGGCGGCCGACCACTATCTCACCATCCAGCTGAAGAACGGCCCTGTCGTCATCCAGTTGATGCCGGATGTCGCGCCGAAGCACGTTGCCCAGATCGAGGCGCTGGCCAAGAAGGGCGAATACGACAATGTCGGCTTCCACCGCGTCATCGACGGCTTCATGGCCCAGACCGGCGACGTCAAATATGGCAACATGGAAAAGGGCTTCGATGCCAGCCTTGCCGGCACCGGCTCCTCCGATCTGCCCGATATTCCGGCTGAGTTCTCCAGGACCCCGTTCGTGCGCGGCACGGTCGGCATGGCCCGTTCGCAGGATCCGAATTCCGCCAATTCGCAGTTCTTCATCATGTTTGCCGACGGTTCCTTCCTGAACGGCCAGTATACCGTCGTCGGCAAGGTCGTTTCCGGCATGGAGAATGTCGACAAGATCAAGCGCGGCGAAGGCCAGAACGGCGAAGTCAAAAATCCTGACCGGATGATCAAGGTCACCCTGGGCAAGAAGTAAGTTACGAGACAAACAAGAGGAGAAGGCAATGGCCGAGATCAAGGATCCCGAAAACACCATCATTCTGGAAACCACCAAGGGCAAGGTTGTCATTCAGCTGCTGCCGCAGGTCGCCCCGGAGCACGTCGCCCGCATCAAGGAACTCGCCCGTGAGAAGGCCTATGACGGCGTCGTCTTCCATCGCGTCATTCAGGATTTCATGGCCCAGACGGGTGATGTCGAATATGGCAAGAAGGGTTCCGAAACCTTCAATCCCGGCCGCGCCGGCATGGGTGGCTCCTCCAAGCCGGACCTGAAGGCTGAATTCTCCGCGACCTCGCATGTTCGCGGCACCTGCTCGATGGCCCGTTCGCAGAACCCGAACTCGGCCAACTCGCAGTTCTTCATCTGCTTCACCGACGCGCCGTGGCTGAATAAGCAGTATTCCGTCTGGGGCCAGGTGATCGAAGGCATGGACAATGTCGACAAGATCAAGCGCGGCGAACCGGTTTCCGATCCGGACTCGATCGTCTCGATGCGGGTTGCCGCCGACGTCTGATTGTGATTTCTGCTGGAACCCGCCCTTGCGCGAAAGCGCGGGGGCGGGTTTCGCTTTGAAAGTGCTCTTATGCGCGTAGACCTTTTCGATTTCGATCTGCCCGATGAACGCATCGCGTTGCGGCCCGCCGAACCGCGCGATAGCGCGCGCCTGCTGGTCGTCGATCCTCATGCGGAAAGCGCGCTCTCGGATCATCACGTTTACGATCTGCCGTCGTTTCTGCGCGCCGGTGACGCCCTCGTCTTCAACGATACCAAGGTCATTCCCGCCCAGCTCGAAGGCATCCGCCATCGCGACGGCGCCGGCGGCCAGCAGGTGTCGGCAACGCTGCATATGCGCATCGGCCCCAGCCGTTGGAAGGCCTTTGCCAAGCCCGGCAAACGCATCAAGGAGGGCGACCGCATCGCCTTCGGCCATTCCGGTGCAAGCTGTATCCTCGGCTCGCTCGATGCCACCGTCGAGGAAAAGGGCGAAGCCGGCGAAGTGACGCTCGCATTCGATCTGTCCGGCCCGGCGCTGGACGAGGCGATCGCCGCCGTCGGCCATATTCCGCTGCCGCCCTATATCGCCGCCAAACGTCCCGAGGACGAGCGCGACCGCGCCGATTACCAGACGATCTATGCTCGCGAGGAAGGCGCTGTCGCCGCCCCCACCGCCGGCCTGCATTTCACGCCAGCGCTGTTCGAAGCGCTCGACAAGGCCGGCATCGAACGCCATTTCGTCACCCTGCATGTCGGCGCCGGCACCTTCCTGCCCGTCAAGGCCGACGATACCGACGATCACAAGATGCATCTCGAAAGTGGTTATGTCAGCAGTGAAATCGCCGCTCGGCTGAATGCCGTCAAGGCAAGGGGCGGGCGTATCGTCTGCGTCGGCACGACCTCGCTGCGGCTGATCGAAAGCGCGACCGGGGAAAGCGGAGAGATCAAGCCCTGGGCCGGCGCCACCGGTATCTTCATCACACCCGGCTATCGTTTCAAGGCGGTCGACATGCTGATGACCAATTTCCACCTGCCGCGCTCGACGCTGTTCATGCTGGTCTCGGCCTTCTCAGGCTTCGAAACCATGCACGCGGCCTATGAACACGCCATTTCGACAGGCTACCGCTTCTACTCCTACGGCGACGCGAGCCTTCTTTTCCGGAAAGACAAATGACAGAGAACTTCCAATTCACCCTTGACAAGACCGATGCCGGCGCCCGCCTCGGCGTAATCTCCATGCCGCGCGGCGAAATCCGCACGCCGGCCTTCATGCCGGTCGGCACGGTCGGCACCGTCAAGGCCATGTATCTCGATCAGGTGCGCGAGAGCGGCGCCGATATCATTCTCGGCAACACCTATCACCTGATGTTGCGCCCGACGGCCGAGCGCGTCGCCCGCCTCGGCGGCCTGCACAAGCTGATTCGCTGGGAACATCCGATCCTGACGGATTCCGGCGGCTTCCAGGTCATGTCGCTCTCCGGCCTGCGCAAGCTCGACGAGCAGGGCGTCACCTTCAAATCGCATGTCGACGGCAGCCTGCATCACATGTCGCCGGAGCGCTCCATCGAAATCCAGGGGCTGCTCGGCTCCGATATCCAGATGCAGCTCGACGAATGCGTGGCGCTGCCGGCCGAGCCGAAGGAGATCGAGCGCGCCATGGAAATGTCGCTGCGCTGGGCCGAGCGCTGCAGGGTCGCCTTCGGCGAACAACCAGGCAAGGCGATGTTCGGCATCGTCCAGGGCGGCGACATCCCGGCGCTACGCATCCGTTCGGCCGAGGCGCTGAGCCAGCTCGATCTCAAGGGTTATGCTGTCGGCGGTCTTGCCGTCGGCGAGCCGCAGGACGTCATGCTGCGGATGCTGGAAACGACGCTGCCCGTGCTTCCGGTGGAAAAGCCGCGCTACCTCATGGGCGTCGGCACGCCCGACGATATCCTGAAATCGGTCGCCCGCGGCATCGACATGTTCGACTGCGTCATGCCGACCCGGTCCGGCCGGCACGGCCTCGCCTTCACCCGCCGCGGCAAGGTCAATATCCGCAATGCCCGTCATGCCGAGGATATGCGTCCGCTCGACGAACAGTCGAACTGCCCGGCCTCGCGCGATTATTCCCGCGCCTATCTGCACCATCTCGTCCGCGCCAACGAGGCGCTCGGCGGCATGCTGCTCTCCTGGCACAATCTGGCCTATTACCAGGAACTGATGCAGGGCATTCGCAAGGCGATCGCCGAAGGCCGCTTCGCCGATTTCATGGCGGAGACGATGGCGGAATGGGCGAGGGGCGATCTCGACCCGGTGTAAGACTAGCTCGCTCCCGCGGGAACCTCAGATGCTGGTCTCGGCGCAACCATTATTTTGAGCTTTTTGCGCACTGGCTCGTCGAAGTGAATGGCGACGATGCCGGCCATGATGAAAATCGCGATCACGACGACCATACCGGCGCCCGGGGAGGCCGGGAGGTCAAAGCCCTTTTGCCGCAGTAGATGCAGCAACTCGAAGATGGGCGCGTGCAGGATATAAATCGGGTAGGAAACGATCCCCAGCCAGCGGAATGCCAGCTCGACAAGGCCGGTCTGCCTCGTGCGCATTGCGACCCAGACAATGGCCGGGAAAATCGTCAGGCATATTAAAAGATCAAAATAGGGAAAGCCGTAGAATGCGCTCGCGGGTATATTCGTGATCACAATCAGGCAGCCACAAAGGAGAATGCCGATGGTGTTGCCTCTATTGGCCGCATTCGGCGTCCGAAGCTCGTATAACCTGTGAAGGCAGATCCCGAGCGAGAACGAGAACAAAATTCTCGAGAAGCCAAATCCGAAGTAGCCCGCCTGATGGCCAATGTCGAAATTGCCTCCAAGGGCTCCGTACAAGGTGATACCCGCTGCTCCGAGGGCGATGGCGAGCAAGATTCTGGACGATAGTCGTACCAGAAGAACGGAAAACAGCACTCCAGCCCAGAGTTCGAAGAAGAGCGACCAACTCGGCCCGTTTAACGGAAAGGCGCCGCCCGTGCCTGCGTTTGGAATGAACAGGATCGCCCTCAGCAGAAGGCCGGCGAGGGTAAGGTAATCGAAGCCGAATTGAATTGCATAGCTGACAAGGCCGACAGGAAGAGAAAGCAGATAAACAGGATAAAGCCGAATGATACGTTGCAGCAAAAATCCAGCAGGCGAAATCTGTCCCGTTGCCAGTTGCCTTTTGTATGAATTAGCAAGAACGACGCCGCTCAAAAGAAAGAAGAGGTCCACGGCGAGATAGCTGATATTGACCGGTATCGGACCGAGCGTGCCGCCAGTATGCAGGAACATGACCATGATGGCCGCGATTCCCCGCAACGCTTCAAGAGCCGTGAAAAATCGCTTGCCAGTATTCAACCTGCCAATCCCCCGCTGGCGGTTTTTTACTCCAGCACGATTTCAAAATAGTTAGTACAACGAATCAAAGTGCTGCAGTGTTGATCCAGCCAAGAACAGGGCGTCAGATGCCGTTGCTGTTAGCATCCGGCATGATCGGCACACCGCTCATCCGGAACTGACGCAGGATCCGCAAGGCGATCGCTGAAAACCGCTTCGTCCTCCACCTTGGTGCGCTCGGTCAATCAGCGGGTGGGGGTGCAACTTCCGACATCGGCCGGTTTGACGCGGCCAGCCTGAAGATCGCTCCATTGCGGTATGTACGGATCAGGGCCACCGATCGATGCCTCAAACGCGGCACGGTCCAGCTTGACCAGCCGTCCGCTTGAAAGGATGCTCACCATCTCCTTCTTGCTCACATAGGCCAGGCTGGCATCCAGCCGGCAGAAGAACTGCTTGCTGCCGTTCGAGACGACCCAGCCGTAGCCGCCGGCCTTTCCTTTGGTGAGTTTACCGATGGCGTAGTCCTGCTGTGCGAGCTTAGAAAAGGATTCCGCCTGCGCCGCACCTGGCACGGTGGAAAGGCCGATGATGAGCGTTGCGAGCGACCGCGTGAAGGAAATAGGCATTGAGGTTCACCCCTGGCAGAAAAACATCAGTTCTCTAGGTGCTGGGGATGCAGAGCACAACTTTAATCTGAAAAAATATACTCAATCATCTAGATGCCTTTGCTGTCCGCATCCGGCATGATCTGCACACCGTTGATCCCGTAGCTGCCATCCGGCTGGCGGGTCATCTGGTAGATCGCCGTCCAGTCCTTGCCGTCGCGGCCTGATATCAGCACCTCGTGGTAGATCAGCGCGCCGTTGTCGATCGAGCGGCTGCGGCCGAAGGCGTAGTTGCCGGGGTGATAGACCGGCTCGTAGCTCTTCTTGACCATGGAGAAGAACAGGTTCTTGTCGGGATACATTGCCTTGATACCGGGCGCGGCGAAGGAATAGGCGGTCTCGGCATCGTCCTTGAGGAAGGCTTTGATCTGGTCCTCGATCATCGTCCGCGTCGTGTCGATCGGATCTTCGGCGCGGGCCGAGACGGTGGAGAGGAGGGACGCGGCACACAGAATGACAACTGCGAAGAAGGCGCGCATGGGTTGATCTCCAGCTCTATCGGGGAATGCTCCCCGATGGAGTGGAAGTGTAGGCCATTTCCGGCGCAAGGAAAGCGGACTTTACGACCAGCGCCGGAAGAGGGCGCTGGCATTCACCCCGCCAAAACCGAAACCGTTGGTGATGGCATAGTCCATCGCCAGCGTCCGCGCCGTCTTGCCGAGGATATCGATGCCGTCGGCATCAGGATCGGCTTCATCGAGGTTGCGGGTTGGTGGCGCGATCTGGTCGCGCAGCGCCAGGATGGTGAAGATCGCCTCCAGCCCGCCGGCGGCCCCGAGCAGATGGCCGGTCGCCGATTTCGTCGCGCTGACGGCGATGGCGCCATCGCGGCCGAAGACGGTGCCGATCGCTGCGATCTCGCCTTTGTCACCGACCGGTGTCGAAGTTGCGTGCGCATTCAGGTGTGACCTCGGAAGCGGGGATCTTCGCCTGCCTGAGCGCGGCCTCCATTGCCCGGCGGGCGCCGTCGCCGTCTTCGGGGCCTGCGGTCATGTGGTAGGCATCCGCCGCCGTGCCGTAGCCGACAAGTTCGGCAAGTGGCGTCGCCCCGCGGGCAAGCGCATGCTCCAGCGTTTCGATCACCAGGATGCCGGCGCCTTCGCCCATGACGAAACCGTCGCGCGCCGTGTCGAAGGGGCGCGAGGCCAGCTCGGGCGTCTCGTTGAAGCCGGTGGAAAGGGCACGCGCAGCGGCAAAGCCGCCAAGGCTCACCTTGTCGATGCAGGCCTCAGCGCCGCCGCAGATCGCCACATCCGCCTCGCCGGAGCGGATCAGCCGTGCCGCATCGCCGATCGCCTGGACGCTGGCCGCACACGCCGTCACCGGCGCGCCGAGCGGCCCCTTGAAGCCGTAGCGGATGCTGACCTGGCCGGCCGCGAGATTGACGAGGAAGGAGGGCACGGTGAAGGGCGACAGTCGCCGCACGCCGCGCGCCTCACCGATCCGCACTGCTTCAGCAATGGCCGGAAAGCCGCCGACGCCCGAGGCGATGATCGTTGCCGTGCGTTCGCGTTTTCCTTCGTCGGTCGGCATCCAGCCGGCCTGCTTCACCGCTTCTTCCGTCGCCGCCATGGCGAAATGGATGAAGCGGTCCATCTTCTTCTGATCCTTGGGTGTGATGTAGCGGTCGGGGTCGAAGCCGGCCTCGACATCTTCGGTGATGCCGGGAACGACACCGCCGACCTTGGCCGAGAGTTCGCCGACGACATCCTCGGGCAGTACCCTCAGACCCGAGGCGCCGCCGACAAGGCGTTTCCAGGCGGGCTCGACGCCAGTGCCGAGTGGCGAGACAAGTCCCATGCCGGTGACAACGATGCGGTCCATTTTATTGTCCTTTCTATGCGTCGATGCCGAGATACCAGGCGCGCATGCGGGAGATCCGCGCACGCACCTCGTCATCGGCTGCAGGGCCTGCAAGCAGGCTGGTGTTTTCGGGTGTCACTTGTTCACCGGTCTGCGCGTCGACCAGCATGGTCTCGCGCGCTCTGCCGGAGGCGGCATCGCTGAGAAGAAAGGCGAGATCCTCTTCCGGAATGTGGCGGCTTCCCCAGGAAAACAGCGCCATCAGCACCGGAAAGAAATCGCGGCCCTTCTCCGTCAGCAGATATTCGTAGCGGGCAGGGCGCTGCTGGTAGAGCCGTCGTTCGAACAGCCCCTGATCCGTCAGGTGTTTGAGCCGCCGCGTCAGGATGTTTGGCGCCACGCCGAGGCTTTTCTGGAATTCATCGAAGCGCGACAGCCCCTGGAAGGCATCGCGCAGGATCAGAATGCTCCACCAGTCGCCGACGCTGTCGAGCGCGCGCGCCGCCGGGCATTTGAACTCACTGAAGCTAGTCCGTTGCATGATGATAGTCACTATAGCAGTGACTATCATCATGCAAGTTACCTTGCGATGGAGGCTGACTGCCGTCAGCGAGGGGCGCGCTTTTTGCGACCGCGGACTTCAAATTCGACGAGCAGCGACTTGAGTTCGATCTCGCGAACGCGTCGTGCCGCTTCATCGGGGCTGACCCATTCGAGAATACGCTGTCCTTGCTCCTTGAAGCCATCGCTGACCTCGATGACTTCGACTTGAAACAAGTCGACGATGCAGGGGGCTATGTCGCCATCGTCGAGCTCTTTCAGATAGGTGTAGCGGCCGATCGGCTTCTTCCATACCGCTCCGCGCACACCTGCTTCCTCCCAGGCTTCGATCGCCGCTGCTTCAAACGGCTTCTTCCCCTTCATCGGCCACCCTTTCGGAATTACCCAACGCGCACTCTCGCGCGATGTTATCACCAGGATTTCGATCCCCGGTCTGTCATCGGCGTAGCGGAAGCAAATCGCGCCGTACTGTTGGCGGAATGCACCCGAAAACAGCTTGGCAGGAACGGCGGCGAGCTGCCGCAGCAATGGCTGAGACTTGTCTGGTCGAGGCTTGCTGCGTTTTTTCGGAGTCTTCATGGCAATTGGGGATTGTTGAATTTGCTGATTCTTCACCCGCCTGAGCGTGTTCATGGCAGATTATGACAATCAGTTGTAGGCGCAACCATCCGCCGTTGTCAGCCGTGCGCTCGCCGCCACGTAAGCCTGCTCTATAGTGCGGTTCTATTGCCGTCGCGCAGATTGTGAATCGCCAACAATTCCGGATATGCGGAAACATTGCTGGCCAGGACGGGATGCCCCTTGAACAAATCTTCGCCCTCGGTCGGGAAGGGCAGATACTGGCCTCCAGCTTCTTTCACCAGGCAATAACCCGCCAAGCAGTCCCAAGCCCGCATGCGAGGCTCATAATAGCCGACGAGACGCCCTGCAGCCACATAGGCAAGCATCAGCGCTCCGGAGCCGTTGCGAATGAACGTGCCGCCGCTGGCGAGCAACGCCGTTATGATGGAGCCGACAACCTCCGGAGCGACGTGCGTATTGCAGCCAATACCGGTCATGGCGTTCTGTATCGTGCGGGAGGGATCGAGCAAAAGCATCTCGCCATTCAAGCTCGCGCCAAGGCCAAGGGCTGCGGCATAAAGCTCGTTCGCGCAAGGCGCTTGGATCACGCCGACGACCGGGACGCCCTGGTAGAGGACAGCGACAGAAACGCACCAAGTGGGCATGCCATTGACGAAGGGCGCCGTGCCGTCGATTGGATCGACAACCCAGGTGTAGCCGGAACGTCCCGCTTGATGGCCGAACTCCTCGCCGAGGAAACCGTCCTCGGGAATTGCTGCCGCAACCCGCTCACGGAGGAAGGTCTCGACGTTCCGATCCGCGATCGACACGACATCCTGAAGATCGCGCTTGGTCTCGATCACAAGAGTCTCGCGCTTATTGAAATAGTCGAACGCCAAAGCACCAGCCTCCGCAGCAAGGGATTTGGCCAGGGTGAAGCGCCGCTCCAGATCAGTGTCATGCATCGTCATATTGCTATCCTTTATTCGCATTCCAAATGTCTCAGGCCCAAATGTTTCAGGCCCAGATGTTTCAGGCCCAAATGTTTCAGGCATTGATCAGCGCAATGCCACGGTTCTCGAACCCGAGTGTGACATCGCTCGCAGGCGGCAGGTTTCTTTCGACGGCATGGTCGATGATGAAGAGCGTTCCGACATCGGTTTCGATCTCATATTCGACATGTCCGCCGAGATAGGCACTATGGAGTACGCGTCCCGGCAGCCCCCGCTGGCCGGCTGCCGCTATGGTAATCGATCCGGGCCTGACGGCGAGTTTTGCCATGCCGGGCTTTGCGCTGCGGCTTGGCAAACGATGGTCCACGCCGGCCACGCGGATAAGCGCCTCCGTCCCTTCGACGGCGATCACCTCGCAAGGGATGACATTGGCCTCGCCCATGAAATCGGCGATGAAGGACGATGCCGGCGCTTCATAGAGCTCGCGCGGCGTCCCGGACTGGGCGATCTCGCCATCCTTCATGACGATGATGCGGTCGGACACCGCCAGAGCCTCATCCTGGTCATGGGTGACATAAACGGCGGTGAAGCAGAGCCGTTGCTGCAGTTCGCGGATCTCCGTGCGCACCCGGCGGCGCAGGCGTGCATCGAGGTTGGAGAGCGGTTCGTCGAGCAGCAGCACCTGCGGCTCGAGCACAAGCGCGCGGGCAACCGCGACGCGTTGCTGCTGGCCGCCGGAAAGCTCGGCCGGCAGGCGATGGCCCATGCCCGCAAGGCCGACGAGCTTCAATCCTTCCTCGGCCTTTTCCCGCGCTTCCTTCTTGCCGAGGCCCGACGACTGCAGACCGTAAGCGACATTTTCCAGCGACGTCATATGCGGAAACAGGGCATAGGACTGAAACACCATCGACACGTCGCGCTCATTGGCGGGCAGCATGGTAACGTCGGCGCCGCCGATCAGAATACGTCCGGATGTCGGATGCTCGAGCCCGGCCAGCATGCGCAGCGTGGTGGTTTTGCCGCAGCCGGATGGGCCGAGCAAGGTCACCAGCGTGCCCGGCTCGATGGAGAGGGAAAGGTCCGGAATGGCCGTGAATGCACCGAAAGACTTGCGGACATTCTGGAAGGTGACGGAACCGGGTTTGACGGTGATCATGCGGTTTTCTCCTGACCGAGAGGAACAGAGGGAGCTGAGCTGGTGCCGGCGACGCGATTTTCGCGGCGTAGGCGGCGCTCGCCGACGACGAGCTGGAAGCCGGCGATGACAATGCTCATCACCACGATCAGCATGGATGAATAGGCGATCGCCACGCCGTACTCGCCATTCTCGACGAGGCCGACGATATAGGACGTGGCCATGTTGTATTCCGCGCTGACGAGGAAGATGACGGCGCTGATCGAGGTTATGGCGCGAACGAAAGAGTAGACCAGGGCAGCGGTGATGGCTGGCCGCAGCAGCGGCAGGATCACCTTGCGGATCGTGCGGAAACTGTCCGCACGCAAAGTCAGCGACGCCTCGTCCAGGCTCTTGTCGAGCTGGCTCATCGCCGCGATCCCGCCGCGTACGCCGA
Source organism: Rhizobium sp. M10 (assembly GCF_002531955.1). Lineage (NCBI taxonomy): Bacteria > Pseudomonadati > Pseudomonadota > Alphaproteobacteria > Hyphomicrobiales > Rhizobiaceae > Rhizobium > Rhizobium sp. M10. Next base: position 110,122 of record NZ_NWTA01000018.1, on the reverse strand, counting down.
CCGGCATGTTGCGGAAGACGAAGCAGAGGATGAGGATCAGCGCCGAGCCGGTCATCTCGATCGGAGGCAGGTTGAAAGCCATGATGTAGCTGACGCCGATGACCGTTCCGGGGATGGCGAAGCTCATCATCAGCGCGAATTCGAAGACGTTCCGCCCGACGAATTTCTGCCGTACGATGATATAGGCCGTGAGCAGGCCCACCGCAGCGGTCAGGGGCGCGGAGACGAGCGCGATTTCCATCGTCGTCCAGAAGGAGTTCCACGCCACGCCGGTCCACGCAATTGCGCCGTTGTCGAAACCGATCGAGAAGGCGCGAGCGTAATGGTCGAGCGTCAGCGAGTTGTCGAGGCCCCAGGTTTTCACGAAGCCGCCGATCAGGATCATTCCATAAACGACGACGGTGAAAATCATCCACGGAACGACCACCGCATGCACGGCAATGGAAAGGCCGCGCGGTAATGCGATATGAGCGCCGCTGTCGCCCTTGCCGGTGACCGTGGCAAAGCTCTTGCCCGATAGCCAGAGACGCTGAGTGAGGAATGCCGAGAGCGTGAAGCAGAGGAGCACGATGGCAAGAACGGCCGCGCGCGACGGATCGTTCTGCGATCCGACGACGGCAAAGAAGATTTCCGTCGAAAGTACGCCATGCGTGCCGCCGAGCACGAGCGGATTGCCGAAATCGGCCATGCTCTCGATGAACCCGATCAGGAAGGCGTTGGCGAGACCCGGCTTCATCAGCGGCAGGGAGACGCGCCAGAACGTGCGCCAGCGACCGGCACGCAGGGTCTGCGATGCCTCCTCCATCGAGGGGCTGACGCCTTCGACGACGCCGATAAGAACGAGGAAGGCGATCGGCGTAAAGGAGAGCACCTGGGCGATCCAGATGCCGGTGAGCCCATAGAGCCAGCGGCCTGGCTCGATACCCAACAGGCTGGACAAGGCCTCGGTGATAACGCCGGCGCGGCCGAACAGCAGCGTCAGCGCCAGGCCGATGACGAAGGGCGGCGTGATGATCGGCAGCACCGTCAGCAGGCGCAATCCCTTTTTGAAAGGAAAACGCGTGCGCGTCGCCACCAGCGCAAAGCCGAGGCCGAGCAGGGTCGAGCCGGAAGCTGTCATGACGGCGAGAAGGAGTGTGCGCCAGGCAACACCGCAACGTTCTTCGCCCGCTATGCAGCCCAGGCTCCAAATGCCGGGGTCCTGAATGTTGCGTATAAGGCCATCCGGATTGAAGGAGCCATCGAAGTCCTGCACCGAAGCGATGAACATGCTGCCGATAGGGTAGAAAACGAAGACGGTGACCAGAAACGCGAGAATGCAAATCGAGCCGACGATGAAGGCATCCCCCTTCATCACCCCGCGTTCGGCCAGTCCGAACGCAAAGAGGAGAACGAAGACAAGCGCCAAGAGGACCGCGCCGGCACCCATCGACGGCTGTCCCTCGGATAATATGCCGAATAGGTTTTCACTGATTGCCCAGGTCCAGCCGGAAAAGCCGATCGCCAATCCCTGCAGAGACAGGAAGACGAGGCCGACGGCGCCGAGCGAGGCGAGCAAGCTTCCGCGCCGCATCGGATCGCGCACCAGGCGCGCCAAACAGCCGAGCAAAAACAGCAGGACCACGCCGGCAAGCCAGGTTCGTCCATGCTGCAGGATTTGCAGCAGCCCGGGCGCCGTATCGGCGGAGAACGGGAAGGCAGACAGCCACTTGAATCCGAAGAAGCCGCCCTCGATGCGATACCACGGGACCAGGATCAGGGCAGCCGCCCCCAGGCCAAGGACGATGTCCAATCGGCGATTGCCACGTCTCATGGCATACCTCGCTTATTTCACGTTGATGAAATGGGAGAATGGAGCGGCACCCCGGATCCGTCCGGGATGCCGCGCCACTTATCGATCTTCAGTTGGCAATGGCGCCGACTTCCCGGTCCCAGCGCTCCAGCAGGGCCTTGCGCTTTGCCGGATCGCCATAGGTCTTGAAGTCGTAGTCGATCAGCTTGATGTCCTCGAACTTCGGCGCCTCCTTCGGCACCTCCGCCGATTTGTTCGACGGCAGCTGGAACGACTTGGCATCCTTCATGCGCGATTGCACTTCGGGCCGCAGCGCCCAGTCGTACCAGACCTTGGCGTTGTCGAGATTGCGGGCGCCTTTGATGATCGACATGGAGCCGATTTCATAGCCGGTGCCCTCGCATGGCGCGACCGATTTGACCGGAAAGCCTTCGGCGGTCTGGGCGACGGCGTCATGCATGAAGACGATACCGAGGGCGGTTTCGCCCCGCGCCGCCGCCTTGACCGGAGCCGATCCGGACTTGGTGTATTGCGAGACATTGGCGTTCAGTTTTTTCAGATAGTCGATGGCCTGGTCTTCACCCATGATCTGCACCAGCGAAGCGAGAGCCGTATAGGCAGTGCCCGAGGAGTTCGGATTGGCGATCTGGATTTCGCCCTTCAATTCCGGCGCCAGGAGATCGGCCCAGCAGCGGGGCTCCTTGTAACCCTTGGTCTTGAAGATCTCGGTGTTGTAACCCCAGCCGAGCGCACCGGCGTAGACGCCGACCGTCTTGAAGCCGGTGCTCTCCGCCTGCTTCTTTGCCCAATCCTGCAACTGGTCGAGCATCGGCGACTTGTATTCCAGCGTCAGGTTTTCCGATGCTGCCTGGACATGCGGATCCCCCGTGCCGGCCCACCAGATGTCGGTCTTCGGGTTGCGAGCCTCGGCGCGTATCTTGGCATAGGTCTCGCCCGACGACAGACGCACCATATTGACCTTGATGTCGTGAGCCTTTTCGAAGTCGCCCTGCATCTGCTCGCAGATGACGACATCGGCCGAGCAGATGAGGTTAAGCTCGCCGACGGCCTGGACCGAACCGGCAGCCAGCGCCGTTCCGGCAAAGAGAAGCGTGGAAAGAACTGTCAGTCGCATGGGTATCCTCCTGTTGCTTGCGTCTGAGAGGGTGTTGGGTCAGCGGCACAAGCGCTGCCCGTCGCGGCGCGTCGATCGCACCGTGTTGTCGAGTTCGGATGAAAGTCGGATACCGGCCTATTGGGTCGGGGAGATCTCGGTGTCGAAGCGGGTCAACAGCCGACTTCGCTCATCCGACAAGCCGAATGTTGCAAAGTCATAATCCACCATCTTGATCATGGTGATGTCGGGCGCAGCCGGCGGCAGAGCCGCTTTGGCGTTCGACGGAACCTGGTTCTGGCCGGCCGCAGCGCCTGTCGCCTGGCCTTCGGGACTAAGCGTGAAATCGACGAATGCCTGGGCGGCCCTGGCATTGCGGCTACCCTTGACGATGCTGACCGCACCGATTTCGTAGCCCGTTCCTTCACAGGGAGCGACGATGACCAGCGGCGCGCCCGCTTCCTTCAGGGTTACCGCGTCATGCATGAACGAGATGCCGATCAGGATTTCACCGCGGGCCGCAGCCTTTACCGGCGCCGAGCCGGACCTGGTATACTCGACGATGTTGCGGTTGAGCGCGGCCATGTAACGGAACGCCTCCTCTTCGCCGAGGAGCTGCACGAGTGTGGCCAGCATTGTGAAAGCGGTTCCGGAGGAATTCGGATTGCCGGACTGGATATGGCCGCGATAGGCCTCTTTCGTCAGGTCCTGCCAGCAGGTCGGGGCCGGAAGCTTCAGCGCTGCGAGCAGGTCGGAATTGTAGGCGAAACCCAAAGCCCCCGCATATATGGCGGCCGAACGGGAGCCGGACATAGCAAAGAAGTTCTGCGCCCAAGGCAGCATATCGTGTTCATGGTCGGGCTGGTATCGATCGAGCAGATCCTCTGAGGCAGCCTGTAGATGGGCATCACCGGTTCCACCCCACCAGACATCCACTGTCGGATGTGATTTTTCGGCCCGGATCTGATCGAGTATGTCACCGGTGCTCTTGCGAACCATCGAAATATCGATACCCGCGCGGGCTTCGAACGCTTTTTCCATGGCCATGCACCAGGCTTCGTCGACGCCGCACAGGACGTTCAATCGCGCCTCGCTCATGCCTTGGCTTGCGCCGCACAGCCAGAAAGCCATGCCCGCAGCAAAAGCGGTCAATATCCTCACGCAAGCCTCCCTTGGAACCTCCCGTTCCAATATCCACAGCCAGCATGTCAGATCTTCGCGTCACCGCAATCGAAGAATGGTTACCGATTTTTCATCGCCGGGCGGAGCGACGTTACATTCATTACAAATGTGACAAACCTCATCATCAGAGTGTCTTTGAACATTGGCGGCGGCATGCCTATGATGGCGCCGGGAGGATCACGCGGTGCTGAATCAGAAGGTTCGAATTCTGATCGTCGAGGACGATCCGGATATGGCGGAACTTATCTCCGATCTCGTCGAGGCCGAGGGGTGGATTCCGACCTGCGCGGGATCCGCCGAAGAGGCGACCGATATTCTGGCACGAGAGCAGATGCATCTGGTGCTGGTCGACCATAACCTGCCGCGGACATCCGGCCGGGCTTTCGCCCAAAAACTGCGGTCGGATGCCAATATCGGTATCGTCATGGTGACGGCAGCCGGCAGTGCCGCCGATCGTGTTCTCGGCCTGGAAACCGCTGCGGATGACTATGTCGTCAAGCCGTTCGAACCGATCGAACTGACGGCCCGCATCAAAGCTGTCTTGCGGCGAACCGTGCCCTCACTGAAACAGGAAAAGGAGAGTGAGCGGGAGCACGAACGTCCCTCTCTGCTGCTTGGCGATTGGGCCATCGACCTGATGGGCCGGCAAGCCGTCTGCCTCGCCGACCGCAGCAAAACGCTGACGACGGCCGAATTCGCCCTGCTTGAAATCCTTGCGCAGACCCCCAACCAGCCGGTGAGCCGGGCGCAGATCCTCGAGCGGCTTGGCTCGGAAAGCGATCGCTACATCGACCGCAACGTCGACGTCCTGGTTCTGCGGCTCCGGCGGAAAATCGAACGCAATCCCGACCTCCCGCGCCATATCAAGACACGACGCGGAAAGGGCTATGTCCTGCACACCGGCGACGGCGAGCCGTCCGCGTGATCTGCCGCTCCTTTCTGTCGTCGATTGCCTTTCGCTTGCCGTTCGCGATTGCCTTTATCTGCTTCCTGGTGTTCAGCCTGTCGGCGATCGCGATCTACGGGCTGCAGCGCGCCCGTGACGAAATGGCAGCTTACGGCCTGCAGGCCTTCACGAGCCTCGCCAAGGCCTCGCTCGTTTCCCGGCAAGTCTCCGATCTGGTGTCGAGCGCGCCCTTCCTGATGAACTCGACCTCGCCATACCGGGTGGCGAGCGAGAGCCGCGCTGTCGTGCTGCAGGTCGACAGCCTGCTGAAGACGGCCGCGCCTCACGGAGCAAGCGAGGCTGCCCGCGGCTTTGCGAGCCCGAGGATGATTGAGCTTCTCGATCTTATCAGGACACAGACGCTTGTGCTTGCCAGGGATGCCGACGCCGCCCAGAATCACAAGGCTGAAGCTGCCGTGGCGCTGGGGGAGGTCGCGACCGGGAAAGGCATCGTCGATCAGGATCTGCGCCGTCAAGTGAATGGAATCGTGCAAGCGGCTTCCACCTCCGACAGTCTTTTCCAGCTCGGTGAACTTCGCAGACGATACGTGGCGGATACGACGGCCGCGCAGGGGAAAACCGAGGCCGCCGAGCTTCAGCCGTATGAGCGCGTGTTCGAAGCTCAGACACGATATCTCTTGAACATGTTCGCCATCCGGGCGGCGGTCGCAAAGCTGCATGCCGTCTCCCGCGACCTCTCCCATGCAACGGAGACGCAAAGTGATGCAGTTGCACGCCAGCTGAACGACGATCTGCTTTCGACCTCCGATGCTTTGAGCCGGCTTCTGGTAACCGTAGGCTTGGCTTTCCTGCTCGTGCTCATCATGGCGATTTTCTCCATTCGGTCGGTCATGCGTGTGTCACGGGGCATCGTGGCGCTGTCGAACGGCATGAATGCGCTCGCCAAGGGCGAGAACGAAGTGGGTCCGCCAGCCTACCGTGGAAATGAAACCGAGCTTGTGCGTCTGCTGGACGCCTTCCGCGCCTTCAAGGACAGCGTGGATCGTGTGTCTCGATTGAGACGCACGGCAGAAGCCGCCGCTCGCACCATCCGTTCAACCTTTCGCAATATGAACGAGGGGATTGCGCTTTTCGACAGGATCGGGCGACCGATCACCATGAACAGGCGGATCATCGAACTGTTCGGCCATTCGGGTTCCGCGCGCAAATTGCCGCTGCGCCGGTTTGTCGAGCCGGTGCCGGAGATCGATCCCGCCCTGCTGCCCTCCGATCCGGAGCGCGGCACTCTGTCGGAACGCGCAGTCGTCCGCCATCGCACCGGCGACCAGCGGGTGATCGAGATCTCCATGTCACGACAGCCGGAGGGCGGCATCGTTCTTCTAGCACGCGACGTCACGCTGATGGATCGGCAGGAGGCAGAAGCGGCAAAGGTTCAGCGACTGGACGGCATCATGCGCATGACGCATCAGGTGAGCCACGAAGTGGGCAACATGATCGGCATCATCACCGGCAGCCTCGGCCTTCTCGAGCGTGAAACCGGCTTCAACGATCGGCAAAAACGCAACATTGCGCGAATTCGCAAGGCTGCCGAGCGAGGACGGTCGCTGGCCGGCAGCATGCTGTCGATCGGCAGCCAGCAGCCGTTCTATCCAAGCCCCGTGGATGTCGCCAGCCTCCTTCGTGGAATGGCCGATATCCTGGAGATCGCCATCGGCGCAAAGTGCCATATCAAGCTGGACCTGGATGCCGGACTGCCGGTCGTATCGCTCGACGCGGCCCTCTTGGAGCAGTCCGTTCTGAACCTCTGTCTCAACGCTTCGGCAGCGATGCCGACGGGAGGCGTCATCGCTATCGGTGCAACGGCAAAGGAAGACAAATTGCTGATCTCGGTGACCGACAGCGGTATAGGCATGAGCCCAGAGGTCGTAGACAAAGCTTTCGAACCCTATTTCACCACACGAGGCGGACATGGCGGAGCAGGGCTTGGTCTGGCCATGGTTTACGGCTTCGTCCGTCAGAGCGGCGGAGAGGCATCCATCTATTCCTCTCTCGGGCACGGAACGACCGTCAAGCTTGGCTTCCCGACCGATTTGCGCTAGTTCGCATCGCCGGCGAAAGTCCGCGCGAGCAGGACTGCTTTGAGAATGCCGGCCGCGACTAATTCACCCGGCGTGCCGAACAGCAGGAGGGCGATGACAAAGTTCACCCAGCCCCGACGCTCACCCAGCATGGCGAACGCTAATCGTGCAGAATGTCATGCGAAGCCGAGCGGCAGGTTCTCCAGTTTCCTGTCGGAGCCGTAATCGCGCTCATGTGACGAGCGGCGGCCGCCGCTGCGGCGCGAGGAAAGGTCGATACGGTTTTCGGCGAAGATTCCATCGGCATAGGTGCCGGTATCAGGGCAATCGACGTCGATCTCAGGAGCAAAGATTTTCAGGATCATCGGGGTTCCTCCACGGCGGAGCATCAACACGCGGAAAGGCCGCGTGGTTCCAATTATAGAAGCTGAATTATTAATAAATTAACCATAAATTCCGGCCGAGGCTCAGCCGCTGCACCTCCGGCGCAAGATGCACTCCGATTGAAATGGTATCGTCGCTGGAACTCCTGATGCCGCCCGCCGTTGATCCGGCATGAACACAGGAGGTTTCCATGCAGTTGATCGATACACGCGTGACACAGTCCGGCGACTTCTTCACCGTCGAATTCCTGGGCGAGGGCGGCGAATCGGTTTCCGTCAAAATCGATAACTCCCATGGCGAGCTCGACGCCTCGACGGTGCTCGACCACGCCAAGGTGATGATGGTTCAGCTGACCGCCTTTCCGGGCCGCGGCGCAGACGGCAGCATCAACCGTTACGACGCCTTGAGCAACGGCAACTTCGACGAAGGCAGCAAGGGTTTGAAAGGCCAGCCGAGTGCGCGTTCGACCCATGACAGCGAAACGCTGGAAGAGGAGCTGAACGAAGGCCTGGAAGATAGCTTTCCGGCAAGCGACCCCGTTTCGGCAACGGTTTCGTCTATTCCCGCCACCGCGCCGAGGCACTGATCGCCGCAGACCCTGCCGCTGGCCGCCCCCATTCTCGGGGGCGGTCTGCGCCTGCATGACGGATTGATGTCAAAACTGAAAAACAGCTGAAAACCGCGGATGTCTGATTGACATGCGAGCCTTCTAGAGAGGGTCCGAGAAGGGAGCGTCCGTGACGCGCTTCCCAGGTCTCGGAGACGCGCCCTCATGAAAATCATTCAGATCACCGACACCCATTTCAGCCCGAACAAGCCGCATTTCAACGGCAATTGGGCGCCGCTTCTGAGCTGGATCGAAGCGACCGGCGCCGATCTGATCGTCCATACCGGTGATCTCACCGTCGACGGCGCCGACAAGGACGAGGACATCACCTTCTCGATGGATCTGATGCGGCAAGTGTCGATCCCGATGCTGATCGTGCCCGGCAATCACGATGTCGGCCATCTCAAGGGGTCCGACCAGCCGGTCAACGCCGAGCGGCTGGCCCGTTGGCGCAGCCTTGCCGGTGACGATCGCTGGCTGGAGGATGCGGCCGGTTGGCGCTTCATAGGCCTGAATTCGCTGCTTCTCGGTCATGAGGATGAGGAGGAAGAGGCGCAGTTCGAATGGCTCGCCAAGGCGCTCGAAGACCGGGCAGGGCGGCGCGTGGCTCTCTTCGCGCACAAGCCGCTGTTCGTCGATGCACCCGACGAAGGCGATACCGGCTACTGGAGCGTTCGCCCGGCTCAGCGCCGGCGGCTTTATGATCTGATAGCAGCCCATGACGTGGCGCTGTTTGCCAGCGGGCACCTTCACTGGGCCTGGCAGGGTCGTTTCGACAGCACCCAGCTGACCTGGGGCCCGTCGGCTGCCTTCATCATCGACAAGATGGAGCGCGAGATGCCGGGCGAGCGCCTGATCGGCGCCGTCGTCCACGAGTTCGATACATCGGTCGAAAGCCAGATCGTCGCCGTTCCCGGGATGACTGCGCATGTGCTCGATGATGTCGTGCTCGAGGTCTATCCCCAGGCGGTTAAACAGCGGGAACCTGTCGAATGAGCGCGCTCTCGCTTCGCGGCATCACCAAGGCCTTCGGGGGCAATCAGATCCTCAACGGCGTCAGCCTCGATGTCGGGGCCGGTGAATTCATCGCCCTGGTCGGCCCCTCGGGCTGCGGCAAGAGCACGCTCTTGCGCGTCCTTGCCGGCCTCGACCATGCCGACCGCGGCGAAATTCTGATCGGCGGTAAAGATATGTCCGGTGTGGCGGCCGCCGAGCGCAACATCGCCATGGTCTTTCAGTCCTACGCGCTCTATCCGCATCTGACGGCGTCTCAGAATATCGCCGTGCCGCTGGCGATGCGCCGGCTCTCAAGGATGCAGCGGCTGCCTTTCATCGGATCGCTGATACCCGGCCAGCGCGCCATCCGTGCGGCGATCGCCCGCGACGTCCGCGATATGGCGACCTCGCTGAAGATCGACCATCTGCTCGACCGCAAACCCGGCCAGATGTCGGGCGGCCAGCGCCAGCGCGTGGCGCTCGCTCGGGCCATGGTGCGCCAGCCGAGCATCTTCCTGATGGATGAGCCGCTGTCCAACCTCGACGCCAACCTGCGCGTTCACGCCCGAGGTGAAATCGTCGACCTGCATCGCCGCGCCGGCGTGCCGACGCTCTATGTCACCCATGACCAGGCGGAAGCACTGTCGATGGCGGATCGCGTCGCGGTGATGATGGGCGGCCGATTAACCTTCTTCCGGCCTTTGCCGAAGGCGGCGTCGTTCTCTGCGGCGGCCTGCGGCTGACACTTGAAAATGCACCCGCCGGGAAGATGCCGGTCACGCTCGCCATTCGCCCCGAATTCGTCTTTCTCGCCAAGAGCCGGCATGACGGCCTTGCCGCCCGGATCGAACGCGTCGAATTCCTGGGGTCCGAGGTTATCCTCCATTGCCGGCTCGACGCGATCGGTGAGACCGTCATCGCCAAGGTACAGCCGTCCGAAGCCTCCGGGCTCGCGGCCGGCGATGCCGTGGGACTGCGACTGTCGCCCGGCCGCACGCTGATCTTTGCCGAGGACGGCAGCCGGCTGGCCGGCTTCGTCGCCGGCGGCGATGCCGGGCTCAGCTCTGCTGATGCCGGGCTCAGCAACGCTGATGCCCTGCTCAGCGCTGCGGATGCCGGGCTCGCTGGCGCTTCCGATGCCCAGCGGGAGAGGGCGCATGGCTAGTATCGCCTCCCTGGCCATCCCCGATAATTCCGCCCTTGCTCATCGCCGCAGCGAGGCCCGCATCGCCTGGATGCTGGTGCTGCCGGCGATGATCCTGCTTTTTCTCTTCGTGCTGTTGCCCGTCGCGGCTGTCGTTGTGCTCGGCTTTACCGATTTCGAACTCGGTTACGGCAAGTTCCGTTTCGTCGGATTCGAGAATTACGCGCATCTGATCACCGACCGCACATTTCGCAAATCGCTCTGGAATACGACGGTCTATACGGCGATCGTGGCGCCGTCTCGATCCTGCTCGGCCTCGGCATCGCCATGCTGATCGAGAGCGAGACCGCTGCCCGCAGCTTCTTCCGCACCGCCTATTTCCTGCCGGTCGCCTCGCTGATCGTCGCCATGGCGACCGTCTGGCAATATATGTTCCACCCGACGATCGGCCCGCTCAATGCGCTGCTGTCGCTTGTGGGATTGCCCGGCCCGAACTGGCTCGGCAGTTCCGGCACCGTGCTTTACAGCCTGTCGATCATCGGCGTCTGGCAATCGGCCGGCTTCAACATGGTGCTGTTCCTGGCCGGTCTGACGGCGATCCCGCGCGAGCTTTACGCCGCAGCCGAAGTGGACGGCGCCAGATCCGCCTTCGATCGCTTTCTGCTGGTCACCTGGCCGATGCTCGGGCCGACGACGCTCTTCGTCATCACCATCAGCATCACCAATGCGGTCAAGGTCTTCGAGACGGTCAAGACGCTGACCGAGGGCGGCCCGAACAAGGCATCTGAGGTACTGCTCTTCACGATCTACCAGGAAGGCTTCGTCTATTTGCGTGTCGGTTATGCCTCGGCGATGACCGTGGTCTTCCTCATGATCCTGGTGGTGCTGATGTTCCTGCAGTACCGCATTCTCGACCGCCTGGTGCATTACACATGACGGCAAGCGCTTTTTCCCTCGGCAGGGCCATCCGCCTGAGCCTGCTTTCCCTCGGGGCGATCATCTTCCTCGCCCCTTACATCTTCATGATCTCGGCGGCCGGCAAGACGCAGAGCGACATCTTCACCTCGTCGCTGTCGCTCATCCCGGCGCATTTCGCCTATGCCGAGAATTTCGCCAAGGCCTTGAGCCGGGTGCCGATGGCGCGGCTCCTGTGGAACGGCGTCGTCGTCTGCGGGCTGATCTTCCTCTTTCAGGTGCTGGTGGCCATCCCCTGCGCCTACGCCATGGCGAAGCTGCGTTTCGGCGCGGCCCGCGCCATGATGGTGCTGGTCATGCTCGGCCTTCTCGTGCCGATCCATGCGACCGCGCTGCCGCTTTATGTCGCCTTCGACCGCGCCGCGCTGCTCAACAGCTATGCCGCCCTGATCGCGCCTTTTACGATTTCGGTCTTCGCGATCTTCATGTTCCTGCAGTTCTTCCGTGCCATGCCCGACGATCTCATCCATGCCGCCCGTCTCGACGGCATGTCGGAGCTCGGCATCGTCGCCCGCGTCATCGTGCCGAATGCCTGGCCGGCGGTCACCGCCTTCGCGATCTTCTCGGTCGTCGCCCATTGGAACGATCTCTACTGGCCGCTGATCGTCATCAGCAAGCAGGACTATGCCACGCCGCCGCTCGGGCTGATGTATTTCCGCGCCGCCGAGGCCGGCGACGACTACGGCGCGCTGATGGCGGCGACCCTGATCATTACCCTTCCTCTCGTCGCCGCCTTCCTGCTTGCGCAGAAGCGTTTCGTCGAGGGCATCACCATGACCGGTCTCAAAGGCTGACCGGCTTCAACCAGGAGAACGAGCGATGAAACATATCACCCAGCTTCTCGCCGCAGCGGCCGTATCGATGGCAATCGCGCTTCCCGCGCATGCCGAGACGACGCTGACGGTTCACTACCCGATGCCGGGCTTCTTCAAGGACGTGATGGACACGATCTCGAAGAAGTTCATGGCTGAGAACCCCGATATCAAGATCCAGTTCGCCAGTCCGTCTGCAACCTATGAAGAAGGCATCCAGACGATCCTTCGCCAGGTCGGCACCAGCGAAATGCCCGATATCACCTTCATCGGCCTCAACCGCCTGCGCATGCTCGACGAACGCGATGTCGCCGTCGACCTCGGCCCGCTCGTCCAGAAGGACGGCAACATGGCCGAGCAGGGCTTCTCCGACACGATCCTCAAGCTCGCCCAGGTCAAGGGCAAGCAGGTGGGCCTCGCTTTCGCGACCTCCAACCCGATCATGTATTACAACGCCGATCTCGTGAAGGCGGCCGGCGGCAACCCTGATAATCCGCCGAAGACCTGGGACGAGGTCATTGCGCTCGGCGGCAAGATCAAGGCGCTCGGCAACGGCGTCGACGGCATCGATTTCCGTTGGCAGGGCGACGACTGGATGTTTTCAGCGCTGCTCTTCGGCGCCGGCGGCAAGATGCTGAACGACGGCGAAAGCAAGGTCGCCTTCAACGGTCCGGAAGGTCAGAAGGCCGTCGAGGTGCTGCATCGTCTGGTCACCGAGGGCGGCATGCCCGTCTTCACCAAGCCGGCCGGCGAACAGGCTTTCGCAGCCGGAAAGGTCGGTTTCGAGTTCCAGACCACAGGCGCGCTGCGCAACACGATCAAGAATGTCGGCAACAAGTTCGATCTGCGCACCGCCAAGATCCCGCTGATCGATCCGGTGAACGGCCGTCTTCCCACAGGCGGCAACGCCGTCGTCATCCTGACCCATGACGCCGCCAAGCAGGACGCCGCCTGGAAGTTCGCCAAATTCGCCGCCGGCCCTTACGGCGCCTCGGTCGTCGTGCCCGGCACCGGTTATGTCCCGAACAACGAGCTTGCCGCCAAGTCGCCCGAGTATCTCGGCGATTTCTACAAACAGAACCCGCTGTTCCAGGCTGGCCTCAGCCAGATGCCGGTCATGATCCCCTGGTATGCCTTCCCCGGCTCGAACGGCGTCAAGGTCACGCAGACGATCGTCGACAATCTCTCGCGCATCGTCGACCAGTCGGCCGAGCCGAAGGAAGCGCTCGACGACGCCGCCGCCGACGTCGAGGGCATGCTGCCGCGCAGCTGATCGCTTTCCGCGTCAGAAGAAGGGGCGGCCACGCCGAGCGCGCGGCGGCCTTTTATTTCCGGGTGGTTCAGATGGCGCGCACCGTGCCGCCGCGGCGCAGCGTATAGGCGACGTCGAGGTGGCGGGCAGGGGCTGCATTCTCCGCCATGTCGAGCAGCAGCGAGGCGGCCGTCGCGCCCATGCTGGCATCCGGCATTTCAATGGTTGTCAGCGGCGGATCGATCAGCCGGCCGATGGCGATGCCGTCGAAGCCGGCGACCGAAACATCCCCCGGTACCGACAGCCCCTCGCGCTTCAGCGCGCCGATGACGCCGAGCGCCAGAAGATCGTTGGAGGCGATAATCGCCGTCGGCGAAAGCGAGGTCATCGCCGCACTGAGATCGAGCTGGTCATAGCCGCCGACGAAGGAGATCTGGATCGCGTCAAGCGGCGTCAGGCCGTTCTCGGCCATGGCGTCGAGGTAGCCCCGGTAGCGAAGACGAGCGCGATCGGAGGCGGCGAAGTTGCCGGAGAGAAAGAGAATGTGGCGGTGGCCCATGCCGATCAGGAACGTCGTGATCTCCCGGCCGGCGCCGCGATTATCGGCGGTGACCGCCGCCGGAAACTGCGCCGTCGGCAGGTTGTTGAGAAGCACGGTCGGAGGCAGCTTGGGCAGCAGCGCCTCGCTCGTCGACGGGTCGCAGACGGTGAGGATCAGCCCGGTCGGCCGGTCATTCAGAAGTGCGGCGACGGCATCGGCCTCGCGTGCCGGATCGTAATTCGACTGGGCGATCAAGACGCCATGGCCGGCGACCAGCATGCGGTTCTGGATGCTCGACAGCGACGAGGCAAAGACGGGATTGGTGATGCTCGGGATCAAGACGCCGATTACCGGTCTGCGCCCGAGCCGCCCGACAGCATGGCCGGCCGGGCGATAACCGAGTTCGGCAGCGGCACGGCGCACCTTGCGCACCATCAGATCGCTGGCCGGCCCGTTGCGATTGAGAACCCGGCTTGCCGTCGCCAGCGAACATCCTGCCCGGAATGCGACTTGCTGCAATGTCGCCATCGAATGCGTCCTCTTGGTCACAGCGTCGAAGCGCAATCCTTTAGTCAGGCTCGATGACAGGGATCTGACAATTGACGAGATGTGGGGAATTCATCGGGAATGACGATGGAGGTCACCGCCATAAAATTTAAATATCAATATATTATACGATAATTCTAAGATTTCTATGGAGCTCCCGCGAGCTCTGACGCGAATTGTCTGCGTCTTATCCATTCACACATGGAAGTTGAAGCGATATGCAACTTATGGAATGGTCGGGTCAAAGCCGTTTCCTCTCTTCATGCTCATCGCCTGGATAAGAATGTCTCCCAATCAAATGGAATGCGCCGCCGCTTGGCGGTTTCTCGCGACGGTCTCCCTTGTCGCAATTTTCGCATCGCCGGCCTATGCCGACACGCCGTCCACCCCCTGGCCGCAAACGCAAAGCGACATTCAAGCCGATTCCAATGTCCATTTCGGCCTGCTCGCCAATGGCATGCGCTTTGCAATCATGCGCAACGCCACGCCATCAGGACAGGCAGCGATCCGCTTTCGCATCGGCTCCGGCTCACTGGAGGAAAACGACGACCAGCAGGGCCTGGCGCATGTTCTCGAGCACATGGCCTTCAAGGGTTCGACGCATGTCGCCGAAGGGGAGATGATCCGTATCCTGCAGCGCAAGGGCCTGGCCTTTGGACCGGACACCAACGCCCATACCTCTTATGACGAGACTGTCTATGCACTCGATTTGCCCGAGGTCGATCCAGAGACGCTTTCCACGGGCCTGATGCTGATGCGAGAAACGGCGAGCGAGCTGACCCTCGATGCCGGCGCCCTCGATCGCGAGCGCGGCGTCATCCTGTCGGAAGAGCGGCTGCGCGATACACCGCAGTACCGCGCGGGGCTCGCAATCATGAATTCATTGCTCGCCGGCCGGCGCGTGACCATGCGCCCGCCGATCGGTAAAGCCGATATTATCAGCAATGCGCCTGTGGACCTCGTCCGCGATTACTATCGGGCCAATTACCGGCCCGATCGGGCGACGCTGATCGTGGTGGGCGATATCGACCCCGCTGCCATGGAAATCGAAATCCGGCAGCGCTTCGGCGACTGGAAGGCCATAGGACCGACGCCTGCAAGTCAGGATACCGGCGCGCTGCGGACGAAAGGCGAAAGCGCGGACGTCGTCGTCGTTCCCGGCGGCATGACCAGCGTCCAGATCGCCTGGACGCGTCCCTATGACGCGGCGCCCGACACCTTGGGCAAGCGCCGCACCCAGCTTATTGAAGATCTCGGTCTGATGGTGCTCAAACGCCGGGTCAGCACCATCGCCAGCAAGGCGGACGCGCCTTTCATCAGCGCCGGCGTCGGCTCCCAGGATCTCCTCGATTCCGCTCACGTCGTCCTAGTCACGGCGAATTCCGAACCGGACAAATGGCAGGCGGCACTCGGGGCCATTGACCAGGAACAGCGTCGTATTCAACAGTTCGGCGTTGCCCAGGCTGAGATCGATCGCGAAATCCTCGAATATCGCTCGGCCCTGAAGGCTGCTGCCGCCGGAGCCGCGACGCGCACGACCACCGACATCGCTTCCGCGCTGGCTGGCAGCATCGATGACAATCAGGTCTTCACGTCGCCTGCCGACGACCTCTCGCTGTTCGAGAGGGTGACGAACGGCGTCACCGCGGCCGAGGTCAATCAGGCCCTGCAGCGTGCTTTCTCCGGCAATGGTCCGCAGATCGTGCTCCAGACCGCCCAATCGCCGCAGGGCGGAGCCGACGCGCTCCGGCAGGTCTATCACGCTTCCAAGGCGATTGCCGTCTCGGCGCCGTCCAGTGCAGCCGATGTCGCCTGGCCCTACACCCATTTCGGCGCGCCGGGCGCTGTGGTCGAACGCCGCGCCGTCGAAGATCTCGGCCTGACCATGGTGCGCTTTTCCAACGGCGTACGGCTTACCGTCAAGCCAACCAAGCTGCGCGCCAATGAAGTGCTGGTGCGCGAGGATATCGGCCGCGGCCGGCTGGACTTGCCGCATGACCGTCCCCTCCCGATCTGGGCATCGCCGGCGGTCGCGCTGTCCGGCGTGAAGTCCATGGACTACCAGGATATCCAGAAGGCGCTGACCGCCAACATCGTCGGCCTCGACGTCTCGGTAGGCGACAGCTCCTTGAAGTTCGACGGTCGTACGCGGACTGAGGATCTGGCGACGCAATTGCAACTCATGTCGGCATACACCTCCGATCCCGCATACCGCCCCGAGGCGTTCAAGCGGGTGCAGCAGGCCTATTTGAGCGGCCTCGATCAGTATGAGGCCACCCCTGGCGGCGTTGTCAGCCGTAACCTCGGAGGTCTCGTCCACTCCGGCGACCCGCGCTGGACCTTTCCCGATCGCGCCCAGTTGTCCGCCGCCAAGCCGGGCGATTTCGAGGCGCTGTTCCGGCCGGTGGTGTCCAATGGCCCGATCGATATCACCATCGTCGGCGATGTGACGGTGGACGACGCCATCCGGCTGACAGCTGAAACATTCGGCGCTTTGCCGCCACGCCCGGAGGCGGCGGCGAGCAATGATTGGGGTAACGTGCGTTTTCCGGCGGCCACCGAGAAGCCCGTTCTGCAGACCCATAAGGGAAGGGCAGATAGCGCCGCCGCCGTCGTCGGGGCTCCCATCGGCGATTTGCTCTCCGATCTCCCGCGCTCCTTCACAGCCAATGTTGTCACCCAGATTTTCCAGAATAGGCTGACCGACCAGTTTCGCATTGCAGAAGGGGCAAGCTACGCGCTGGAGGGCGACGTTAATCTGTCGAGGGAAATTCCCGGCTATGGCTACGCCTATTTCTATGTCGAGACGGATCCGACAAAGCTCGCGCGCTTCTATGCACTTGTCGACGAGATCGCCAATGATCTCAGGTCGCATGATGTCTCCGCCGACGAGCTCGCACGCGCTCGCGAACCCATCATCGAGACGTTGAAGCACCAGCGGCAGGGCAACGAATACTGGATTGAATATCTGCGCGGCGCCCAGACGGATCCGCGTCGTTTGGACCGCATACGCGGCAATCTCAGCGGCTACGACGAGGTTACGGCCTCAACTATCCGCGAATTCGCCACAACCTATTTCAGCCCGGAAAAATTCTGGAAATTCGAAGTGCTGCCGGCGGTCGTAAGGTAGTGTCTCGAACCGAAGCCCCTTAAATTGGACGGTGCCGGGGAGGAGACACCGTCCCGGCCGTTGAGCAGCAGCTCAGGCGCGGCGTTTGACCACCCGCATGTTCATCTCCGAGCGAAGCGTGAAGCCTTGCGCCTTGTAGAGGGAAATGGCGGAGGTGTTCCCCGCATAGACATGCAGATAGGCCGTGTCGCCGCTGGAAGCGATTTCGCCGGCAACGAAACGGAACAGCAGGGTGCCGAGGCCACGCCCTTGGAATTCGGGATGGGTGCAAAGCCCACTCAATTCGATGAAACCGGTCTGCCGCATACGCTGCCCGGCCATCGCCACCAGACGGCCCTCATGCCTGATCCCCCAGAAGCTGCCGAGGCTCTGGGCGCGCAGGGTGAACGGCCCGGGTCTGGTCAAGCTCGCCAGATCAAGCATGTCGGCGGCGTCGGCCTCGGTCAGCGGCTCAATGCGGGAATCCGAAATCCTCTCATGAGGCCGCTCGGCAACCATTTGGGTCACCGGCGCCTCCATGACGACGGCAAGACCCGCTGGAATGCCGATCGGCCCGGCCTCGACGAGAAACATCTTCTCTTCCGCCGACGGCAGCTTCTCCAGGGCATCGAGGCTCTCAGGGCTATCGTCGGCAGAGGCCGCGAAGGGGACGATGGAGGGCGGGTATCGCCGTGCGTAGCTGTTGCCTTCGGCAAGAGCGGCATGCGTGGTTTTGAGCGCGCTCCAGATCGGCCGGTCAAGCACGTGATTCATCGTCTTTCTCTCCCTATTGCGCGTTGGAAAGGGCGTGCGGACCTGTAACCGTGCTCCGGCGTATGAGCGGCAGTGCCGCAAGCCCGTCTTCGATGGCGGCGAGTTGCTCGAGGATCGGTCCGTCGAGGTCGCCGCAGAGATCCGCAACCGCAGCCGCAACGCGCGGCCAGATGGTTGCCTTCGAATGATCGACGAGTTCCTGTCCCTTGTCGGATAGCGACACCAATCTGCGGCGCTGATCGTCCGGCGCCGGCTGCATATCGACGAAGCCGAGTTCGAGAAGCTGCCCGATGGTCCGCGTCGCGCCGGGCTGGGTGATGCCCACCGCCTGCGCAAGCTCGCCGATCGTCAGCGGCCCGGCCCGGTCGATCGCTGCGAGGAATGGATACTGACCTGCCTGGATGCCGACGCCGGCCTCGTCGATGACCTGCTGCGTATCGGCTTGCAGTCTCTCGCCGATGCGACGCAACCGGCTGCCCAGGCACAAAAAGCCAAGCGTTCGCACCACATCTTCGACCATTCAATCTCTCCAATTCCATAGAATGTTATATAACATGTTATATATTTAGCAGCGGGCGAAATTCAAGAGTAGGGATCTCGCGGCCGGAGGGACTTATCGAAGGCACGCGAGGTCCTTTATTGCTCACGCCGTCTCGCGGCCAACAGAGAAATCGCCAGGACACAACTGAGTAGGGCGAGGGACGACGGCAACCCCTGATGTCCGACCAGCTGCATTGCCAGTCCGGCCGCGGGCGAGCCCGCCATGCCGCCGATGCCCCATGCGAAGGCGAAGGCCGCATTGCCGGCGATCAGGGCTTGACCGTTGAAACGCTCGCCGAGCTGGATCAGCGACATGGTGTAGAGCCCGAACGAGACGCCGCCCCAGATGAAAACGAGCGGCCAGATGAGCCAGGTGGTGAAGGTTGACGCCAGCAGCAGGCAGCCTGAAAGACAAGTGAGGACGCAGAACAACATGGTCCGCGTTGCGCCGAACCGTTCCGCCACGCGCCCGAGCAGGATCTGCAGCGCGGCATTGCCGGCAACGAAACAGGTGATCAGCGAAGCGATGCGGCTTTCGGTACTGCCGAGTGCCGCGCCATAGACGGCAAGCAGGGAGAGCAGGATCTGCTCGAAGGCGGCGGCGGTGAAAACCGCAAACAGCAGCAGCGGCGCCCGCGAAAGGAAGCCGCCGACCGATATTGCTTCGCCTTCGCCGGGCATGTCAGGCAGGCGTTGGGCGACAACAAGCACGATCAGGCCGCAGCCAAGGAAGGCCCCAATGCCGATCAGGAAGGGTGCCCAGCCTTCCGTGCCACTGAGGCCGAGCGAGAGCGGACCGACGGCAAAGCCGGCCGAAACGATCGATGAATAGAGGCCCATGATGCGCCCCCGACGCGACGCCGGGGTGATCGAGATCAGCCAGGTTTCGCTGATGACATAGAGTGGATTGGCAAAGAAGCCGAGCAGGAAGCGCAGCGGCATCCAGGTCCAAACGTCCTGCCGCCCGGCAATCGCAATCAGGGTGAGGGCGGCCAGGATCGAACAGAGGATCGCAAGCCGCGCTGCGCCCACCCGCCGCGAGAGTGCCGGAATGACGGGTGCCGATATGATGAAACCCAAGGGCGTCATCGCTGCCGACAGACCGATCAGGCCAGAGGCCGTTCCGTGCCGCTCCAGGATGAAGCTCAGCAGCGGATAGGTCAGCCCCTGCGCCACGGCAAACACCGTGACGGTCGCGATGATGCCTGCCATCGCGGCCCAGGGGCTCCGATCGTCTCGCTGTGATGTCGTGCTTGCGGCAGTCATGCAGATTTCCTCGTCAGTCGGCATTGGGGTGACGGGGCAGAGGCCCCGCCCGAAAGAGGATGGAATTCTGCGGAATAGGAGGAGCGGCGTAATTAAGGGGCTCCAAAAAGTTCTCAAAAACTTCCAAACGGACTATAGATCCGCTCTATGCAGGGATCGCTCTTTGCCTTTGGTCCGTTCGTGCTTGATCCGGATGCGGGAACGCTCCTTCGGAATGATGAACCCGTGGCCATTGGCCATCGCGGGCTGAAGCTGCTTGCGGCGCTCGTCGGGCGATCCGGCGAAATCCTTGCCAAGACCGAGCTGATGGACGCGGCTTGGCCGGGCATGGCGGTCGAGGAAGGCAACCTCACCGTCCAGATCGCGCAGCTGCGCAAGCTGCTCGGCCCCGCTGCCGGCGGCGGCGAATGGATTGCAACGGTTCCGCGCGTCGGCTACCGCTTCACGGGCGCCATGCAGCGGCTGAGCGGCGTGAAGCGAAAGACCTTGCCGCTGCCCGACAAACCGTCGATCGCCGTGCTGCCCTTCCTGAACATCGGCAACGACCCCGAACAGGAATCCTTCGTGGACGGGCTGACCGAAGACCTGATCACCGACCTTTCGAGAATGCCGGGTCTGTTCGTCATCGCCCGCAACTCGGCCTTCGCCTATAAGGGCAGGGCGGTTGACGCGCGGGAGATCGCCGAGGAGCTCGGCGTGCGATACCTGCTGGAGGGCAGTGCGAGGCGCGCCGCGGGGCGCGTGCGCGTCAACGCCAAGCTGGTCGACACCGTCAGCGGCACTCATTTGTGGGCAGAACGCTTCGATCGCAGCCTGGACGATATTTTTGTCGTTCAGGACGAGGTGACCGCCAGGATCGTCGAGGCGCTGCTCGGCCGGCTGCGTACCCCTCCGCCGCGCCGGCGGCCTAGAAGTCTTGAGGCCTACGATCTCTGCGTGCGGGCGCGCAAGCTGATGGATGATTCCCCGCAGGCGGCTGAGGAGGCGCATCTGATGCTGACCCGCGCAGTCGCCCTCGACCCCGACTATGCCGAGGCCTATCGATGGTTGGCCATGAACCACTGGATGGGATGGGTTCATAGCGGCGGGCCGACGGAAGCGACCCGCCGCATCGCCTTGCAACTGGCGCGCAAGGCCGTTGCGATCGACCCCAACGATGCCGGCTGCCGCTGGGTCTTGGCCTACCTTCTTGCCTATGAACGCGATTTTGCCGCGGCGGATGCGGAGTTCGCCAAGGCGATCGAACTTGACCCGAACGAGGCCGATACCTTTGCGGCATTATCCGACGTTACCGTCCTAGCAGGGCGGGTCGAGCAGGGTCTTGAGCAGATTCGCAAGGCGTTCCGGCTGAACCCGTTTCCGGCAAGCTGGTATTATCTGGCGCTCGGCCAGGCACAATATGCGGCCGGGCAATATGCAGCCGCCGTCGAGACGCTGCGCCGCGACGACACCTATCGCACAAGCTCGCGCCGCTTCCTGGCGGCAAGCCTTGCTCAGCTCGGCCGGCTCGACGAGGCGCGGGCGGAGTCCGAACTCTTCCTTGTCGCCAACCCCGGCTTTTCCATCCGCCACTGGGCGGCGACCGAACCATTTCGCGACGCTCGCACGCTTGACCATTTCGTGGAGGGCTACCGCAAGGCCGGCCTTCCGGATTAATCCGCCGCAGCACTTGCGGCCGGCAAGCGTGCCATGGATGGCGCGGCGATGTCGGGATCGCGACAAGAACCCGCCCGGGCACGCTTGCCGGCCGCGGGTCGTCCGCGGCGTCGATGTGCTGGCCGGCTTCGCATTCCGGATCAGGTGATTAGGGCGCCGCTTCAGACCGCCATATTCGCCGCCGCCGACATCACTTCCCGCGGCGCGGGAACGCCGAACATATGGCGGCCGGCCTCCTCGACTTCGGTGAAGCACCAGCGCACGACTCCGTCACGATCGAGCAGGAATTCGCCGACAAGCTGGCCTTCGCCGGGGGAGATCATCCGCTTGTCATCATCGGTCATTTCATAGCCGTCAGCCTTGTCGAGAAATTCCATCGCGGCGATCGGGTTCATCGGTTCGGGAAGCTCGCCCGGCATGTCGACGCGCATCGACATCATCGTGTCCATGCTGACCTTGTGCGGCCACTCGTTTTCGGTCTCGGTGAATTGAAGGCGCGGTAGGCCGAACGCGCGATGCGATACCCGTTCGGGGTCGGAGGCCGCCAGCAGATTGGGAAGCGGGTGGTAGCGGAAATAAAGGCGGGCTCGCTCGATCGGGGTATTGACGACGGTCAGGCTGTCGATGCCTTTCTCCTGCAATGCATCGGTCAGTTCAGCCATGGCGGCGATCTGCCTGCGGCAGAAGGGGCAGTGCAGTCCGCGGAACAGGCCGACGAGCAGCGGCTTCTGGCCGCGAAAGTCGTCGATGGCGATCTTGCCTTGGCGGGTGATCGCATCCAGCACCACGTTGGGCGCGCGATCTCCAGGTTGTAGTGGTCTATCGGCGTGGTTCTCCTGCATTGTTCGTTCCTCCCTTTATATGTTTGAATCGCTTGATCTATTCGATGTTCGCGATCATTGCGACGCGAACCATTCAGTCGAGAAACGGCAAGACGACGAGCGTACCTGGGTCGAGGTTGTGGCGGATGCACACATCCTGTGCCAGCGTGAAATACCGTTCCGCTTCGTCCATATCGTCATGTTCGAGGCTCAGCGTCGCCAGGCCATCATAACACGGAAAGAGCAGTTGCGGCTCGTCAATTTCCTTAGCAACCTCAAGAGCTTCTTCGTAATACTTACGAGCTAGCTTCGGCTGCCCATGGCATTGATGAATCTGGCCGAGCACGATCAGCGGCACGGACAAATGATCGCGCTGATCGAGCGCCCGGTCGATTTCGACTGCCTTTTCCGCCGCCGGCACGCCTTCGGCCGCACAGCGATCGGTGAAGGTGCAGCAGGAGACTGCGAGGTTGGCGAGAAGGCGCGCCTGGAAGCCGAGGTCGCCGATACGGGTTGCGACCTCCAGCCCACGGCGGCAGATCGTGATGGCGTTGGCCGGATCGACGATCGTGTAGAGAACGCCGAGATTGGAATAGGCGCGGCAGGCGGCGCTTTGCAGATCGGCCTTTTCGGCGACCGAGAGGCTGCGCTCCACTTCCTGCACGGCATCGCGCCGGCGTCCGAGCCGTGCGAGCGCTGCACCCTTGGTGTTCAACGCTTCGGCCATCGCCCGGGCCGCCTCGCGGCCGGCCTCGGTCGTTCCGTCGATCGGCAGCGTTTGCAGGCATTGCAGCGCCTGTGTCGCCCACTCGGCGGCGGCGGCCTGATCACCCATGCGGAAGGAGAGATGACCGCGCTCCTGCAGCAGGTGGGCATGTTCGACCGGCGCATCGATCGCCGCGATCATCGCTTCCGCCGCGGCGCAATGCGTCTCCGCCTGGTCGCGGCGCCCCGCATCGAGATGCAGGCGGCCGATCTTTCGCAATATCCTTGCTGCGGCGATCCGGTCGTCGTTGGCGCGGTGGATCGCAAGCGCCTGCTGATAATGGGTCAAGGCATCGTCGCGGCGACCGGCAGGGCCGCAGAGATCGGCAAGGCGCTCCAGCAGCGCCAATTGCTCCGGCGTCACCTCCGGCTCGTCTGCGAAGGCCGCGAGAGCTTGACGATAGAGGCGCATTGCATCGTCATTGGCATAGGTCTTGCGCGCTTGATCGCCCGCCGCCATCAGGTAGGCGGCGCCCTTGGCTTTGTCGGTGGTCAGGCTGAAGTGATGGCCGAGTTGCGCCAGATGCTCGGGACGCTCGGGCGCCAGGCCATATTGGCGCTCCAGAACCCGGCCGATCCTGCCATGGAGCTCCATGCGCCGTTGCAGCAACAGATTCTGATAGATGACGTCGTGCATCAGTGTCTGGCTGAAGCGATAGCCCGGCGACCCGCCGGCATCGGGGCCGCGCAATTCCTCGACGATATTGGCATCGCAGAGATAGTCCAGTGCGGCATCGATGCCGGCCGGATCGGTGGCGACGGCGCGGAGCAGGGCGGTATCAAATTTCGGGCCGACCACCGCCGCCTCCTGCGCCAACCGCCTGATCTCCTGCGGCAGACGATCGACGCGGGCAAGCAACAAGGCTTGCAGGTTCACCGGGATGGCGACATCCGTGTCGTCCGCCGCAACATGCCAGCGCTCACCGTCATGACGCAATGTGCCCATGTCGATCAGTCCACGCAGGATTTCTTCGATGAAGAGCGGGTTGCCCCCGGCGCGGTCGAGGATGCGTTTGCGCATTGCGATCGGCAGCTTGCCATGTGCCTCGCCAAAAAAGGCGGCAAGCAGCCTCTGCCCGTCGGCTGCGGCGAGTGGGCCAAGACGCTGCACGGTGACGTTGACGCGATTGGAGTTCAGCGGGTCGGTCTGCGCCGTCGGCCGGTAGATCACAAGCAGCATCAGCCGGCTGCGCTCCAGCCGGTCCATCATGAAGCGAAGCACTTCCAGCGAAGCCGCGTCCGCCCAATGCAGATCCTCGATGACGAGCAGGAGAGGGCCTTGCGCCAGCCGCCGCTCGAAGACGGTGCGGATCGCGTAGAAGATCTGCCGCCGCAACTGCTCCGGCTCGATGTGCCGCAACGCGCCATCGGGATCACCGAGGCCGAGCACATGCAGAAAAAGCGGCAGGAGCCCATCAACATCGTCCTGCGTCAGATCGAGTGCGCGAAACCCCGTCGTCAACAGCTGTCGTGTCCTGTCGCGATCGTCGCGCTCGCCGATCCCGTAGGCGCTTCGCACGACCGCGGCAAGGGTGCCGTAGGATTGTTCGCCAAGGGGAGAGCAGGTGGCTTTGCGGATGGCAAGGCCGGGGAAACGGGTCGTATCCGCGGCGATCCCGACGAATTCAGTGGCCAGCCGCGATTTGCCGATGCCCGCTTCGCCGATCAGGCGGACGAGCTGCGCCGCACCGTCGCAAGCGAGATCGAGGCAGGTGAGCAGCCGCGACAATTCCGCATCCCGTCCGATCATCGGCGCCTGAAGGCCGAAACTTTCGAGTCCGCGCGCCGTATGCGGCGTTTCCAGCAGCCCGGTCAGCCGATGGACGAGAACGTTTCCGCTCTTGCCGCGCAAGGTCTGCGCGCCGAGACTGTCGAAGGCAAAGGCGTGGCGGGTGAGGCGATAGGTCAGCGGACCGACAAGAATATCGTTTTCGCCGGCCATGGATTGCAGCCGTTGGGCCGTGTTCACCGTATCACCAGTCACGGAATAGGATTTGGCGCCGACCGCGCCGAAGCCGCCGGTAACGACAGGGCCGCTATTGATGCCGATATGCAGGCGCAGCGGCACGCCGGCGCGCGACTGCCAGCGCGTGCCGACCGCGGCGGCCCGGTCGATCATATCAAGTGCGGCGCCAAGCGCCCGCACCGGATCGTCCTCATGGGCAACCGGCGCGCCGAACAGCGCCAGAAGCGCGTCGCCGACGAACTTGTCGACGAATCCGCCATAGGCTTCCACCGCCCGGGTCATCTCTTCGAACAATTCGTTCTGCAGCACCCGCATGGTTTCGGGGTCGATCTGCTCGCTCAGCGTGGTGAATCCGCAGAGATCGGCGAAGAGCACCGTCACCGGCCGCCGGTCGGCATCGCCGTCGGATTTCGCCGGCACCAGCTCAATAGTCGGCTTCGGCGCAGGCGGGGCTTTACCTGAGATCGATGCACCGCATTTGGGGCAGAAGGCAAAATCGGGCTGACACGCATAGCCGCAGGCGGCGCAGGAGAGGGGTTGCCTTGCGCCGCATCGCGGACAGAAAGCAAAACCGCTCTGAATATCGAAACCGCAGCCGGCGCAGTCCATCGCTGGCATCTCACGAACCCGGTGCGCGACGGCTATATCAGCCGCAACCAACGGGCCTCAAACAGAAGACCAGCATGAACCTGTTGCCCCGTGCCCGCAAGCATCAAACAGATGTTCAACGACGATCACCCGGGCTCTCTTGAGAGTCGCGTCGAAGGTACCGACCTCACCTCGTCCCTGCCAGAAACTGGCGGAACCGCTCCGATTTCGGATGCGTGAAAAGCTCGGTGGGCTCCCCTGTTTCTTCGACAACGCCCCGGTGAAGGAAAACCACCTTGCTCGATACGTCTCGGGCGAAGGCCATTTCATGGGTTACAACCAGCATAGTCCGACCTTCTTCAGCAAGAGAGCGCATCACTTTCAGCACTTCGCCGACGAGTTCGGGATCAAGCGCCGAGGTCGGCTCGTCAAACAGCATCACCCTCGGCCGCTGTGCGAGAGCGCGGGCGATCGCAGCGCGTTGCTGCTGACCGCCAGACAAATGCGCGGGATAGAAATTTCGTTTTTCGGCGATGCCCACCCGTTCGAGCAGAGCTTCGGCCTCCGCAATACATTCCGCCCGGTTGCGCTTCTGCACGTGCACCGGCGCTTCGATCACGTTCTCGAGGATGGTCATATGCGACCAAAGGTTGAAATTCTGAAACACCATGCCGATGTGTTCGCGCATCCGGTCGACTTGCCTGCGGTCAGCCGGCACCGTTCTATGCCCCGATTTCTTCAAAGCGTACATTTCGCCCCCGATGCGAATTTCCCCGCTGTCGGGGATTTCGAGCATATTGAGGCATCTCAGCATCGTTGATTTGCCGGAGCCGGATGAGCCGAGGATGGAAATCACGTCCCCCTCATGCGCTTCAAGCGAAATCCCCTTCAGCACTTCCAGCGGGCCGAAGCATTTGCGGAGATCCTTAACCGAAACGGCAGCGCTTTTGTCCTTATTGTCGCTGACCAAAACTGTTCCCCTGTCAGACATGCACACTCCCGTTTAAGATTGCAGCCGCATACGCATATGAGGCGAAAGCCAGAAATCGACCGCCATGAGCATGCGTGTGACGATGAAAATGATCGCAAGGTAGATCGCGCCGGCGACGATGAAGATCTCGAAAGCGCGGAAGCTGTCGGCGATCAGTTTTCCAGCCAGGCCGGTGACCTCCATAATCGTGATGACAGATGCGAGCGCTGTTGCTTTGATCATCAGGATGATCTCATTGCCGTAAGCGGGCAGCGCATGCCTGATGGCGATCGGCAGGATGATCCGCCTGAACAAGAGAATGCCCGACATGCCGCAAGCGCGAGCCGCCTCGATCTCCTGGGCGGAGACGGCCAGCAGTCCTCCACGGAAGATTTCGCTGCAGTAGGCGGCGGTATTCAGAGTGAGGGCGAGTACCGCACACCAGTAGGGTTCGCGAAAGAACCCCCAGACGCCGAGGTCCTGCAGGCCGTGTCTGAATTGGCCGAGACCATAATAGATCAGGAACATTTGGACGAGGAGCGGCGACCCTCTGAAGACGAAGACGTAGGCACGGGTTATGGTTCGGCCTATTTCACCGCCGGTCACGGCCAGGAGCGAGATCGCCAGTGCCAGCGCGCTGCCTGCCACGACCGACGTGACGGCGAGTTCAAGGGTCAGCGGCAAGCCGGTCAGAAGCGTGAGAAACGTATCCCACATAAAACCCAGATCCATCACAACGCTCTCCTTGTGCCCTGGGTCGTTCGCGCCTCCATGCGTCTGAACAGGATCGATGAGAGCCAGGTGATGACGAGATAAAGAACGACCGCCGTCAGGTAGAACTCGAACGGCCGGCGCGTCGATCCGGCCGCGATCTGCGATTGGCGCAGGAGTTCGACGAGACCCGTGACGGAGATCAATGCCGATTCCTTCAAGACGAGCTGCCAGGTGTTTCCGAGGCCCGGAATAGCGTAGCGCAGGACGAGGGGGGCGACGATGCGCCTGAATTTGGGCCATGGCCGCATGCCGACGGCGCTGGCGGCTTCGATTTCGCCGCGTGCAACGGACCTATAGGCCCCGCGAAATACCTCAGCCTGATAGGCCGCCGAAACCACGCCAAGCGCCAGGGTTCCGGTCAGAAATGCCGGCATTCCAATAAACCCTTGATAGCCGAACAGGCCGCCCAAGGATCCAAGGAATGCGCTGCCGCCGAAATAGAAAAGATAAATGACGAGAAGGTCGGGCACGCCGCGCAGAACGGTCGTGTAGCAATCCGCAAGCCACCGGATGGTCAGGTGGCGGGACAACTGCATTAAGGTAATGACCGTCCCGATCAACGTTCCGGTCAGGAAGCCGCAGACGGACACACCGATTGTCATCGCTGCCGCAGTCAGTAGTAGCCAACCCCAACCCGTCTGCTCGAAGCCGACGAGAGCCAGGTAATTGTCGATAGGTGCCATGCGGGGACCCCTTGATAAAAGATCGGGTTGCGCGTCAGTCGGATGCGCGCCGATGCGCCCAGATGCGCTGGAGCTTCGACATGTTTTTGAGTGAGCTTTGCACATGCGCTCTTGCTGCTGCGGCCGCCGCCTCCCGGTCGCGTGCACAGATGGCGTCTGCGATCGCCCGGTGTTCGTCGAGGTCCGTGTGCTCCAGATCCACCCAGAGAACTTCGAGCCAAAGGGCCAGGCGAAGCTGCTGATAAACTTGATCCGTCACCCTCACGAGCGCCTCGTTTCGGGTCGATTCCACGATGACGCGATGGATGTATAGTCCAAGATCCAGGTTGCGGGCCGCGTCAGACGGCGTCTTATTCGTCGTATCCTTCAGTTCAACCATCTGGGCAATGACGTCCCGGAGCCGGTCTAGGTCTTCCTCGCTCGCCACCTCGCAGGCGAGTTGCGCCGCGCAAACGTCGAGTGCTTCGCGAACAACCAGCAGATTGCAGAATTTGGTGACGTCGAGATCGGTCACCGTGTAGCCGAAATTCCGCTGACCGACGATAAGCCCTTCTTCTTCCAGCTTCATCAGCGCTTCACGCAGCGGTGTTCGGCTGACGCCGAAACGCTTGGCGAGCGTCACTTCCGAAAGGCGCTCGGAGGGGCGAAGTTGGCCGGTGAGGATCAGGTCCTTCAATTGCGAATAGGTGCTCTCACGCAATGATCCGCGCTGTTCCGTTTTGGTGGATGCCAATCGATTCCCCCTCTGCCTCTGGTCTATTCACCGCTCGGTGAGCGACACCATAACTTTTTCCCTCTTGCTCGATCAAGCGGAATACGATTATGTATACAATGTTGGCTACAACAAGCAATCATCTTTTTCGCCGGGTTTCGAAAGTCGCCGGCGATTCGGTCGCAACACCTGGAGGTCCAATGCCGGAGATTCTCAGTCTGGACGAACTGCGGAAGCGCTTTTCGAACGCTTCAGGCGGTGAGATGTTCGATCCGGAGTTTCGGAAGGTGGCCGACCTGGTCTTCGGCGACGGCGATCGTCGCCAGGCGCCTTACTGCGGCGTCCCGACATTGCTGAAGGCCCCGTATCGTCCAGACGCCGCACCCAGTTTTACCGATATAGATATTGCGCTTTTCGGCATTCCGATGGATCTCGGGGTGACAAACCGATCGGGTGCGCGGTTCGGGCCAAGAGCTGTACGCAACGTCGACCGGGTTGGCCCTTACGATCATGTCTTGCGGACCGTCCCGACTGCCCATGCACGTGTTGCCGATGTCGGCGATGTCCCGTTCAAAAGCCGCTTCGATCTTGCGGCATCTCATGACGATATCGAGCAATTTGTCGGCGGTTTGATAGAGGCGGGGGTCGTGCCCCTGGCCGTCGGCGGCGACCACTCGGTCGGCCTTCCGATCCTGAGGGCTGTTGGCAGGGATCGTCCTGTGGGGATGATTCACATCGATGCCCATTGCGACACGGGCGGTTCGTTCGAAGGATGCAAATTCCACCATGGCGGACCGTTTCGCCAGGCGGTTCTGGACGGTGTGCTTGATCCGAGGCGGACGATCCAGATCGGAATTCGCGGCAATTCCGAATATCTGTGGGAATTCTCGTATGCGTCCGGAATGACTGTCATTCACGCGGAAGACGTCGGCGATCTCGGCATCGGCTCCGTTATCGCCAAGGCGAGAGAGATCGTCGGATCGGGGCGGACCTACGTCAGTTTCGACGTCGATTCTCTCGACCCCGCATTTGCGCCAGGCACGGGAACGCCGGAGGTCGGCGGCCTGACCTCGGCACAGGCCCTCGGCATTCTGCGCGGTCTTGTCGGCTTGAACATCGTAGGCGGCGACGTCGTTGAGATCGCTCCGCAATACGACCCGACGTCGAATACGGCGCAAATTGCCGCTCAGGTTTTGTTCGAACTCCTCTGCCTTGCGGCCGAGGCGATCAAGGTTCGCGCGTCCTAGCAAACGGACGTCGCGGAGTCTGCAACCGCCTTGCCTGGGAAAAGGGCAGGGCGCACCAAAAAGGGGAATAAACATGCGAGTATCAAAGCTTTTGCTGACGTCCGCTCTGCTCGGCGTCATGTCGGCTGGCGCCGCCGCCGCGCAGACGAAACCAACCGAGATCACCATCGCGACCGAGGGCGCATACGAACCCTGGAATTTTACCGGTCCTGACGGCAAGCTGGCAGGATTCGAGATCGATCTCGCCAACGACCTCTGTGCCCGCATGGAGGTCAAATGCACCATCGTGGCGCAGGATTGGGATGGCCTCATTCCGTCGCTCACAGCCAAGAAGTTCGACGCCATCATGGCCTCGATGATCGTGACCGAAAAGCGCCTTGCCGTCATCTCCTTCAGCAAACCCTACGCCCCGACCGCGGCCGCCTTCATGGTCGAAAAAACCGGTCCTCTTGCAGATCTGCCGGGGACGGGGACGACGGTCGACCTCGCCGCAGACAAGGCGAAGGTCGAGCAGGAATTACAGCCGCTTCGCGATGCCCTCAAAGGCAAGGCTGTGGGCGCCCAAGTGTCGACGGCGAACGCGGTCTTCCTCGACACCTATTTCAAGGGCGTTGTCGATCCGAGAGAATACAAGACCGTCGAGCAGCATGATCTGGACCTCCAGGCCGGTCGCATCGACGCTGTCGTTGCCCAGAAAACCTCATTGACCGCAACGCTCGGCAAGGACGACTTCAAAGACTACAAGATCGCCGGCCCGACCTTCAAAGGCGGTGTCTTTGGACAGGGGATCGCGGCAGGTCTTCGCAAGGATGATACGATCTTGAAGTCGATGTTCGACGCGGCGATCGAAGCGGCGGAAGCCGACGGCACGATCAACAAGCTTGCGCAGAAATGGATCAAGACATCCCTTGATTGATTAAGCGGCAAAGCTGCCCCCGGCAGCAATCGGCAGCCGGTGCACCGAGAAGGTCGCGCCGGCTGACCGGCGCAGCTTAGCCGGGCGTCGCCATCGAAATAGACCCACATTTGGAGAACCTCTGTGACCATCCTTCTCAACTCCGTCGAATCCCGGGACGCTGCGTTTGTTCTTCATCCCTATACCAACGCTTCGCAGCATCTGAAGGACGGCCCGCTGGTGATCACCAGGGGCGAGGGGATCCATATCGTCGACAGCGAAGGTAACAAATATATCGAAGGTCTTGGCGGGCTGTTCTGCGCGTCGCTGGGCTTCAGCGAACAGCGTCTGGTAGACGCGGCGACACGTCAGATGAAGGAACTGCCCTTCTATCACAGCTTCGGCGGCAAAACGCATGAGACGGCGGTTGAGCTTGCCGAACGGCTCATTCAGCTTTCACCGGTCGCAATGTCCAAAGTCTTCTTCGCCAATTCGGGTTCCGAAGCCAACGACACGGCCATGAAGCTTGTCTGGTATTATCACAATGCCATCGGCATGCCGGAAAAGAAGAAGATCATCTCGCGCATGCGGGCTTACCACGGCGTGACCATCGCTTCAGCGAGCCTGACCGGGTTGCCGAACAATCACCGCGATTTCGATCTGCCGATTGATCGGGTGCTGCATACGGACTGCCCGGAGTTTTATCGTTATGGCCGCCCGGGCGAAACGGAAGAGGAATTCGCGACGCGCTGTGCCAACGCGCTTGAACAGATGATCCTTGCCGAGGGACCGGAAACCGTCGGCGCATTCTTCGCCGAGCCGTTAATGGCATCCGGCGGCTGCATCGTTCCCCCGCCAACCTACTATGAGAAGATCCAGGCAATCCTCAAGAAATATGACGTGCTGCTGATCGCCGACGAAGTCATCTGCGGCTTTGGTAGGCTCGGCACGATGTTCGGTTCGGAAAGCTTCGGACTTCAGCCGGATATGATCGTCATGGCAAAGCAGCTTTCCGCCGCCTATCAGCCGATCTCCGCACTGATGATCAATGAAAAGATCCATTCCGCAGTCGTTGCCGAGAGCGAGAAAATCGGAACATTCGGCCATGGCTTCACCTATAGCGGCCATCCTGTTGCGACGGCCGTCGCTCTGGAAACCCTGAAAATCTACGAGGAACGCGACATCGTTGGCCACGTCCGGAATATCGCCCCGGTGTTCCAGCGGCGGTTGAACGAACTTGGCGACCATCCGCTCGTCGGCAACGCCCGTGGTCGCGGCCTCATCGGGACCCTTGAACTGGTTCGCAACAAGGAAACGAAAGAGCCGTTCAAGCCGACGGATGGCATTGCCATTCACGCGGGCAAGCAGGCCCAGCTGCATGGCGTCATCACGCGCGCCCTTGGCGACAACTACTCGCTTTGCCCGCCGCTTATCATCACCGAGGCAGAGATCCACGAATTGTTTGATCGCTCCACCCGCGCATTGGATGATACCTATACATGGGCGAGGGCAACCGGCCTCTATTGAGCGAAGGAAGCGACGATATGCGAAATTTCGAATTGCCGGGAAGATCGATGGCCGTCGGCCGCAATGGCATGGCCGCGACATCGCACCCGATGGCGACTTTGACAGCGATCGAGATCCTGAAAGCCGGCGGCAAGGCCATCGACGCCGCAGTCGGCGCCTGTGCCGTTCAATGTGTCGTCGAGGCTGGATCCACCGGCATAGGCGGCGATTGCTTTGCATTGCTGGCGTCGAATGGAAATGACGATGTCATTGCGTATAACGGCTCGGGGCGCACGCCGGCGGCGGCGCATTTTGACTGGTTTCAGGAAATCGGCATCAGTTCGATTGAGCGGTCATCGCCGCATGCGGTGACCGTTCCTGGGGCGGTGGACGCCTGGTCCCGCCTCGTTGCCGATCACGGCAGGATGCCGCTGTCGGAAATCCTTGCGCCGGCTATTGCATTGGCTCGCGACGGTTATGCAATCACGCCACGGGTTGCCGCCGATATTTCGAACCAACGCGACTTGCTGCTGCGCGATCCATCGGCACGTCGCCTTTTTCTGATCGACGATCAGGCTCCGCCGGTGGGATCGGTTCAATATCAGCCTCAACTGGCGCAAACGCTGGAAACGATCGCAACGTCAGGCCGTGACGGCTTCTATCGCGGCCCGGTGGCAGCCGACATGGTGGCCCGGCTGAATTCGCTTGGCGGCCTCCATACAGTTGAGGATTTCGCGTCAGCTGCCGGCGAATATGTGAAGCCGGTCAGCGCGACATATCGCGGATGGACCGTGCATGAATGTCCGCCCAACGGGCAGGGTATCGTCGCACTGATGATCCTGAAGATCTTGGAGCGTTTTGAACGCAAAGGCGACCCGCTTGATGTAGACAATCTGCACATCGAAGTCGAGGCCACGCGGCTGGCTTATGCCGCCCGCGATCGATGGGTCGCCGACGCGGCCGTCTCTAACGTGCCGGTCGATTTCCTGTTGTCCGACGAACTCGCCGACAGCCTTGCCGCCAGGATCGATCTGAATACGATCGCCGATGCCGAGAGCGTCATCGACGGCGTCGAGCATGCGGACACGGTCTACATTTCGGTTGTCGACAAGGACCGAAATGTCGCCAGCTTCATCAATTCGATCTTCCATTCTTACGGAAGCGGATTGATGGCGCCGAATTCCGGTGTCTTGTTCCACAATCGCGGACAAAGCTTCAGTATGAAGCAGGGGCATCCGAACGTGATGGGGCCGCGCAAGCGACCCATGCACACGATCATCCCAGGTCTGGTCACCCGCAATGGCAGAAGCGTCTTGTCGTTCGGTGTGATGGGTGGGCACTATCAGGCGATGGGCCATGCCCACTTCCTCTCCAAGCTGTTCGATTTCAATCTGGACATACAAAGTGCGATTGATCTGCCTCGGCTCTTTCCGCTTCCCGGCACGACATCAATCGAAACCGAAGCGCTTCTGCGAACCTCGATCGGGCGTGATCTCGAAGCTCGCGGCTTCAAGGTCGTCGCACCGAATTGGGCGATCGGCGGCGCCCAGGCGATCTGGATAGACGATCAACACAAGACGATGCTGGGCGCTTCCGATCATCGAAAAGATGGTTGCGCGCTCGGCTATTAGAGGCGGTGGAGAGCTGAATGTCGGGATACCCGAATACCCAACTTTACATCAATGGCGCCTGGAGGCAGGGTTCAAACGACGATCTGTCCGTCGTCAATCCGGCCTCGGGCGACGTCATCGGCAGTGTCTCCAATGCCGGTCCTCATGATCTCGACCAAGCGCTTTCGGCCGCCGCCGCCGGCTTTGAGCAATGGCGGCGCATAAATGCGTTCGAGCGGGCAAAGCTGATGCATGCGGCGGCCGAGATCCTGCGGCAGCGCTCTGCGGCGATCTCGCGAATAATGACATTGGAACAAGGAAAACCGCTCGCTGAGTCCGAGGCGGAGGCAGTCGCGGCTGCCGACATCATCGACTGGTTTGCCGAGGAATCCCGCCGCGCCTACGGCCGGCTGATCCCACCGCGAGCGAGCAATGTCAGGCAGATGGTGGTCAAGGAACCTGTCGGCCCGGTAGCGGCCTTCAGTCCCTGGAACTTTCCGCTGAACCAGGCTGTGCGCAAGGTCGCGGCCGCCCTTGCAGCCGGCTGCTCGATCATATTGAAGGGGCCGGAGGAGACGCCGGCAAGCTGCGCCGAACTTGTTCGCGCCTTTGCCGATGCGGGTCTGCCGGCGGGCGTCCTTAATCTCGTTTTCGGAATTCCGGCCGATATTTCAAATCACTTGATCCCGCACCCCGTTATCCGGAAAATTTCCTTCACCGGATCGACCGTCGTTGGAAAGCAGTTGGCCTCGCTGGCCGGCGCCCACATGAAGCGGGTGACTATGGAACTCGGAGGCCATGCGCCTGCGCTCGTGTTCGATGATGCCGATATCGATCTCGC
The DNA here is from genome assembly GCF_002531955.1 of Rhizobium sp. M10. Taxonomy (NCBI): domain Bacteria; kingdom Pseudomonadati; phylum Pseudomonadota; class Alphaproteobacteria; order Hyphomicrobiales; family Rhizobiaceae; genus Rhizobium; species Rhizobium sp. M10. Next base: position 75,069 of record NZ_NWTA01000018.1, on the reverse strand, counting down.
AGTCAGGCTATTGGCCGCTGCGAAATTTCGAAATGCCGGGCAAGTCTGCGTCGCGCCGACCCGGTTTCTCATTCAGCAACGCGTCTTCGATAAATTCCTCGATGGCCTGGTAAAGGCGGCCGAGGCGATCACCGTCGGCGATGGATTGAGCGACGGCGTGACCATGGGACCGCTTGCCAACGCGAGGCGGGTAGGGGCCATGGAGGCGCTGACGGCCGACGCGGTGATGCATGGTGCGAAGATTGCGACCGGCGGCAAAAGGATCGGTAATCTCGGCAACTTCTTCCAGCCGACGGTTCTTACCGACGTTCCACAGAATGCCCGCGTGCTCAGCGAAGAACCATTCGGCCCCTTGGCGATCGTGAGTGCATTTTCGGACTACAATTCTGCCATTGCGGAGGCCAACCGCCTGCCATACGGCCTGGCGGCCTTTGCCTACACAACTTCGGCAAAGACCAGCGCAGGCCTTGCTCGCGATATCGAAAGTGGCATGCTGTCGATCAACCATCATGGGCTGGCGCTGCCGGAACTGCACTTCGGAGGCATAAAGGATTCCGGCTACGGTTCGGAAGGCGGCTCTGAAGCCATGGAGAGTTACCTCAATACGAAACTCGTCACCGAGGCTGCTTGAGGACGCTATCGGCCCGCCTTTGCCGCTTCTCTATCCTTCATACGGCAAAATTCGATCAACTGCTCCGAGGTCATGGGGCGGGCCAGAGCGTAACCTTGCAGCAGATGGCAGCCGAGATCTTTCAGGATCTTGGCATGCTCCATTGTCTCCACGCCTTCGGCAACGATGTCGATGTTCTGAGACCGGCCGATTTCGATAATCGAGGAGACCAGACGGCGTTGAGATGCAGACGCGATGATCGGTTTGATGATCTCTCGATCGATCTTAAGCCTTCGTGGTTCAAATCGAAGCAAGCTGACGATACTGGCATGTTCCGTGCCGAAATCGTCGATCTCGATTTCAATGCCAAGCGCTTTGATTGCCGGAATGACCTCATTGAGGGCAGGCTGAAGCTCATCGAAGGAGATCGTTTCGAGCAGCTCGAAACAGAGCCGACCCTTTGCTGCGGGAAGCTCGGACAGCTCGCCGAGCAGATTGGCCTGCGCCAGACGGCGCGCTGAAATATTGACTGAAACCCGTGGGATTTGCATTCCCAAGCCGTCCCATCGTGTCAGCTCGAACAGCGCCTTTTGCAGGATCAGCCTGTCCATGTCGCCACTGCGCCCCAGCCTTTCCGCAGCATCCAGAAACGCGTTCGGGCCGAGCAGACCTTTTCGCGGATGATCCCAGCGGGCAAGCGCTTCGACGCCTGCGATATCGAGCGTGCTTGCATTGAACTGTGGCTGGAAGAACGCAACGAGTTCATCGCGGTCGAGCGCCTGATTGAATTCATCCGCCAGTTCTTTTGAATGGATCGCGGCGCTGCGAAGCTCTTCGGTGAAAACGGCGGCGCGGCCGCGGCCGGCTTTCTTCGCCTCGTACAAAGCCAAGTCGGCATTCAGAAGCAGTTGACCGAGATCGCGGTCGCGAACGCGTTCAGTCTCCCAGGCGACACCGACGCTTGCGCCGACCACATAACCGGCTCCATCGATAAAGATGGTCTGCTGCAGCGTGTCGACGATCTGCCTGGCCAATTCGGTTGCTTTAGGCTCGGGATTGCTGCTCCAACTGGCGAAGACGAACTCGTCTCCGCCGATGCGCGCCGCGACGTCGTTTGGGCCGGTCAAATCGGCAAGCCGCGAAGCCGTTGTTTGCAGGACCATGTCGCCGCCAGCGTGCCCCTTCGTGTCGTTGATCTCTTTAAACCGGTCAAGGTCGATATGGATAAGGATCAGGCGGTCTTGCGGATCGGGCCTTGGCGGCTGCGAGATCATCTGGTCGACAAACCGCCGATTGGGTAGCCCGGTGAGGGCGTCATGCAGTGACAGGTGCTCCAGCCTCTGTCGTGCTCGTACGAGCTTGCTCTTGTGAAGGCGAAGTTTTTCGATGGTCTTCTGGCGCGATTTGGTCAGAAAGCCGACCCAGACGATCGGCGCGACGACACACAAGGCCAACAGGCTGGCATAAACCTCAAAAGTGCCGATGCCGTTATTCTGGCCCCATCCGTGCCTCGGAAGTGCGGCGAGGGACCACCGGCCGTACGTCATATCGACGGAGGCGACGACCGGTTTCTTCCCAAAAGTTTCCAGGCTGCCAAGAAACACCTGTTTGGCCGAGTTCGGCTCCGGCGTCGTGCTGATGGCGATCTCCAGGTCGGTCGAACTGAGACCGCTATCCCGGTATAGCCTCGGAATATCGATGATTCCCGAAAGCAGACCCCAAAAGATCTGGCTGTTTCCGTCGTCGATATAAACCGGACACCTGACAACGAAAGCCGTTCCGCCTTGGACAAGTTCCACCGGGCCTGTCAGGACGATATTGTGGGTGTTGCGCGCCAGCATCGCGGCGGCCCGTTGCTTCTCATTTTTTCGGTAGTCGAGGCCGATGGCCTTTTCATTTCCTTTTTCCGGATAAACCCACTGGACCACCATGTCGGGCGCTGCAGCGAAGCTTCGCAATTGTGACTCAGGCTGCAGAATCTGCGCGGCAAGTTTGGAAAATCTGTTCTGGCCCATCGCCGGATCGACCGCGATACCCGCCGCCAAACCTTGCAACAGCTTCACATTGCTATTGAGGTTCGTCTGCAGTCGAGATGACATCGTCGCAAGCTCGCCGGCAACAACCGAGCGTTCGTCGGCCAACGACCGCTCAAGCCGCCAGTCCGTTGCCACCCAGACGACGATGGCTGCGATAATGGCCGCAAATAGTGCCGGAGCGAATGCGCTCGCATGGCTCATCAGGGAGCCCGCGAGGCTGCGAACTATCTTTATATTTCTTCGAAACGTCATCAGGTCGCCAGTGTGAATGACAGGCTTGCATCCTTGCACAGTTTCTTTAAGGCAACGCTAAACCGCCGATCCGGTTGCAGGAAAGACAATCCAGTGGGGAATATGGTGAGCTCGACGCGCACGGCTGCGTCCACCTTTGCGGAGCCGGGAGGGCGAGCGAGGAGGCGGGGTTGTCGCGCATCTCCAACTGGCCCAACTGTCGCATTACTAAATAGCCGCTACATACAAAGATCGCATAAGATAGATTATGGAACGGAAGACTTCATCAACCCGGCCAAATGCTTACGCCGCTCCGCCTTTGCGCTGCCCCTGTCCGGCTCAGCTCCGATCGCGTTGAGGGTCCAGCGCTATATTCAGGCCTACCTTCACTCTGTCCATCGCTACAAAACTGCGGAACCGCTTGACGTTCTTGTTGGCGAAGAACAGACGCCGGGTCATGGCTTCGTAGTCTCCCATGGTTCGGACCACGACGAGAAGAATGAAATCCACTTCGCCCGTCACGTAGTAGCACTGCTGGACTTCAGGAGCCTCGGCGAAGGATTTCTTCGTTGCGTCGTGCGTGGCGCCGGACTCGCTGTGCATCTCGACTTCGACAAAGACCGTGATCTCGTGCCGCACATGGGAAGGCTCGATCACCGCGACGTTGGCGGCGATCGTACCCGTCTCCTCCATCCGCTTGATCCGGCGCTGCACGGCTGGCGCCGACAGGCCGATGACGTCTGCGATCGAGCGCTGCGGTGTCTTGTTGTCCCGCTGAAGAATCTCGAGAATCGCCAGGTCGAAGCGGTCCAGCTCCACCATCTCCGCGGAAATCTTGTCGATCATGCATCGATCCCTTTTTGGCGACAAAGTGAGAAAACGCTCCATTTTGGCAGCAGCAATGAGCGAATGTTGCATAATCGGCATCAAAATACAGCGCTTATTTCGATCGGAATGAAGTAATTATCAGGCATACGCATTTTCGAAAGGATGTCCGGATGCTCCTGCTGAACGAACACGCCGACTACCGCAAACCGCTCGAGGCCGTCGACGCCGAAATTCTGGGTGTCGAGGCCGCCAAGACCGTCGAACGTTTCCTGCATCATCGCGAGGGCCACGGGCCCACTCCCTTGCTCTCGCTCGTAAACCTTGCGCGTGAGATCGGGATCGGTTCGATCCTGGTAAAGGATGAGGGCCATCGCCTCGGGCTCGGCAGCTTCAAGGCGCTCGGCGGTTCCTATGCCGTGATCCGGCTCGTTCTGGAGGAGGCTTCGAAGCGCCTTGGCCGCGAAGTGGACGTGGCAGAACTCCAGAACAACGATGTGAGAGCCATCGCCTCGAAAATGACGGTCGCCTGCGCAACCGACGGCAACCACGGACGCTCCGTCGCCATGGGCGCCCAGCTCGTCGGCGCCAAATGCTCGATCTTCGTTCATTCGGGCGTCAGCAAGGAGCGCATCGACGCAATTGCCCGCTATGGCGCAGATATGATCCGGGTCGACGGCAATTATGACGACTCCGTTCGCGAAGCGGCGCGCGTTGCCGAGGAGGAGAACTGGATCACGGTCTCCGACACGTCGTGGCCCGGCTACGAACGCATCCCAGGCTTCGTCATGCAGGGCTACACCGCATTGCTGACCGAGGCGCTCCGCCAGATGCCGGAGCCGCCAACCCATGTTTTCGTACAGGCGGGCGTGGGCGGCATCGCCGCTACGGTTGCGGGCCACTTCTCCGTGCTTTTTGGCGACAGGCGCCCCTTCTTCGTGGTCGTCGATCCCTCCCGCGCAGCCTGCATCGTCGAGACAGCGCGCGCCGGACATCCGGTGAAAGTCGATCATGGAGAGGCCACCGTGATGGCGATGCTGGAGTGCTATGAGCCATCGCTGGTGGCATGGCGGATCCTGTCGCATGCTGCGGACGCATTCATGACGGTCGACGACCCCGACGCGATCGACGCGATGAAACTGCTTGCGAGCCCTCGTGGGGCCGACCCGGCGGTCGTTGCCGGCGAAAGCGGCGGCGTAGGTCTCGCGGCCCTTCTGAAGGTTGCCGCCGATCCGGGACTACGGACGAAGATCGGCCTTGATACGCAATCCCGCGTCTTCCTCATCAACACCGAGGGCGCGACCGACCCCGTTCTTTACGAGAAGTTTGTTGGCGCAACGCCGGCAGACATAGCAGCGAAAAACTCCGGCCAAGGCGGAGTTAAGGAAAAGGTGGCGTAATGAGCGAAATCTCCATCAATTCCGAACGGCTGCTCGGCCGAATCCTTGAACTCGGCGACATCGGTCGTGACGAAGACGGCCGGCTGATCCGTCTCGCGGCTTCGGATACGGAGAAGCTCGGACGTGACAAGTTCGTCTCGTGGATCGAGCAGGCCGGGTTGGAAGTTGCCGTCGACCGCATCGGCAACATATTCGGAATCTGGAGGCCCGCAGCCGTTTCCAACCAAGCACCGCTCATGCTCGGATCGCACATCGATACCGTGATCAACGCGGGTATTTATGACGGATGTTATGGCGTTCTGTCAGGCCTCGAGGTCATCGAGACGCTTGTCGCGGCGAGTTTCCAGCCGTCGCGTCCGATCGTGGTCGCCGCCTTCACCAACGAGGAAGGCGTGCGCTACGCCCCCGACATGATGGGATCGCTCGTCTATGCGGGCGGCCTCGATGTCGACACCGCTCTTGCGACTGTGGGGACAGATGGCACGAAACTTGGCGAGGAACTGCGGCGCATCGGCTACGATGGAGAACATCAGCCGGGCTTCATCCGGCCGCATGCCTATATCGAGCTGCATATCGAACAGGGCCCGGTTCTCGAGCGCGAAGGCATCCAGATCGGCGCCGTGGAAAACCTGCAGGGCATCTCCTGGCAGCGGGTGACGATCAGCGGCGACGCCAACCATGCGGGAACCACACCCATCACGATGCGTCGCGACGCCGGACATGCCGCCGCGCTCGTCATCACCTTCCTGCGCGAGCGCGCCAGGAACTCGAACACCGCGACAGTGGCGACGGTTGGCTGCATGAACTTCGAGCCGAACGCGATCAACGTCATCCCTTCCCGCGCAACCTTCACGGTGGATCTTCGCGATCCGGACGAGGATCGGCTGAGGCAGGAGGAGGCCGCTCTCGAAGCCTACCTTGCGCAGGTGGCGAAGGAGGAAGGCGTGTCCTTCGAGGTCGAGCGCCTCGCCCGTTTTCAGCCGGTGGCGTTCGACGGCAAGATCGTCGAGCTGATCGAGAAGGCAGCGGCCAGGCGCGGACACACGGTCCGTCGCATGACCTCGGGTGCGGGCCATGACGCGCAAATGATCGCGCGGATCGCTCCTTCGGCGATGATCTTCGTGCCGAGCCTTGGCGGCATCAGCCATAATCCCAAGGAAAAGACCCCGGACGAGGATCTGGTCGCCGGTGCGAACATGCTTCTCGACGTTGTAAAGCAGATTGCGGGCGGAGGAGCTTGAAATGGCGATCGATATCGATGCTCTGAAGAACGAAATGACAGCATGGCGGCGCGACCTGCACGCCCACCCCGAGTTCGGATTCGAGGAGAAGCGCACCTCAGCCTTCGTCGCGGCCAAGCTGCGCGAGTTCGGCCTCGACGACGTGGCGGAGGGTGTTGGAGGAACCGGTGTCGTCGGCACGCTCAAGCGCGGATCCGGCAACCGCTCGATCGCGCTGCGCGCCGACATGGATGCGCTTCGGATTTCCGAGCAGGGAAATCTTCCCTACAGATCGTCGAACTCGGGCGTCATGCACGCCTGCGGCCACGACGGGCACACCACCATGCTTCTCGGAGCCGCCAAACTGCTCGCCGAGGAAGGTGGTTTCGACGGAACCGTCCGTTTCATTTTTCAGCCGGCGGAGGAATGGGGACGCGGCGCGCTTGCCATGCTCGCAGACGGATTGATGGAGCGCTATCCGTTCGAGGAGATCTACGGCATTCACAACATGCCCGGCCTCCCCGTCGGTACATTCGAAACCCGGCCGGGCGCGATCATGTCGGCCGAAGACAATTTCGAAATCAAGCTTACAGGTGTCGGCGGCCATGCTGCGCGCCCCCACTGGGGCAACGAGGTTCTCGTCGCCGCCTGCGCCCTTGTGACCAACCTGCAGACGATCGTCTCACGCCGCCTAAGTCCTGCCGACACCTCCGTTGTTTCGGTCACCGAACTCATCACCGACGGAACTCGAAACGCGCTGCCGGGAGAGGCAAGGATCCTGGGCGACGCACGAAGCTTCCGTTCGGAGGTCAGCGCCGAAATCGAGAAGCAGATTCGCATCATCGCGCAGGGAACTGCTCTCGCCTACAATGTCTCGGCCGAGGTGACCTACAGCAGGGAATTCGTTCCGCTCCTCAACGATCCCGATCTGGTCGAGGAGACTTTCGCCGCCGCCCACAGCATTCTCCCAGAGGAAAATGTTCGCGTGGCGCGGGAGCCGATGACGGGAAGCGAGGACTTCGCACACTTTCTGAAGCATGCACCCGGCGTGTTCGTGTTCCTCGGCAACGGTGACTCGGCACCTCTGCACAATCCTCGTTATGACTTTTGCGACGACGGCCTGATCCATGGGACGAATTACCACACCGCGATCGTCCGCCGCCGGCTTCCCCTGCCCTGATCTGGTAGGCGCCCGCCATCCCCCAGCCCCTGAGAACGGCCAGGCCTGCAGGCGCACGCGCCTCGTTCGATCCGGAAGCATGCCGGATCGTTCACCACCGTCTGGTCTGCGAGACATGACCGGCAAATCCGGCCAGCAATACGCCGAACGGCAAGCCTCTGATCGCCCTCGCCGCGACGAAGGCTGCGCCGGTGGCGATGGCGAGTTTCAGCCACGGATAGTCGCCGAGCTGCACATGGGCACTCGCATCGACGGATGTTGCCTTGGCTTTCAGCGCTGCTTCCGCATCGTCACGCAGCAGGCCGATGCGGGCCTGAAGCAGCCGCAATTCCCGCTGCAGGTGGTGCAGACTTTGGTCGGCCTTGTCACGCGCGGACTCAGCGGCCGCATCGGCAAAAGGCAGTTCGCCTTCCGCGACCAGTTCATCGGGATCGGGCGGAAGAAAGCCGTCGCGGTTGATGGATGATTGCATCGACTTGTCCTCGAATAAGTGAGTGCAGCGAGGCTCGGCATTGTCGCCGGCCTCGCTGCACATCAATGATCGCGCCGGAAACTCTGGCTCTGCTGCGATCCGCCTTGCGTCTGTGACTGCTGTTGCGAATCGTTCGATGATGCGGAAGCGCCGGTGAATTTATAAGCACGAACCTTGGCGCTTCCATGCGCGGTGTCGCGCACTGCGACCGGCGCCTCGTCGGAAGCCGGCCCTTCGAATGCGCTTTCGGATACTGCCAGGTCGTCCGCGGCCTTGCCGCCATGGGCCGAGCCCGCAAAACCGGTATTCGACCCGCCTTGGCGTCCGCTTTCCGATAACCAGAGATCCGCCCGCTCGTCGATGTCGATGCTGCCCTCGTCGTCCAGGATATCATGAACGGTTTCGTAGAGCGCGTCATCGATATCGTTGACCTGAACGAGGAAGCCGCCTCGCCGCAGCCCTTCCGCGTACATCGCACGGTCCTCGTCCGGGAAGAAGAAGTCGGCCAGCGCGTCGAAGAAGCCGCTGCGGTCGTCTCTCATGACGCCGGCATTTTTTTCATCCGCCTCATATCCCGGCATCAATCTTATTCTCGCCACGGGGACGCCGGCGTCCTCGAGACGGGAAACCGCGGATTCGGCCTCCGACCGGCTGTCGAAAAATGCGGTAAGGCTGCCGCCGCCCACGGGGCCCGAAAACCCCGGATTGGTATCGTTGTGAATGTTGCTCACGGGAACTCTCCTCTCGATGTCGCGTTCCAGCCGCCGACCCGACGCCTGGTTTCCTGACACGGAGAACCGGCAGCCGAGACGAATGTTCCACGGCAATGGCGACGGCTCGGCGGGGCTTGACCGTCAGTTCCATAATGCTGCCGCTTGTCGTTTCGGATGCATCGCGCGGTGAATTGCACCGGCTGTTGCATCCCTCAGCGGTTGACGTCAAACCGTGGAGACGCTAGCACGGCTTTTGACGCATTGGGGACATTTCATATGGACATCTTCACGGCAGCCGGTCTGACGGCTTTGCTGCAGGTTATTGCTATCGACCTTGTTCTCGCTGGCGACAACGCCGTGGTTATCGGTCTTGCCGCGGCCGGCCTCGAGGCCACGCAACGGCGCAAGGCGATCATCGTCGGCATTCTGGCCGCAACCATTCTGCGTATTCTCTTTGCCAGCGTCGCGGTCTATCTGCTGGCCATTGTCGGCCTGCTCCTGGCCGGCGGCCTGCTGTTGCTCTGGGTCTGCTGGAAGATGTGGCGCGAGCTTCGCAATGGCCATCGCGAGGAACACCTGGCGGAGACCGGCGAAGGCGCGCCGAGAAAGACCTTCTTCCAGGCGGCGACCCAGATCGTCATCGCCGACGTCTCGATGTCGCTCGATAACGTGCTCGCCGTTGCGGGAGCTGCGCGCGAACATCCGAGCGTGCTGGTCATCGGCCTCGGTCTGTCGATCGCGTTGATGGGCATCGCCGCCCATCTGATCGCCCGGCTGCTCGGCCGCCATCGCTGGATCGCCTATGTCGGTCTGCTGATCATCCTCTACGTCTCGCTCGATATGATCTATCGCGGCGCCGTCGAGGTTCTGCCCTATATGCCGTGATCCTGCATCAGGGTCGGGGTTTTCGCCTCGACCCGCAGCGTCTTTTCAGACACGGAGAAGGCGGCTGCGGCGCCCAGAACTATGCGCTGACCTCAATCTCGAAGCTCATCTGGTCAAACGCCGGCACCACATGCTCGGGCGTCTCAGCCATCACCGCATCGTAATCAAGCGGCGTATGCATATGGGTTAGAATCGCCCGTTTCGGCTTGAGCCGGCTGATCCAGTCGAGCGACTGTTCCAGCGACAGATGGCTCGGATGATAGGTATACTGCAGGGCGTCGATGATCAGAACGTCGAGATTTTGCAGCTTCTCGACGGTCTGCGGCGGGAAATCGCTGATATCGCTGCAATAAGCCACATCGCCGATGCGGAAGCCGAGCGAATGGATATCGCCATGCTGCTGGATATGCGGGTAAAAGTCGATCTTGCCGCCGGGACCGCGGATTTCGACGGGTTCGTCGATATTTTCGATGACAACAGGCAGCACGATCGGTGGATAATTGCTGCCGGGCGGCGTTTCCAGGCAATAGCGGAAGGCTTCACGCAGCCTGTCCATCGTATATTGGTCAGCAAAGATCGGCACCCGGCGGCGCGTATTGTGGAAATAGCCGCGCAGATCGTCGATACCGTGAATGTGGTCGGCATGCGGATGGCTGTAGAGCACGGCATCGACATGGTCGGCCCCTGCCCTGATCATCTGCTCGCGAAAATCCGGCCCGGTGTCGACGACAACCGTCGTGACGCCCCCAGGGCCGAATTGCTGCACCATGAACGAGGCGCGCGTGCGCCGGTTTTTCGGATTGTCGGGATTGCAGGCACCCCAGTCGCCAGAAATGCGCGGCACGCCCGGTGACGACGAACAGCCGAGAATGGTGAAACGCCGCCGGTAGAGCACGCTGCTAGATCCTCGGCATTTTCGAAAACAGGCGGAAAGCGTTCTCCGTCGTGATCCGTGCGATCTCCGCGTAGGAAAGGCCGGTCGTCTCGGCGAGCACTTCGGCCGTGTTGACGACATAGGACGGCTCGTTGCGCTTGCCGCGCCAGCGCTTCGGCGCCAGATACGGCGCGTCCGTTTCCACCAGCAGCCGCTCATGCGGGATCGTCTTGGCGATCTCGCGCAGCTCTTCCGACTTCGGGAAGGTCAGGATGCCGGAAAAGGAGACATAGCCGCCGAGTTCGACGCCGGTTCGCGCCAGTTCCGGACCCGCCGAAAAGCAGTGCAGGATGAAGGGGAAAGCCCCCTTCCCCGTTTCCTCGGTCAGGATTGCTGCCATGTCCTCATCGGCGCTGCGGCTGTGGATGACGAGCGGAAGCTGCGTTTCCCGCGCGGCGGCAATATGCCGGCGAAAGCCGGTCTGCTGGTCCTCAGGCTTCTGCGTGTCGTAGAAATAATCGAGACCCGCCTCGCCGATCGCCACCACCTTCTCATGGGCGTTGGCCAGGCGCACCAACTCTTCCGTCTGGATATCCAGCTCTTCGTCGGCATTGTTGGGATGCGTACCGACCGAGCAGAACACCGAAGGATATTTCTCGGTGATCGCGAGCAGCCCGTCGAGCTTGCGCACGCGCGTCGAGATCGTCACCATCTGCTTGACACCAGCCCGATGCGCGCGCGCGACAATCTCGTCGCGCTCGGCCTCGAAGTCGGCGAAATCCAGATGGCAATGCGTATCGATCAGCACGGCCTCAAGCCTCCGGAGCCACGTAACGCGGGAAGACCGGCGTCGGCGCCTCGAGCGGCGTTCCGGCGATCAGGCGGCCGGCCTCGCCGAGGGCGGCAAAATCGCGCTTGTCGGCAGGCGCAGCCACGAGATCGAGCAGCTTGCCCGATGATTCCGGCATGAACGGCTGCAGCAGGATGGCGATCTGGCGCACGACTTCGGCGGTGACGTAAAGCACCGTACCCATGCGCGCCGGATCGGTCTTTTTCAGCGCCCACGGCGCCTGGCCGGCGAAATAGCGGTCGGTCTCGGAAACGACGGCTATGATCGAGGCAAGCGCTCGGTGGATCTGCTGCTTACCCATGTCTTCGCGCGTCGACGCGTGCAGCGCGTCGGCCTGCGCCAGCATCGCCTTGTCCTCGTCGGTCAGCGCACCGCATTCCGGGATTTTGCCGTCACAATTCTTGACGATCATCGACAGCGAGCGGCTGGCGAGATTGCCGATGCCGTTGGCGAGGTCGGAATTGATGCGCGTGCCGATCGCCTCTTCGCTGTAGCTGCCGTCCTGGCCGAAGGAAACTTCACGCAGGAAGAAGTAGCGCACCTGATCGAGACCGAAATGGTTCACCAGATTGACGGGATCGACGACATTGCCGAGCGACTTCGACATCTTCTCGCCCTTGTTGAGCAGGAAGCCGTGGGCAAAGACCCGCTTCGGCAGCGGCAGCTTCGCCGACATCAGGAAGGCCGGCCAGTAGACGGCATGGAAGCGGATGATGTCCTTGCCGATGATGTGGACATCCGCAGGCCAGTATTTCGCCCGCGGGCCGTCCCTGTCCTCGATATAGCCGGTCGCGGTGATGTAGTTGGTCAGTGCGTCGACCCAGACATACATGACGTGGGACGGATCGTTCGGCACCTTGATGCCCCAGTCGAAGGTCGTGCGCGAGACCGACAGGTCCTTGAGCCCCGACTTGACGAAGGAGATCACCTCGTTGCGGCGCTCGGCCGGACCGATGAAATCGGGATTGGCCTCGTAATGCGCCAGCAGCTTCTCCTGGTATTCGGAGAGCTTGAAGAAATAGCTTGCCTCTTCCACCCATTCGACGGGCGTGCCCTGGGGGCCGTAGCGCACGCCGTCGGCGCGCAGCTCCGTCTCGTTTTCCTGGTAGTAGGCCTCGTCGCGCACCGAATACCAGCCGGCATAGCTGTCCTTGTAGATGTCGCCATTGTCGGCCATCAGCTTCCAGATGTTGCGCGACGTCTCGTGATGGCGCTCCTGCGTGGTGCGGATGAAATCATCGTTCGAGGCGTTGAGCAGCTTCGCCATCGCCTGGAATTCGCCGGAGTTGCGGTCAGCGAGCTCCTGGGCGGTAATCCCCTCGGCGCGCGCCGTCTGCTGCATCTTCTGGCCGTGTTCGTCGGTGCCGGTCAGGAAGAAGACATCCCTGCCGTCCAGGCGCTGGTAGCGCGCCATCGCATCCGTCGCGATCAGCTCATAGGCATGGCCGATATGCGGCTTGCCGTTGGGATAGGAAATCGCGGTGGTGATGTAGAAGGGTGTCTTGTCTGTCATGGCGGCCAATGTCCGGCTTACTCTATAAAAATGGTCAGCCGCTCTTAGCGCATGTCTCCGCCAAGCGAAACATCAAGTTTTGGCGCCGTCATGATTTCCGGGACACGGGGGTCGTGAACTTGACTCCGCTTCGCACCCAATTTACCGGTCGTCAGAAAGAGGGCGGGACAGAACGAAGTGTCAGTTTTCATCGATCCGGTTTGTTGTGGCCGCGCGCCGTTGGGGGCGCTTGTTTGACATTCGAGCCGCTCTATTCGATTTCCGGCCTGTTTGTCGGCGCGCTTGTCGGCATCACCGGCGTTGGTGGCGGTTCGCTGATGACGCCGCTGCTGGTGCTGCTCTTCGGGGTCCATCCCGCAACCGCGGTCGGCACCGATCTCCTCTATGCGGCGATCACCAAGACGGCGGGCACTGCCGTTCACGGCATGCATGGACGGATCAACTGGAAGATCGTCGGCAGCCTCGCCGCCGGCAGTGTGCCGGCTGCCGTGCTGATGCTCTGGCTGTTGGCAGGCGTCGATCGTAAAAGCATCGGCGTGACCAACACCATTACGGTTGCGCTCGGCTGGCTGCTTGTCATGACCGCGATCATGCTGGTCTTCCGAGGCTCGATCCTCGAATTGGCGCGGCGCGCCATCGGCGATCGCACGCCGCCGCAGCCGGCAACCATCCTCATCCTCACCGTCATTCTCGGCTTCTGTCTTGGCATCCTCGTCACCCTGACCTCGGTCGGCGCCGGTGCGCTCGGTGTGACGATCCTGCTGGTCCTCTATCCCAGGCTTAACGTGCGCGAGATCGTCGGTTCCGATATCGTCCATGCGGTACCGCTGACCCTGATCGGCGGCATGGGCTATTGGCTGATCGGCGAGATCGACTGGGCGATGCTGTTTGCCCTGCTCGTCGGCTCGATTCCCGGCATCATCATCGGCAGCCTTCTGGCGCCGAAGCTGCACGAACGCACCATCCGCATCGTCCTGGCCGCCACGCTCGCCGTCGTCGCAGGCAAGCTCTTGACCGGCTGACCAGGCATCAGGCTTCTAATGCATGTCGCCCGGAAGTGTGCAGCGGTTCCGGGACAACGACATGCATAAAAACAACGACCTAAAGCGCGTCGCATGAATCAAATTTGATGCGATGCGTTTTAGAGGCCCGGCTGCTTGATATCGGCGAGAATGCTGATGATCGTCTGCTTGCGGTCGAGATTATAGGCATCCGAAATGGTGAGCCGCTCGGTAATCTCGGAATAGAGCCGCGCCAGACGTTCGGCAGCAGCGATCTGCCCCCCACCCGCTGCCACACGCGCACGGTTCATGATGTCGTCGCCGACATGGCTGACGAAGAAATCGAAGATCGTGTCGCTTTCCTTGCCCGACAGCGCATCGGCCAGCCGGTGCATCGCCTTGCGGGCCGCCGGCCCTTCGGCGGAAAGCACCTCGTCATAGGCGGCGATGATCTCTCCGCCGCCATAGTTCAAGAGCTTCAACGCTTCGCCGACGCTGCCCTTGGCCGCCGAAAGCACCGCCCCGCCCTCTCCCGATATGCCGAGATGGGCAAGGGCGGCGACAAGCGCGTCGTCGGCAAGCGGCGCCAGTTTCAGCGGCAGGCAGCGCGAACGGATCGTCGGCAGCAGCCGACCCGGCGCATGCGACAGCACCAGAAACAGCGCCCGCTTCGGCGGCTCCTCGAGGATCTTCAGGATGGCGTTGGCCGCATTGCGGTTCATGTCGTCGGCCGGATCGATGATGACGATCCGCCAGTTGCCGGTCCCCGACGTCTGCGAGAAGAACTTGCCGGCGCGGCGCACCTCGTCGACTGTTATCGCCGATTTCACCTTGCCGGTCTTTTCGTCCACCGGCCGGGCAAGATGCAGGAGATTGTGCGAGGCGCCGGAGACAATCTGCCGGCTGACCGCCGAGGCGGGATCCGGATCGCCGATCGTCTCCGGCGCCGTCGCTGGATCGGGATGCGAAAGCACGTGGTTGGCGAAGCGGAAGGCGAGCGTCGCCTTGCCGATGCCCTCCGGCCCCTCGATCAGGATGGCGTGATGCCCCTTGCCGGATCGGTAGGATTGCGCGAGGAAGGCCTCCGCCTCCTCATGGCCAAATAATCTGGTGTTCTCGGCCGGCCAGATGGCGCCGTCGAGCAGTCCCGGCCTCTCCTCACTCATAATGGGCTTCACTCATGATGGGCCGCTTCCGGCAATCGGGCGCGGTCTGCGGGCGACTTGAGCTGCCTGACGATTGCCAGAATCTCGGCCGCGATCGCCTCCTCCGTCTGCATGGCGTTGACCACGTGGCAGCGCTCCGGCTCGCGCGCGGCGATATCGAGAAAGGCTTCGCGCCGTTTTTCGTGCGTTTCGAGCCGCTCCTTCTCGAAGCGGTCGGGCGCTTCGGCAGCGCTGCGCTTCTGCGCCCGCTCCAGGCCGACCTTTGCGGGAATGTCGAGTATCAAGGTGCAATCGGGCACGACGCCATTGATGGCGATGCGCTGCAGCGTCTCGATGAAATCGGGTTCGAGGTTGCCGGTGATACCCTGGTAGACACGGGAAGAATCCATGAAGCGGTCGCAGAGCACGATCTTGCCCGCGGCAAGGGCAGGCCGGATCACCTCTTCGACATGGTCGTTGCGCGCAGCGGCAAAAAGGATCGCTTCCATCCGTGTGCCGAACGCCTCGGCAGCCCCGGACAAGAGCACGTGGCGCACGGCCTCGGCGCCGGGCGACCCGCCCGGTTCCCGCGTCACCAGCACCTCGTGACCTTCGCCCTTCAGCGCCTCCGCGAGGCGGCGGATCTGCGTGGATTTCCCCGCGCCTTCCCCGCCTTCAAACGTAACGAACAATCCCGTACCGGACGACAATGACAGCTTCCCGCATTCCGGGCGCCGCACTCGCGCGCGCCCCGCCTCTTCTATCTATCCGAAGACATCGGGAAGGAAAACCTTTCGCCGCGGCGACATAATCACCTTCCCCGGCAAATTATATCAGAAGGTCCGGCGCTCAGGTCTTCAACATTGGCGCACGACAGTGCAGCCGCTTGGCGATAACGGCTTCAGCCGGGCGCGGACTTGTCCCAGAGCCAGGAGAAGAACAGCGATTCGCCGAGCTCCAGCATGGCATCGACGGCGCGGCTGCTGAGCGAGCCTTCACCCACCGCCTGCGCGGTATAGAGCGGGACTTCCCTGAGAAGCCGGCTGCCGGCGAATATCCTAAGCGTGCCGGCCTGATAATCCGGCTGCACCGGCGCTGTCAGCGGCCAGCGATAGACAATGCGCGCCGATAGCCGGTCGGGATTGCTGACCGGAATATAGACGCTGACCGGTGCTTTGGCGATCAGATCGACGGTGCGCGCCGTGCCGCCATAGACGCTGGCTGCGCCGATCACTTCATGCTCGGCGAAAATCTGCCGGTTCTCGAAGGCCGTCAGGCCCCATTCGAGCACACGCTTGGCCTCTTCCGTCCGCTCCTTGTCGGAGGCGATTCCGGCGAGCGCCAGAAACAGCCGCCGGCCGTCGCGCTGGACCGAGGCGACGATCGAATAACCCTCACCCTCGGTAAAGCCGGTGGCAAGTCCGTCAGCGCCGAGATCGAGCCCGAGCAGCGGGTTGCGGTTGCGTTGGAAGATCTTGTTCCACTCGAAATCGGCCTGGGCAAAATAAGGGTAAAGATTGGGATAGGATTGCTGGAGGGCGGCGGCAAGCGTCACCATCTCGCGCGCCGTCACCTTGCTCTTGCCATCAGGAAGGCCGGTGGAATTGCCGAACACCGCCTTCTCCATGCCGATTTCGCGGGCGCGGCGCGTCATCGATTCGGCGAATTGCTGCTCGCTTCCGGCCATGCCCTCGGCGAGGATGATGCAGCTGTCATTGGCGCCCTGGATGGCGATGCCCTTGATCAGGTCTTCGACGCGCACGCGCGATTTCAGGGCGGCAAACATCGTCGCCGTCCTCGACGGGGCGCCGCCGGCGCGCCAGGCATATTCGGAAACGGGATATTCAGTGTCGAGGGTGATCTGGCCCTTGGTCACCGCCTCGAAAACGAGATCCATCGTCATCAGCTTGGCAAGCGAAGCCGGCGAAAAGCCCTGATCCTCGTTCTTGGCGAGAAGCACCGTGCCGGTCGATGCCTCGATCATATAGGCCTGCGCCGCCTTGGTGGCGAAACCGGCGCCGCCGCCATCGGCTGCCTGCGCGCCTGTGGCGAGCGGCATCAGGCATGCAAGAGCAAATGCGGCAAAAGTGCCGAGCGGTTTTGCCTCCGGAATTGCGGAAAAACAAAAGGCTAGAGCGGGTCTGCGCTTCGGTGAAAAGCGCAACCGCTCTAGAAGGCGAAGCACAGGCCTCAGCATCGCAAGTCCCATCGGTGAACGGCAGTTTTGAGAAGGTTAGAGCGCGGCGAAATCCGATGCAATCGCCATGCTCAGCGCGCCGCGGATTTTGCCTGCTGGCGCTTGGCCGAGGCAAGGATCGAGGCCTGCGTCAGCCCGTCATTGCGCACCATCACCGCGTCGAAGGCGAGGTCGACCGTCACCGTCTTCACGCCCTCGTTCTGATAGCCGAGCGCGAGGGAAGGCTGAGAGCCGCCATAGGGGCGTTCATAGGGCATGGGACCGATCTCCGGCAGCACGACCATCTGATCGAAGGCCGGCGCGGCGTTTGAAGACGGGGCCGTTGGCGCCACCAGAACTTGGGCGCCCGGGGCAAGCGCAGGCGCCGCATTGTAGCGCGCGCTCGGCGTCGAGCCGGCATAGGAGGTCGCCGACATCGGCACCGGCACCTTGGCCGGCTGCGCCTCGTAATCTTCGGCGCTCTGCAGCTGATCGCGGGTGATCTTGCGGCTGTTGGAGGCAACCATTACGCCGCTTGCAATCTGCCCTTCCGGATTGACGCCGGGAATGCGGCTGCCCTTCGGTACGTAGGAAGCCATCAGATAGGGCATGTCGTGGCCGTCCATACGAGCGCGGCCGACATATTGCACGCGCACCTTGCCGGTGCCGCTGTGCTGCAGATCCAGCATGTTGGCAGTCTTGTTGGAAAGGTCGATGATGCGTCCTTCGTGATAGGGACCGCGATCGTTGACGCGCACGATGATCGATGAGCCGTTCTCGACATTGGTGACACGAGCATAGCTCGGCAGCGGGAAAGTCGGATGCGCGGCGGAAAGATGCATCTGGTCGTAGACTTCGCCGTTCGCCGTCAGGCGTCCATGAAAGGCCGAACCATACCAGGAAGCAATGCCGACCTTGCTATAGGAGAAGTCTTCCTTCGGATAATACCATTTACCCTTCACGACATAAGGATTGCCGACGATGTAGCGGCCGCCGCCCTTCGGAATGTTGTTGCCGGTGGCGACGCGGGGGCTGGCCTTCACGCCATATTCGGATTCCGAGAAATACTCTTTGCCATGGGCTTTTTTCTTCGGCACGGCCTGTGTCGTGCCGCATGCCGCAACCGTCGCACACATCGCCGATATCGCCAGCCATCGCGCTGTCGTTGCGAAAGACGTCGCCCCGTATCCCAATGTCATATGTCCCACGCCGCTCAAAGATCGTTATGGTTAAGGAACCTTGCCCCATCTTGGGCCAATAACGCCTTATGCCCACCCGCCTAACGAGACTTTAAATTTGCTAGGTTCGTGGCGAATTTACGAACGTTTTCGAAGCGATAGCGACAATTCTAATGATTATGGTTTACAGATCGCTAACGCGAAGCTGCCGCCCTGCCCTTCCATGGCTGCAGTCAGAGCCGCAATCGGCGTGCCGATGCGGATCATTTGGCAATTGCAAAGCCAGCTTTCGGAGCGCGAGATGCCCCGGAGCGAAACAGCTGCGACATGAAGGTTAACGGCCACCGAGCGCCAGGAGGCCGCCAATCTCCGCTGGAGTTGGAGCTTTCACCTCAGGGTAGTGGAGTGGCTTGCTCTTCACGCTGTTGGGCGTGGCCTGCAGCGGTAACCGCGGCAGTCACTCCCTTGGGGCGTGTAGTTTGTTGCTTGACTCAAAGTGGAGTAGAAAGTTTATTTGCCGCGTTCGGGTCGTAGCCCGGCGTCCTTTCCACGCTCATCTTTAGGGAGACGAGCTATGGCAAATCACAAACCAGCAGTGCCTGACGTGTCGGTCCACGACTACGCACCAGCGGAAGCCATTGAAGGAAACCTTCTCGACAGCGCCTCAGATTCCGATGGTGACCTGCTTCAGGTTCAGTTCGTCAACGGAATAAGAATTCCCAACAAGGCGGGTGAAGCAGGATATCTGACCATCGAGGGTGAGCACGGAACGCTGACGATCTGGAGCAACGGCAGCTATAGTTACACGGTCAGTGATCCCGCAAGCCTTGAGTCCGGTGAAGTCTTCGCCGAGAGATTCTCCTTCAAGATCTCCGATGGAAAAGGCGGCACGGATGTCGCCAATCTCAACATCGGCGTGCATACGCCTCCGCAAGGGCTGTATTCCATCGATTTCGAGAATGCTCCGACGCAATATCCCGGGCAGCCGGATATCGCCTCGGGTTATGCCGGTTTCAAGTTTGGCGACAAGCTCGACGGCAATTTGTGGACGGTCGCCGAATCCGGCGGCAACGAATACGTCGTCACCAACCCCTACAATCCATTCTTCGATCGCGTTGACGGCAAACTCTTCACCGTGGAGGGTGTCGACGTCGCGACGGTTTTCGACCCGGCCTATCAAGGTGTCGATGCCCTTGTGACGTTCGAAGGCTATATCGGCGGCAACAAGGTGAGCGAGATGTCGCTGACGGTTTATGGCGACACCATTGCCGATGGTCAGCACATTTCGCTGGAAGCCTTGGGAGCAGTCGATTTCATCCGCTTCGATATTCAGCCAGATGTAGAGCCGACGGGCTTTCCGCAGCTCGCATTTGACAACTTCACCGTCCTGGTCTGACGACGGCAGAGAGAAGCGGCTGTCAAAGCCGCTTCTCTGCAGAACAAGTTGACGCTGCGATCAAAGCTGCTAAAAAGCCGGCCTGTGAGTGAATGGGCAGCAAATCGGCAGAAACCACCGATGCACAGGAAATCCCGAAACGGAATTTCTTACAGCTTCTCAATTACTTGGAAGAGTGTCCGAGTGGTTTAAGGAACCGGTCTTGAAAACCGGCGTGCGGGAAACCGTACCGTGGGTTCGAATCCCACCTCTTCCGCCATTTCCATTTTATGTGCTGGCGTTCAGCCGCCCGATGCGGCGGTCTTGAGGCATGACCCTAAGAGACCGAATGCAGGCGGATGAAATCGCCAGCTGGTGAGGCGGGCGGTGCGATTGTCGTGGCAAAGTTACCCGGCAGGCTCCTCCCTCGCCTAGCCCTAAATCGGCACCGCCTACTTCTTGCATAAATTCACAAGGCGCATAGATTCGATCTATCCGATAGCCTCTGCTGGTGACCACGGATGTACTGGCACCGTGCTGATGCAATCAAAGAAAGGTCGGAGCGACCATTCGCGCCGACCTTTCTTTTTATCCAATACCGTGTGGCTACTGCCGATAATTCCCATCCATGCCCGACACCTTAATCTCCTGGCAGCGGAGTTGCTCAGACCCGGACAAGTATCGACGCAGGTTGCCCAACTGCATGTTCTTATGACGTGGGCAGTTGCCCGCGTTCTTATGCAGCTTGCAAAGTCCGCACGCAGCTTTGCGAGGGCGCTTTCTTTTGTGATGCATGTTTATCTCCGAACGAAATCGGTGCGCCCAGACGGCGCACGCGTATGTGTCGGAGATTTGAAAGCGATAGCTTTGTCAAGGAGCCGTTTTAGCATGAGTTCGCTACGCGGCGGCCGTTTATTCCAGAACGACGACGGCTTCGACCTCGAAGAGCATCGGGTCTATTGCAAGTTTGGGAACCGGGACAAGCGTCTGCGCCGGCAGCGCCGCGCCGAAGGTTTCCTTGACGTTTCTGGTCAGCACTTCGAGCTTGGACATGTCGTGATCGACCACGAAGACCGTAAGCTTGACCACCTGATCCGGCCTTGCGCCGAGCCCATCGAGAGCGGCGCGCAGATTTGCGTAGGCCTGCTTAACCTGGGCGGCGAAGTCCGGCGACAAGGCGCCGCTGCTGTCCTGGCCACCCTGCCCGGAGATATAGGCCAACCGGGCGCCGCGCGGTGCGATCACCGCCGTGCTGTAGCCGTTCGGCGTCGGGTCGTAGAGGTTTTTCGGATTGACGATGGTTGGTTTGAGGTCGCCCGCATTCGCCGTCGTCGCAGTGGAAATTCCCGTGGTCATGATGATCAGTCCTCCGATAAGCAGATGTTTGATGGTGCGTGACATGATTTTCTCTTGGCCGCGCGGACTACGAGCAATGGCGCCCGCGGTCTCCGGTTGAATTCTCGTTCGATCGTCGCATACTTGACTCGTACAACGTACGATAAAATCGCATCGTACGTTGTACGAGTCAATCGGCCGGAGTCGACATTCGCGGCTTTGTCGGCTTAAAACGACCTTCAGATCATTTAGGAAGGACGCATGGCAGCCAAAGGCGGCGGCGCTCAGGGTAAACGACCTCAACGGCAAGCCGGGTCGGTCCCGCCCATGCAGCAGGCGGGCAGTGAACGGGCGCTTTCGATCGAACGGATCGTGGCGACCGCGGTCGAACTGCTGGACGCCGAAGGTGTCGACGGATTGAAGATGCGCCGCCTGGCCGATCGCCTCGGCGCGGGCGCGATGAGCCTTTATTGGCACGTCGACAACAAAGAGGAAGTTTTTGATCTGGCGCTCGACTCAGTTCTCGAATATCGCGGGCCGCCGCAAGGGATCGAGGCTACCGACTGGCGCGGCGCAATCTTTCACATGCTCGAGGACTGGCGCGCCAACATGCTGCGCCATCCCTGGTCGGCATCGCTGCTGCCGCGCCGGGCGCTCGGCCCGAACATCCTCAGTCGCCTGGAACTGCTGGGCAGGATCTTATCTGAAGCCGGTGTCGCAGAGGTAGATTTGAACGGCGCAATATGGTCGCTTTGGAACTATGTGATCGGGGCGACCATCACCCGTGCGAATTTCGACCTTTCCGACGACGACATGGCCGCCGCGCAGCAGCGCCTTGCTCATTTCAGCGAAAAATATCCGACGATCGAGCGTGCGCGTCTGTTGCTGGATAATGATTGGGACGGCGCTTTCAAGAAAGGTCTGGATTTCCTGCTTGACGGGCTCGTGCCAAGACAATGAACCGGGCTCAGCCTTCCAGTCGATCTGCGCTCTTGGTCAGGAGCTTTGACCATCATTCTGGTTTGATTTGAGATTGTCCAGGACCGTCGCCGGCCATGACTTCGCTTCGCCCGACTACCCGATGTTATGATCGAGGACTCAAGGTGTGGGGCCTCCTCACGATAATAGCGAGTAGACCCAGACGCCGATAGAACCCCAGAAGATCACCGGCGTCAGTATCATTCCTACAACGATAAATTTCGTCACGGCTATAAAACTCCGCAATTCCGCCCCGCCGCGAAAACCTATTGCAGCAACCAAGCGTTTGGTATCGGCACGAAGTCCGGGTCGGATCGGACCTTGGTCTCAGTTTTGCCGAGGCGCCAATTGAGGCCGGCCAGAAGCGTGCATGGCCGACTCCTGGGCTTATGACGGCATCAGAGCTGCGAACGAAACATTCAGCCGTGCGATAAAGCGCTCTTTTCGGGCGTGGTTTTCGAGGATCGAATGCAGGCGGCGGGTGAAGTCGGCGGTATCGCCGTCCTCGTCAGCGATCGTTTTCAGGTCGACGAGAAGGCTGGTTGCTTTGTCGTAGCCGGAAGCGTTGCGGCGTTCGATCTCGACCTCGATCTCGCGCCAGACATGATCGCCCCGCTCTATGATGGTGTTCAGCCAGGCGCGGCGAGCGCGGGCCTCTTCCGCCTCCTTCCGTTTTCGCTCTGCCGCCAGCCGCTCGTCCTCCTTACGTTTGCGAGCATCGCGGATCACACCGGCACGGGTTTGCAGCTCCGCGACTGTTGGCCCCGGTTTGACTGCGACGGTCGCGGCGACAGAGAGGCTTCGGGCGCGTCGCCGCAATTCGTTTGCCATATCGGGATCGCCTTCGATCAGGCGGGCAAGCATCTCCGTCTTTTCATCCTCGGGCAATGCAGCCGAAAAGCGCCGGATAGCGTCCGATGCCATGGAGCGTTCCGATTCCGTCTCGGCCAAGCGTTCGGCGGCCGCGGCAACAAGGTCGGCATCGATGTTGAAGAAGCGTGCGAAAGCTTCAAGTTCGTCGGTCATCGGGCCGATACCAGGCAGGGGTGCCACCGCTTGAGCCGCGCCACCCCTTGCCTGTGTGTCGCATCCAATAGATGTCGTCGGCTGCAGCCGCTTTTTCCCTTGGCGATACCCTGATCCATTATTTCTTACGCGCCATATCCTCGGCCCATATTCGTTGAGTATCGGATTGTGTCCCGTGAACCAGACGGGATAGAATAGCAAACCACGAAAGGCGAGCAGTGCGATGAAATTGGGCTGGCAACCACGGAAATGGCTCGAGAAAAAGACCAAGCGAGGTATCCGCAGCTATCCCGTCGGTACGATCGCTTACTATGGTCCTGACAATCGCCGCGCCACCAAGGTGGCCGTCAGCATCATCCCGGCGCCGCATTCGGAGCCGGCCGACCTGCGCCGATGGTTTGCTGAAACCGGTGATCTCAGGACGGACGAAACCGTTGTCGCCGAGATAGTGGCATTCCTGCGCGAGAATGACGTGAAATCGGTGGTGGCGATGGATGGAATCGTCGGCTGCCCTCACGAGGAGGGAATTGACTATCCGCTTGGCGAGGCCTGCCCGGATTGCTCATACTGGAAGGGGCGAAACCGCTGGACCGGCGAGCTTGAAGCAAGTTGAATCCCACCGGTTTGTGCTCGATAAATCCGTTCAGTGCGCTGCAGCAGACTCCGCGTGCTTTGCATTTGCCGCCCCTCGCGGCGGTTGACTATCTCCCGTCGCCATGATTTTGCGTCTCGCATCATCAAGCGAGGACATCATGGCCGAGGACATTATCGTAAAAGACAGCAACGGAAGCCAGCTTCACGACGGCGATTCCGTGACTCTCATCAAAGACCTGAAGGTCAAGGGCACCTCGGAGACGCTGAAGCGCGGAACACTGGTCAAGGGCATTCGACTGACCGACAATCCCGGCGAGATCGAGTGCAACACCAAGCAGGTCAAGGGCCTGGTGCTGAAAACGGAATTCCTCAAGAAAGCATAGGATTTGCTCGCCCCCTGAGTGCCTATTCCGCCACTTCCTCGGTGATCACCTCGAAGCGGGAGAGTGTTGCCGGGCCGAACGCCGTCGACATGGCGACGTCGGTGGCGTCGCGGCCGGTCGCCATCAATATTCTGCCGATACGCGGCGTGTTGTGGCGGGCATCGACCGTGTGCCAGTGGCCGCCGAGAAAGACTTCGAACCAGGCGCTGAAATCCATTGGATTGGGATCGGCTGGAACGCCGATATCGCCGAGATAGCCCGTGCAATATCTGGCAGGAATATTCATGCATCGGCAAAGCGCCATGGCGAGATGGGCGAAGTCGCGGCAGACGCCGCTCTTGTCGGTAAAGCCGCCATGCGCGGTCCTGAGAACGTCGGCCTTCTGATAGTCGAAGGTGATGTGGTCATGCACAAAGTCGCAGATCGCCTGCACGCGCGCCCAGCCGAGCGGCGTCGACGAGAAGGTTTTCCAGGCAAAATCCGAAAGCCTGTCGGTGTCGCAGTAACGGCTGCCAAGCAGGAAGACGAGCACCTCGTCGGGCAGGTCCTTGATCGCGTGCTGTACGGCCTCGGTGGGCACGACGTCGGGTTGCCCCGTATCGTAAATCTCGAATCTCGTCGAAATCGTCGTCAGCCCGGGCGGAGCGATGATCCGGCTGCAGGCGTTGCCGAAACTGTCGGTATATTCCCAGACTTCGATTGGCCGGTCGAATGTCAGGACCTGCTCGCTCAGAAGATCGGCGCGACGGGAGGGGTGAATGTTGAGCACCAGCAGCATTGGCGTCGGCTGGATGCATTCATAGCCCAGATGAAACCCGGCGCGTATCTTCATTGTGGCTTCCTCGTCCTCCTCTCCCCGCATGGGCGGAGGTGAGTATGGAACGCCGATTGCGCTGCCCGGTTCCAGCGGCCGCGCAACTGTCATCCAGCCGCGGCGATCCACCATTACCCCTCTTTTAACGCCGCCGGCTGCGTGGTCACGTTGACCTGCACCGTCATGCTGTCGAAATCCGACCCGTCGCCGTCATAGCTGCCGCTCAAAGGAACGGCCTGGCGCGGATCACGGGCAACGGCCACGCGAATGAGATCGCGGTTGCCGACGATGCCGTTGGTCGGATCGAACTCCGCCCACCCGGCCCCGGGAAGATAGATCTGGCACCATGCATGTGTGGAGCCGCCGCCGAGCACGGTGGAGCCGTCCCGATCGGGAACGTAAACATAGCCGCTGACGAATCGCGCTGCCAGGCCGAGCGTGCGTGCTGCCTCCATCATCAGAAGCGCGAAATCCCGGCACGTGCCGGAGCGAAGATGCAAGGTCTCAAGCGGTGCCTGCGTCCCATGTTCATGGCGCCGCGCATAAACGAAGCTTTCCCGAATGGCATAGCAGAGCGTCATCAGCAGGTGCCCCGTCTCAGTCGGGTGCCCCAGGCGCACAAAGCGGCGCGCCCAGCGGCCGATCTCATCGCCCGGATCGGGATAGTGGCGCTGCATCGCCGGCGCGAGATCGGCGATTTCGTCCTTGTCGTAGGAGAAGGGATAGGTGAGCGCTGCCTCGTCGATTCGAATATCCGGGGCGAACTGGGGTGTGTGGTCGAGCGTAATCCAGGTTTCGAAACGAAGCTCGGACGACGGCCGCGAAAAATCGACCAGCGCCACGCAATTGCCGAAAACATCGTGGATCCAGCGCACATGGCTTTGCTCAGGATAGGTCGTCAGCGACGCCTCGATCAGCCGCTGGTCGAAACTGTCGCGCGGCCGGAACATCAGGCGATGCTCGCCGAAATCGACCTCTCTGCGGTAACGATAGGCCGTGATGTGGCGGACGGAGAAAATTGTCATGGCCGGCCACCGGCTGATCTGTTCACCTTACTGCTCCCAAGATGGCGACTCCGTCTCCTCATGAAGCGCCCTTCCCGCTTCCCCGCCTATCCCGATTTCTTGTCATATAAGCAGGTTTGAAAGATTGCT
The DNA here is from genome assembly GCF_002531955.1 of Rhizobium sp. M10. Lineage (NCBI taxonomy): Bacteria > Pseudomonadati > Pseudomonadota > Alphaproteobacteria > Hyphomicrobiales > Rhizobiaceae > Rhizobium > Rhizobium sp. M10. The sequence goes on along the minus strand of NZ_NWTA01000018.1, from coordinate 49,101 downwards.
ATTGTACCTTCACCGATTGACGGCAGAGCCGTCCAACCTGAGAGGATAACATGCATATCATCTGGGACGTTCTGACGCTTCTGCTGACCATCGGTTCGCTCTATGGCGGTCGCGAATATCGGATTATTCGCGCCCGTGCCCGCGCTCAGAATTGGGGCAATTTCTAAACCCGATCCTGGCGGTCGCGGCCGGAATCTGTCGGCCGCGTTACGTTCGAATGACGCAAGGCCATACGCTTAAGGAAATGCTGTATTAGTCGAGACGGTTTCCATCCGTCCATTCTCTCTGTTATGCCAAGCCCGCCTCACCCCAGGCGGGCTTTTTTCATGTAAGCTTGGCCGCCCGGTGATGGCTCGTTTCGCTGCTGCCGTTATTTCTTGGCGCCGGCCGAGAGCACCCGATGCGTCGCGTTGTCCATTGCGTGGCTGGCCTGCTGTCCATCCTTCTTCAGTCCGTAGGCGGTGTTGCCGCAAGCGGAAAGCGTCAGCAGGCAGAGGCAGGCAAAGGCGATCGCAGCTTTTGACATCGAGTTTTTCCCTGATAGAGCCGAACTCCAGGAAAAATGATGCAGTCTGCGCCAAAATCAATCCGTGCACCAAATCGGGGCATGTTCCTGCGCGCCCTATTCTCCTAATGGCCCAGGTTACGTCAGGTAAAAGCTCCATGAGATGTTGAATTGTTTGCCTATGGACGGTGATGTTACCCGGAAACCGTGTATTTCATCGCCTGTCGCAGCGGACCACCATACTACATTGGTGGTATTTGCAATTTTACTTAAATATCACTCTTAACTATCCGTTAATAATAATATTGCGTCGACCGCACTTAGGCTTATTGTTTACTCAAAGGGGGAGAGGAAAGAATGTTTAGCAAAAGCCTGATCATGCCTTTCGGCTTCGCGATGCTTGCTGTGGCTGGTCTGCTTTTCCAGCTGATTGCCTACCTGCTGGAGACGCCGGTCACCCTGTTGCAGCCATAATCGCCTAAGTTCCTCCAGGAGTGGAACTTTCTGTAGTTTCGTGCTTTCCTGCGAGTCGGTTTACCAGGAGGGATTACCATGGAAGGCGTGGGTTGGATTGCAGCCATCATCATCGGCGGTATCGCCGGCTGGCTGGCGGAAAAAGTTATGAGCAGCAGCATGGGCGTGCTCATGAATATATTGCTTGGCATCGTCGGCGCGATCGTCGCCAACTGGATTCTCGGTCTCTTGCACATTCAGCCGCTGGCCGGCTGGCTGGGTTACCTGATCACCGGCTTCATTGGAGCCTGCCTTCTGATTTTCATCGGCCGCGCCATTCGCCGCTGATATCCCAGACATAACTATCGGACATCACTCAAAGCCGGGCGCGCCTTGCGTCCGGCTTTTTTCTGTCCGGAATTCCGTATCAGCGGCGGCTCAGCAGGCCGAAAACATAGGCGATGCCCGCCGTCACCGCGAGCGCCATGATCGGTTCTTCGCGAACCTTGTCGCGCAGCCGTTCCGTCATCAGCGAAGCTTCGTCCGTAACCACCGACTTCGCCCCCTGCCCCAGCGCCCGCACACTGTCCGTCAGTCTGGACAGATCTTCACGGAGTGCCGTGACCTGCGCCGACAGATCGTCTGCTGCGATATCCGCCTTGACGCGCGCAGCGGTGGATTCGGCGGAAGCGGTTTTCAAATCTGCCATGGTCTGCTCCTGTTTCATGGGATGCCGCTTCAACGAAATGGCGGCCCGAAAGGTTCCGCCGAAGCCGATCTTTTGTTTGCCGTCAACGCCTTGCGTCGCCACCGCCGCTCTGCGCAGCTTTTCGCGTGACAACCCTTCATTTCCTGTCGGGTTTGTTCTAAGGAACGTCGAATGTCCGCCCGCGCGCGGGTCAATGAATACTGCGAGGTTTGCGTTTCCATGTTCCATTTTCTGAGAAGAGCTGCTCAGACCTGGGTTGCCAAGCTGCTCCTGCTTCTCTTGGTCGCCTCCTTCGGCGTCTGGGGCGTATCGCGCGAGCTGATATCAGGCGGCAACAGCACCACGGTCGTGACCGTCGGCGATCAGCGTGTGGGCGTCAACGAATTCCACCTCGCCTATCAGCGTCAGGTGGCAAGCCTCGGCCAGCAATTCGGCATGCGCCTTACGCCGGAACAGGCCCGTGCCTTCGGCGTCGAACAGCAGGTCCTCTCTCAGCTCATTGCGGGCGCTTCGCTCGACCAGCTCGCCGCAGACATGAATCTCGGCCTCTCCGAGGATCGCCTCGCCCAGCTGATCGGCGATGATCCGGCGTTCAAGGCCGTCAACGGCCAGTTCGATCGCGAGCTGTTCGTCTCGCGCCTGCGCAATGCCAACATTCACCAGGACGATTACATCAAGGAGCGCAGCAAGGTCGCCGTCCGCAGCCAGATCGTCGATGCGGTTTCCAACGGTTTCACCGCGCCGAAGACGCTGGTCGACGCAATGAAGCTTTATGGCGATGAAAGCCGCGCTGTCGACTACCTCTTGCTGACCAACGCCAATATCGAACCGATCAAGGCGCCGGCCGACGACGTGCTGGCCACCTGGTTCGAGGGCGTCAAGCAGCGTTACCGCGCGCCGGAATATCGCAAGATCGCCTATCTCAAGCTGCAGCCGGCCGACATCGCCGATGTCGCGTCCGTCACCGACGACCAGGTGCGCGAGGCTTTCGATAAGGGCAAGGATAGCTACCGTACGCCCGAAAGCCGCACCATCGAGCAGCTGACCTTCACCAGCAAGGATCTTGCCGCCGCCGCCGAAACCGCGCTGAAGAGCGGCACCAGCTTCGATCAGCTGGTCTCCGACCAGGGCAAGACGGCAAGCGACGTGCTGCTTGGCGAATTCACCAAGGACAAGGTTCCAGACCAGGCCGTCGCCGATGCCGCCTTCGCGGTTTCGAAGGATGGCGGCACGACGCCGGTTGTCGACGGCTCCTTCGGTCCTGTCATCCTGCGCATCACCAACATCAAGGCGGAAACGGTGAAGAATTTCGACGAGGTGAAGGAGGAGATCCGCAAGCAGCTGGCGCTTTCCAATGCCTCTCAGGAAGTGATCAACGTTCACGACCAGATCGAGGATCTGCGCGCTGGCGGCGCCACGCTTGAAGATATTGCCGCCCAGCTGAAGCTCAAGGCCATGACCGTCGATGCGGTCGACGCGACCGGTGCCGACAAGGACGGCAAGGAGGTCAAGGATATCCCCGTCAAACAGCAGCTGCTCGGGGAAGCGTTCAAGACCGAGGTCGGCGTCGATGCGCCGCCGCTTCCGATCGGCAATGACGGCTATGTCTGGTTCAACGTCCGCGAAATCACACCGGACCGCGACCGCCCGATCGCCGAGGTGCGCGAAAAAGCCGTCGAGGACTGGACGGCGGAGCAGCAGAAGGCCGAACTCGCCAAAAAGGCCGACGAATTGAAGGCCGAGGCGCAAAAGGGCACCGCCCTTGCCGACATTGCGGCGCCGCTCGGCATCGCCGTCGAAAGCAAGAGCAGCATCACCCGTTCCACCGACGATGCGGTTCTCGGCCGCGCCGGCGTCAAGGCCGCCTTCTCCGGCCCTGTCGACACGGTGGCGAGCGCGGTCGGCGCCGATCCCTCGACGCAGATCCTGATGAAGGTCACCGAGGTCAACAGCCAGCCGACCGGCGACGTGCTGAACAACCGCGATGCCCAGCTCACCGCCATGGCCAATGCCGCCGGCGACGATATTCTCGATCAGATGGTCAACCTGCTGCAGACGCAGTACGGCGCTGAGGTCAACCAGACGCTCGCCGAACAGACGGCGGCCCGGTAGAACAGGATGATTTTAGGCCCGGTCGGCCTAAAATCTGAATCCTGTTCTAAATTAAAGAGTTAGAGCATGATGTCATCCGAAAACCGCTCACACTTTTCGGCATCATGCTCTAGAACAGGATGATTTTAGGCGCGGTGGCCTAACTCTGAATCCTGTCGAGTTCAACAGTTAGAGCATGACGTCCCCGAACGCCGCTCCGGTGTCATGCTTTGGGAGGTTTTATGACCGATCTGAAGCCGTTCCTGGCCAAGGCCGCAAACCGCGAGCCGCTGACGCGTGACGAGGCGCGTGCCGCCTTCGACATCCTGATGTCGGGCCAGGCGACGCCTTCGCAGATCGGCGGCTTCCTGATGGCGCTGCGCGTGCGCGGCGAAAGCGTCGACGAGATCGTCGGCGCCGTCACCACCATGCGGTCGAAAATGCTGACCGTCGAGGCGCCGGCCGATGCCATCGACATCGTCGGCACCGGCGGCGATGCCAGCGGCACCTACAATATTTCGACGTTGGCGGCACTGATCGTCGCCGGCGCCGGTGTGCCGGTGGCAAAGCACGGCAACCGGGCGCTGAGCTCGAAATCCGGCGCGGCCGACAATCTGGCTGCACTCGGCGTCAATATCGATGTCGGTCCCGAGATCATTTCCCGCTGCATTGCGGAGGCCAGCGTCGGCTTCATGTTCGCGCAGCTTCATCATTCCGCCATGCGCCATGTCGGCCCGTCCCGCGTCGAACTCGGCACCCGCACCATCTTCAATCTTCTGGGGCCGCTCTCCAATCCGGCCGGTGTCCGCCGCCAGCTGCTGGGCGTCTTTTCGCCGCAATGGCTGGTGCCGCTGGCCGAAGTCATGCGCGATCTCGGTTCCGAATGCGTCTGGGTGGTCCATGGCGACGGTCTCGACGAGATCACCACAACCGGCATCACCAAGGTTGCTGCTCTCGAAGACGGCAAGATCCGCACCTTCGAGCTGTCACCCGCCGATTTCGGCGTCAGCCCCTGCGTGCTCGCCGATATCAAGGGTGGCGATGGTGTCGCCAACGCTGCGGCACTTCGCGAGGTTCTCGGCGGCGCGAAAAACGCCTACCGCGATGTCTCGCTGGCCAATGCTGCCGCCTCGCTCGTCATCTCGGGCAAGGTCGAAACGATCCGCGACGGCATGACGCTTGCCGCGCATTCGCTCGATAGCGGCGCCACGGCGCTCGCTCTCGACAAACTCATCGCCGTTTCCAACGATATCGATTAGGATTGCCGGATGAGCGATATCCTGAAGAAGATCGAACTCTACAAGCGTGCGGAAATCGCCGCCGCCAAGGCGACGGTGTCGCTGGCCGACCTGAAGGCAATGCAGGCCGGGCAGTCCGCGCCGCGCGGTTTTTACCAGGCGCTTACGGCCACGCGTGAGGCTGGCCGTTTCGGCCTGATCGCCGAGATCAAGAAGGCAAGTCCCTCCAAGGGCCTCATTCGTCCGGATTTCGATCCGCCGGCGCTGGCAAAGGCCTACGAAGCCGGCGGCGCGGCCTGCCTTTCCGTGCTCACCGATACGCCAAGCTTTCAGGGGGCGCCGGAATTCCTGACGGCGGCGCGTGCCGCCTGCGCCCTGCCCGCTTTGCGTAAGGACTTCATGTTCGAAACCTATCAGGTCCATGAGGCCCGCGCCTGGGGCGCCGATTGCATTCTGCTGATCATGGCGTCGCTGACCGACGACGAGGCGGAGCGTCTGCAGGACGAAGCTTTTTCGCTCGGCATGGATGTGCTGGTCGAGGTTCACGACGCGCCGGAAATGGAACGCGCGCTGAAGCTCTCCTCGCCGCTTATCGGCATCAACAACCGCAACCTCAGGACTTTCGAAGTCAGCCTGACCGTCAGCGAGACGCTTGCCTCGATGGTTCCTGATGACCGGCTCCTCGTCGGCGAAAGCGGCATCTTCACCCATGCCGATTGCAAGCGCCTGCAGGCCGCCGGCATCAATACCTTCCTGGTCGGCGAAAGCCTGATGCGCAAGGACGACGTGACGGCCGCCACCCGCGCGCTGCTCATCGGCGAAGCGGCAATCGCGGCCGAATAAGATGAGCGGCGGAAAGCCCGGCCTCACCCATATCGACGCGTCAGGCGAAGCGCATATGGTCGATGTTTCCGACAAGGCCGAGACGGTGCGCGTCGCCACCGCCGAAGGCCATGTGAGAATGGCGCCGGAAACGCTCGTTCTCATCCGCCAAGGCAATGCCAAGAAGGGCGATGTCATCGGCACGGCCCGCCTTGCCGGTATCATGGCCGCCAAACAGACCGCCAATCTGATCCCGCTCTGCCACCCGCTGATGCTGACGAAGGTGACGGTCGAGATCGCGGAAGATGCGGCCCTGCCCGGCCTGCGCGTCACGGCAACCGCCAAGCTGACCGGCAAGACCGGTGTCGAGATGGAGGCGCTGACTGCCGTCTCCGTCGCGTGCCTGACGATCTACGACATGGCCAAGGCCGCCGACAAGGCAATGGAGATCGGCGGCATCCGGCTGCTCGAAAAATCCGGCGGCAAATCCGGCGATTTCCGTCATCCGGAGGCGAGATGAACCTGCTCCCGGTCACCGAGGCACAGAACCGCCTGCTCTCACGGGCAAAGCCGGTCGCAGCATCGCAGACGCTGCCGCTCGCCGAAGCAGAGGGCCGCGTCCTTGCCGTCGATCTCACGGCGGGCCTGACACAGCCACCCTTCAATGCATCGGCAATGGATGGCTATGCGCTGCGCCGCGAAGACGCGCCGGAGCCGGGCGCTGTGCTGAAAGTCATCGGCACCTCGGCCGCTGGCCACGGCTTCGAGGGAAACGTCGGCCGCGGAGAAGCCGTCCGCATCTTCACCGGCGCGCCGGTTCCGCCAGGCGCCGACAGCGTCCTGCTGCAGGAGGATGCTGAGAAGATCGAAGACGGTATCCGAACCAATTTCCCCGTCCGGCAGGGTCAGCATGTGCGTCCCCGCGGCCAGGATTTCGTCGAAGGCGAAGCTGTGCTGCCCGCCGGCACCGTGCTCGATTTCTCGCGGCTGACGGTCGCAGCCGGCATGAACCGACCCGATGTCGAGGTGCTCCGGCGCCCGCTGATCGCCATCCTTGCGACCGGCGACGAATTGCTGCCGCCCGGAAGCACACCCGGCCCTTCGCAGATCATCGCGTCCAATACTTTTGGCATTGCAGCCCTTGCCCGCAAAGCCGGCGCCGATGTGCTCGACCTCGGCATCGTCCCGGATGACAAGGCCAGGATCACCGCGGCAATCGACACGGCGCGGAACGCCGGGGCCGATGTCATCGTCACGCTCGGCGGCGCTTCGGTCGGCGATCATGATCTGGTCCAGGCGACGCTGATCGAGGCCGGCATGCAGCTCGATTTCTGGCGCCTCGCCATGCGTCCCGGCAAACCGCTGATGGTCGGCAGCTTCGGCGAGACCCATGTGCTCGGCCTGCCCGGCAATCCGGTCTCGAGCCTCGTCTGCTCCTTGCTCTTCCTGGAACCGCTGATCCGCAAGCTCGCCTCCTTGCCGCCGGTGCGACGCGACGCGACGATGGAGGCGGCCGTCACGCTGCGCGCCAACGACCACCGGCAAGACTATATCAGGGCGAAACTGTCGAAGTCCGCCGCCGGAAACTGGCTGGCCGAGCCCTTCGCCAAGCAGGATTCCTCGATGATGAAAGTATTTGCGCAAGCCGATTGCCTCATCATCCGCCCACCGCATGCGCCGGAATTGCCGGCCGGAGCGCCCTGCCCGGTCATGCTGTTGCGGCCGGACCTCCTGGCTTAGTCGCGTCTTTAAGCATCGCGGAAAGCGAAAAAACGCCCGCCTGCACCGCCTTGGCCGCGGATCCCGCCCCGAAATCCGCAACCCCATGGGTTGCGATTCGCGTGAGTTCCCCATGCGGCAGATGGGCGCGCTCGGGATCGCCGATCAACACCTCGATACCGGCGGCCTGGCAACGCCGCAGGAAAGCCATCACCCGCAAGGCAAGCGCGGGATCATAGAACAGGTCGCCGACAACGAGGATATCCGTCTCCTCCGGTGGCGGTGCCTCGATGATATCGGCGGTGACGACCAGGATGTTCACGCCGTTCACCGCCGCGTTGAGACCGATTGCGGCAATGGCGTTGGCATCGACATCGACCGCCGTGACCGCGGCAGCTCCGGCCTTGGCCGCCGCAATGGCGACAAGCCCGGAGCCGGCGCCGAGATCAACGACGCGGCGGCCGGCGACCACCTCTGGCCGGTCGAGCAGATGGCGGGCAAGCACGGCGCCGCCGGCCCAGGGGTAGGCCCAGTAGGGCGCTGGGTCGGTCTCTCCCCGGCCGGCAAGCCGCCAAAGCCCACTCGCGGGTCCTGCCGTATGCAGCAGGATTTCGGGAATGGCCGGGACGGGTGAAATCGGCAGGTTGGCCAGAATAAAGGCGGCCGGATCGGGACGCGGTGTGCCGGAGCGTTTCATCGTCGTCATGCTCCCTGTCCCGCATTAAAATCCAACGATTCAATAGTTCTTCATGGCGAGATGCCGCATACCGTCAGATAAAGCCCTCCGCCCGAACCGGCGAAGGGCTGCGGCAAAATCAGCCGGGCTTCTTCTTCGAAAACTTGTTCTTCGGCCCGGCACCGCCCTTGCCCTCGTATTTCGGGCGTTCGGATTTGGCGCCTTCGAATTTCGGCTTGTCATATCTGGGCTTGTCGGATTTCGGGCCATCGAAGCCAGGCTTGCCGGGTTTCTTGCTCCACGGCTTGCTATCCTGCTTCTCCCCGCCGGCATTCTCGGCCGCAGCATATCCGCCGCCCGAACCCTTGCCGAACTTCTTTTTCGGTCGCTCGTCGCGGAAGTTATCGCCCGGCCGTTCGTCACGGGACGACTTGCCGGCATAGGGCTTCTGTGCCGCCGCACGGCTGAAATCCGGCGTGCCGGAAAGCCGGGTCACGCGGATACCGCGTTCGAGCGTCTTGTTCGGTCCGAGCGCCTCCTGGAAGCTGTCGGCGCTTGCCGCGGCAATCTCGACAAAGGTTTCCTCGGGCTGCATCTTGATCGCGCCGATCTCGCGCTTCGTTACATTGCCGTTGCGGCAGAGCATCGGGATCAGCCAGCGCGGCTCGGCATTCTGCTTGCGTCCGACCGAGACGGAGAACCAGGCGCTGGGGCCGAAATCCTCGCGCGGTCCCTTCTGTGCCGGCGCGTATGGCTCGGCATTGTCGCGGCGCTTGCGGCTGCCCCCGTCCTGCACGGTGACCTCGATCAGATCCTCCGGCGCCGAATGATTGGTGCGGTAGAGACGCAGGAAGGCGGCGGCGAGCTTTTCGGCGCCGTGGCTCGCAAGAAGCTGCTGCACCAACCCCTGCTCTTCTTCCTGCGGCGCCTCGCTGAAGATGGGATCGGCGAGCAGCCGTTCGTCGTCGCGCTCGTTCACCTCCTCGGCCGACGGCGGCCGCGCCCAGGCAGCCGAAATGCCGGCATTCTCCAGCAGGCGTTCGGCCTTGCGCCGCGCATTCAGCGGCACGATCATGGCGCTGATGCCCTTGCGCCCGGCCCGGCCGGTACGGCCGCTGCGGTGCAGCAGCGTTTCCGGATTGGTCGGCAGGTCGGCATGGATGACGAGATCGAGGCCGGGCAGATCGATGCCGCGGGCAGCGACGTCGGTCGCGATGCAGACGCGGGCGCGGCCGTCGCGCATCGCCTGCAGCGCATGGCTGCGTTCGTTCTGCGTCAGCTCACCGGAAAGCGCCACGACCGAAAAATTGCGATTGTTGAAGCGCGCGGTCAGGTGATTGACGGCGGCGCGCGTCGAACAGAAAACAATGGCGTTGGTCGCCTCGTAATAACGCAGCACATTGATGATCGCGTTCTCGCGGTCGCTCGGAGCCACCATCAGCGCCCGATATTCGATATCGACATGCTGCTTTTCCTCGGCCGCGGTGCTGATGCGCACCGCATCGCGCTGATAGCTCTTGGCAAGCTTGGCAATCGCCGCCGGCACGGTCGCCGAAAACATCAGCGTCCGGCGCTCGTCCGGCGCCGAGTCAAGAATGAATTCCAGATCCTCGCGGAAGCCGAGATCGAGCATTTCGTCGGCCTCGTCGAGTACGGCGGCCTTCAGCTCCGACATGTCGAGCGCGTTGCGGCGGATATGATCGCAGAGCCGGCCCGGCGTGCCGACGACGATATGGGCGCCGCGTTCGAGCGAACGGCGCTCACTGCGGATGTCCATGCCGCCGACGCAGCTGGCGATCACCGCGCCGGTCATCTCGTAGAGCCATTCGAGCTCGCGTTTCACCTGCAGGGCAAGTTCACGGGTCGGGGCGATGACGAGGGCGAGCGGGGCGCCGGCATTGCCGAAGCGTTCCCTGCCCTCAAGCAGCGTCGGCGCCAGCGCCAGCCCGAAGGCGACAGTCTTGCCGGAACCGGTCTGGGCGGAAACCAGAGCGTCGGATGCGGCAAGATCAGGATCGAGCATCGACTTCTGCACCGGGGTGAGTTCGGCGTAACCGCGCTTCTGCAACGCCTTGGCGATCGCCGGAACGACGCCGTTGAATTCTGTCATGAGTTCGATCTTTCGGAGCTGTCAGGCGCGAAATGCGCCATGGCCGGAGCCAGCCGGCGGGATATTTGCGCCGTTCCTAGCCGCTCCCGCAGCGATTGTCAAAGCGTGCGGCTGCGCCACAGCCAAGCGTCGATATGGCTTGCCCGGCCGCGCAGCTCCGTTTCCAACGGCCCCTCCATCCCGCCGGCCTGCAGCAGCGCGCTGTCAGCACCTGCAGCACGGACGATTTCGTCGCTCAGCGCTAGCTCGACGCCGTTGCGGGCGGCGACTTCCATCAGCCGGCTGCCGACATTCACGGTGTCGCCCGCCGCGGTGATCTGCTGCCGGTCGCCGGTGCCGAGCCGTGAGGCGACGATCGGGCCGCAATGGGCGCCGACCTTGAAGCCGATCTTCTTCTCGGCAAAGCCCGCATGCGCGCCAAGCCAGGCCCGCGTACGCTCGCAGAGGCCGACCGCGCAGGCGACGGCGCGGGCGGCATCGTCATCGGCCGGCTGCGGCAGGCCGAACAGGATCATTGCCCCGTCGCCCATGAAGCTGGTGATGGCGCCGCCGTGAGAGCGGGCCTCCTCGTCGATGATTTCGAAGAAACCGCTCAGCACTTCGCTGACCTTGACCGGTCCGAGCTTTTCGCTGAGACCCGTGAAGCCCGAGAGATCGATGAAGACGACCGCAGCGTTCTGGCGCACCGGCGCAGCAAGGAAATTCGGATCGCGCGCCAACCATTCGCCCATGCCGGGAGCCTCGATGCGTTGCAGGAGCGCGCTCTGCTCGGCGAAATGGCGGGCGCGGCCGCGGTCGAGCCAGAGTTCGGCCGCACCGAGCGCCACCGCCGGCGGCAACGCCGCGGCGATCGGCAAAGCCGCACTCAGCCAATAGCCATGGGCAAAGGCCGACAGATTGAGCATGGCCCAGACCACCAGCACCAGCACCATGATGAGGTAACCCGCAGCACTCCGCCGCCAAGCCATCAGCGAAACGAGCAGGAGCGCCAGGCCGATGGCAATACCGGCATCGATCAGCCTCATCCTGTGGTCGCGCACCATGCCGTCGCCGGTGACGAGATGGATGATTGCCGTCGACATCACCTCGACGCCGGGCATGACGGGATCGAACGGTGTCGGGAAGACGTCGCCGCCGCCGGTGACCGTCGAACCGATGACAACGATGCGGCCTGCCACCGCCGCCGCCGGCAGCTTGCCGTCAAGCGCATCGGCGGCGCTGAAGGTGGCGATGCTGCCGCGCCCGCCATAGAAGGTCAGCGGCAGGCGTTGACCGATATCCGTGGGAATATGCAGCGCTCCGAGCATGACGGCATCACGTTCGATACCGGGATCGGCGCCGAGCGCCACCGAGGCGGCACGCAACGGAAAAGCCAGATCCAGTCGGTCGGCGGTGCGCGAAATCAGCGGAATGAAGCGCGGCGTGCCGGTCTGATCGGTTGCGACATTGACGATGCCGACCGCCGCTGCCTCGGCAAAGCGCGGGAGCGGCAGCAGAAGCTGGTTTGCCTCGGGGATGGCGGCCAACGGATCCTCGGCGGCATCGGTGACCCGCTGCCTGCTTTGCGCAAAGGTGGCCGCGCCCGCGATGACGGTTGGCCCCTGGCGCAAGGCGGCGGTCAGCGCCGCATCACCTTCCTCCGGCCCCGGATCGACGAGCAGAATGTCGAGCGCCAGGGCTTTCGGCTTGCCCGCATTGATCGCGCCGACAAGGCGGGCAAGCGTGGCCCGGTCGAGCGGATAGCCATGGGCGGCGGCGGTGCGGTCATCGATCGCGACGATCGAGACGACGGGCGGCGGCTCTCTTGCGCCGACGACGAGGCTGCGGATATCCGCAAGCGTCGCCTCCATCCGGTCGAGAAGGCCCACCTCGCCGTTGAGATTGAGATAACCGAGCGCCGCGCCCCAGAGACCGGCGAACAGCAGCGCGATCACGGTCAGCAGACGATGGCTCATGATAGTTATTGGCCGAGGCGGGCAAGAAGGGCCGCGACGCGCGGCGCCGGCCAGCGGCGCACGACAAGAGGTTCGGTTGAGCTGGACACATCGACGCCCTCGCCCGGCGACAGCACTACCGGCTCGCCGGCCGGCCGACGGACGGCAACGCTGCCCCTGACCACCAGCACCGAGGTCTTGCCGCCTGCGACGTCGACAGCCCATTGCGTGCCACGCACGGCAGCAATCGCCTGCGGCGTCACCACCTGGAAGCCACCTGTGTGCTGACTGCTGTCGACATCGACGAGAATGGCCTTGCGCCGCAGCGACGCCGAATCGGGACTGCCGTCACGGTTGCGGTCGGAGAGGCGGAAAGACGCGCCGGCTTCTGCCGTCACCTTAACGCCGCCGGGGCAGCTCAGCACCTGGCGGGCGCCGGCGTCACGCGATATCGCGCAGCCCGCAGACTGCGCCAAGGCCACGTCATGCGGAATGAAGCCGGCAGCCAGCGCGGCGACAAACAGGTTGCGAAGCGTCGTATACATGGAAAGCCCCCGTGACCGCGCGGAGCAGCTTTTGCGAAAGCGCCCGCCAACCGTCTTCTTCCATATCGGCCATGATAGCCGAATTCCGATATTTCCCTAGGCGAAAAAGCAGCCCGGTGAGACCACCGGCGAATTCTCAGGCACCGCTTCTCATCTGCGGCGCCGGCCCGGCATAACGCGCGCGCGGCCGGATCAACTCTCCGCTCTCGATCTGCTCCATCGCATGCGCGAGCCAGCCGGTGGAACGGGCAAGCGAAAAAATGATGATCGGCGCCTCTCGAGGCAGCCCGAAGGCGGCCGCCATGGCGGAAAGCGCGAAATCGACATTGACCTTCTCGCCGACCATCTCCTCGCCGGTTTCCCGAAGCGCGGCAAATTGCGACGGCAGGGAAAAATGCGAAAGCAGTGCCAAAGCCCTGATGTCGCCATCGGGATAGAGCGGATGGCCGAAGGCCGAGAGGTGATTGCCCTGGACAAGCGAGCGGCGGATCGCCTGCTCCGCGCCGAGCGCCGACGATGACTCGATCAGGGCGTCGACGCCTTGCCAGGCAGCGCCGTGCAGCGGCCCCGTCAGCGTTGCGAGACCCGAGAGCACGGCGGCCGAAAGTGCCGCGCCCGCCGAGGCGGTGACCCGCGCCGCAAAGGCCGAGGCGTTGAGTTCGTGATCGGCAAGCAGCACCAGCGCCCGGCGCAGGCAATCGGCGGCATCCGGCCGTTCCCAGCTTGCCGCCAGCCGCAGGTGCAGCGGCTGGGCCGCAGGCCCTGGCGCCAGCGCATCGGCGATGGTCGAGAGAACGCCGTGCGCCTCGCGCCGCAGGGCGGCCTGGGATCGGCCGAGCGATGGCAGGTCCACCGTCACCCGCCCGGCCAGTGCCAGGAAAGCAGCCTGAAGCGACGGCGGGCCATTTCCGGCTGCTGCGCCCGAGAACAGCGTTTCCGCGCCGTTCCAGAGCAGTGCCGCCGTCTGCTCCAGCGTCGCCGCCTCGGCGAAATCGGCGGTATCCCGTCCGCGATAAAAAAGCCGTCCTGCGATGATGGTGGAGATCGCCGAGGCGAGAACCGGGTCACCCCATCGGATCGTCTCGGCAGCAACCGTTTCGGCCTTGCGGCGGCCGGCATGGCGTTCGGCCAGTCGCTGCACGTCGGCGGCCTGGTAGAGGCTGCGGCGCGGGTCGGCGGGATCGGGCTTGGCGCGGATGCGCCCGCGGCTGACATTGGCGTAAAGCGTCTGCGGCTTGGTCTTCAGCGCCTGCAGCGCCTCCTCGGCGGTCAGCCACGGCATCGGAGCCTCATATTGATCAATTGCATCAAGATTGACGTCAATGAGACTAGGTCGGATCATCCTTTGTCGTAAAGGAGAAACAATATGAAAAACGGCTTGGAAGACGTCATCGCCGCCGAAACGCAGCTCTCGGATGTCGATGGCGAAGCGGGGCGGCTGATCATCCGCGGCGTATCGCTGGATCATCTCGTCGCGGGCGGGACCTATGAGGGCGTTGCCGCCCTGTTGCTGGATGGCCTGATGGAGCGAAGCTTCGATGAAGCGGAATTGCGCGGCTGGCTGGCGAACGCGCGAACGAAAGCCTTCGCCCATATCGAGGCCGCCGACGCCGCCCTGCTCGCACTGCCGCCGGTCGATGCGATGCGGGCGCTGATCGCCCGGCTGCCCGATGGCGAGGATTTGGATATAGCGCTCGGCCTTCTGGCAGCGCCCGCAGTCTTCCTGCCCGCGGTTCTTAGGCTGCAGCGCGGCCAAAAGCCGATTGCGCCCGATGCCGCACTGTCGCAGGCGGCCGATATCCTGCGCATGCTGACTGGAAAATTGCCGAGCAAGGAGCAAGTGGCGGCGCTCGATACCTATCTCGTCACGATCTCAGACCACGGCTTCAACGCCTCGACCTTCGCATCGCGGGTCATCGCCTCGACCCAGGCCGGCCTCACCTCTTCCGTGCTGGCGGCGCTGAGCGCGCTGAAGGGGCCGCTGCATGGCGGCGCGCCCGGGCCTGTCCTCGACATGCTGGATGCCGTGGGAACGGCGGAGAATGCCGGCCGTTGGCTCGGCGACGCGCTCGATCGCGGCGAAAGGCTGATGGGCTTCGGCCACCGCATCTATCGTGTGCGCGATCCGCGCGCCGATGCGCTGAAAGGCGCGCTGAAGCCGCTGATCGCGTCGGGACAGGTGGACAGCGCCCGCGGTGCGCTGGCGGAAGCCGTGGAGGCCGCCGCGTTGGCGATCCTGAAGGCGCGCAAGCCGGACCGGCCGCTCGACGTCAATGTCGAATTCTATACCGCGCTGCTGCTCGAAGCGCTCGGCTTCCCGCGGCAAGCCTTCACCGGCGTGTTCGCGATCGGCCGCACCGTCGGTTGGCTGGCGCATGCGCGCGAACAAGCGCTCGACGGCCGGCTGATTCGCCCGCGTTCGGTCTATATCGGGCCATTGCCGGCTGCTGCATAAAGGCTGATCCGGCAGGATATCCGGATCCAATCCAGATCGCGCGTAATCGCGCGATCTGGTGCCGCACTCGTCAGACGAGGCGGCTCTGCTCCGTTGCCGCTTCGATGAAGCTGGCAAACAGCGGATGTGGGTCGAGCGGGCGGCTCTTCAGTTCGGGGTGATACTGCACGCCGATGAACCAGGGGTGATCGGGATATTCGATCGTCTCCGGCAGAACGCCGTCCGGCGACATGCCGGAGAAGACGAGGCCGCAGCTCTCGAGCCGGTCCTTGTAGTCGATATTGACCTCATAGCGGTGGCGATGACGCTCGGAAATGTCGGTCGAACCGTAGATTTCCGAGATCTTCGTGCCCTTCTTCAGGGCCGCCTTGTAAGCTCCAAGGCGCATCGTGCCGCCGAGATCGCCGGCCGCGGTGCGCTTCTGCAGCTCGTTGCCCTTGACCCATTCGGTCATCAGGCCGACCACCGGTTCTTTCGTCGGGCCGAACTCGGTCGACGAAGCCGCCGGCACATCCGCGAGATTGCGTGCCGCCTCGATGACGGCCATCTGCATGCCGAAACAGATGCCGAAATACGGCACCTTGCGCTCACGGGCAAAGCGGGCCGCATGGATCTTGCCTTCGGAGCCGCGCTCGCCGAAGCCGCCCGGCACGAGGATGCCATGCACCTTTTCCAGATAGGGTGCCGGATCTTCCTTCTCGAAGACCTCGGACTCGATCCATTCGAGCTTGACCTTGACGCGATTGGCGATGCCGCCGTGGTGCAGCGCCTCGATCAGCGATTTATAGGCATCCTTGAGGCCGGTATATTTGCCGACGATCGCGATCGTCACTTCGCCTTCCGGCGTCCGGATGCGGTTGCAGACCTCTTCCCACTGGTCGAGGCGCGGCTTCGGCGCCGGCTCGATGCCGAAGGCGGCGAGCACTTCGTCGTCGAGGCCTTCCTTGTGGTAGGCCATCGGCACGTCATAGATGTTGGCGACATCGAGTGCCTGGATGACGGCGGACGGACGCACGTTGCAGAACAGCGAGAGCTTGCGGCGCTCGGCTTCCGGGATTTCGCGATCGGCGCGCACCAGCAGGATATCGGGATGAATGCCGAGCGCCTGCAGTTCCTTCACCGAGTGCTGGGTCGGCTTGGTCTTCAGTTCGCCTGCCGCCGGAATATAGGGCATCAGCGTCAGATGCACGTAGACGGCGGTGCCGCGCGGCAGGTCGTTGCCGAGCTGGCGGATCGCCTCCATGAAGGGCATCGCCTCGATGTCGCCGACCGTGCCGCCGATCTCGCAGATGACGAAATCGTAGTCCTTGTTGCCCTCGGTGACGAAATCCTTGATCTCGTTGGTGACGTGCGGGATGACCTGCACCGTCGCGCCGAGATAGTCGCCGCGCCGTTCCTTGTCGATGATGTTCTTGTAGATGCGGCCGGTGGTGATGTTGTCGGTCTTGGTTGCCGAACGCCCCGTGAAGCGCTCGTAGTGGCCGAGATCGAGATCGGTTTCCGCACCGTCGTCGGTGACGAAGACTTCGCCATGCTGGGTCGGGCTCATCGTGCCCGGATCCACATTCAGATAGGGGTCGAGCTTGCGAAGCCGGACCCGATAACCACGAGCCTGCAGCAAGGCTCCGAGAGCCGCGGCCGCGATTCCTTTTCCGAGGGAGGAAACCACGCCGCCAGTGATGAATACGTATCGCGCCATGGGATTCACCGGATACCTTTTCAAAAACGATTCCACCAGCCCAAAAATTCTTTTCCAGAACTTTCGAAGCCTGACGCGGGAATCTGAACAAAAGAAAACCGGCAGACCCGAGGGCCTGCCGGCGGTTTATGTCGAAAACCGGTTTACTGTCCCGTCGGGACGCCGGAGGGCTGAGCCGGCGCCGGCGCCGGAGCTGCGGGCGTTGCCGGGGCAGTCGTTGCCGGAGCAGTTGCTGCCGGCGCATCCGTTGAAGGCGCGCTGGCCGCGGGGGCCTGGGCTGCCGGAGCTTGCGCGGCCGGAGCCTGCGGAGCGGGCGCGGCGGCGCCGCTGCTCGGAACGCCGTTGCCGGCCGGCTGGTTGGCCGGAGCCTGTGCGCCGCCGAGCGAATCGAGAATGCCGTTGCCCTGGCCGCTCGTGGCCGGGATGCGGTCGAGAATATCGCCCGGACGGCCCTCGTAACGCGTCAGTATGCCGAGGCCGAGCGACGTCAGGAAGAACAGCGTGGCAAGGATCGCGGTCGTGCGCGTCAGCGCATTGGCCGTGCCGCGGGCCGACATGAAGCCCGAACCGCCGCCGATGCCGAGGCCGCCGCCTTCCGAGCGCTGGATGAGCACGACGCCGACAAGCGCGAGCACGATCATGAGATGGATGACAATCAATACTGTCTGCATGGGTCCAGTCCTGCCCGCCGGAAGACGGACATAATTAAAAATTCTGGCGGCTCTTTACATGAGGCGTTCATCTATTCCAAGCCCTTCGGCCGAGAATACGCCCGGATTGAACGAATAACCCGGGAATAAACAATGCCTCAGGCGAGCAGCGCCTCGTAGGCCCGGTAGATGGCGAGGAAGTCGGCGGCTTTCAAGCTCGCCCCGCCGATCAGCGCGCCGTCGACATTGGCAATGCCCATCAGTTCGCCGGCATTGGCCGGCTTGACCGAGCCGCCATAGAGAAGGCGCATCTTCCGGCCCTGATCGCCGAAGCGCGCCGCCATTTCGGCGCGCATGAAGGCATGCGCCTTTTCCACGTCTCCCGATGTCGGCGTCACACCGGTACCGATCGCCCAGATCGGCTCATAGGCGATAACCGTATTTTCGGCGGTTGCGCCATCCGGAACGGAGGCCGAAAGCTGGCGCTTGATGATGTCGAGCGCCTGGCCGGCGCGGCGTTCGTCCGCCGTCTCGCCGATGCAGATGATCGCCGTCAGCCCGGCGGCAAAGGCGGCCTCCGCCTTGGCGCGCACCAGATGGTCCGTTTCGGCGTGGTCGGTGCGGCGCTCGGAATGGCCGACGATCACATAGGTGCCGAAACTGTCGGCGATCATTTCGGCCGAGATGTCGCCGGTATGCGCCCCGGACGCCTTCTGATGGCAGTCCTGCGCGCCGATCGAAAGCGGGCTGTCGGTGCAAAGCGCGGTCGCCACATAGAGCAGCGTCGCAGGCGGGCAGATCAACGCCTCGACCTTATCGGCGAGCGGCGGACGAACACCCTCGGCGATCGCCTTGATCTGATCCAGAGAGGCACGGGTGCCGTTCATTTTCCAATTTCCCGCCACGAGCGGGCGCACGTCAGGTGTCATGCCGGCCTTCCCTAAATCTGCTTATGCCTGCGGCCATATCAAAAGCTTGCGGCAAAGAAAAGCATCATGCCCCTGACGTAAGGGGAATCTCGGCAATCCCAGGCAAATTTTGCCGAAAAACCCGCGCTAAGCCGCAAGAAGCCAGTTCAACACCCTGCGCCAGTCGATCATCCGGATCGGCGTTCCGTGATTGCCGGTCTGAAACAGCGTGAAGCGCGTCGGATATTTTGCCTTGTGCAGTTTTTCGAACAGCGCCTGCTGGTCGCTGGCGGCATAGACCGGATCGCGGCTGCCATGCGCGAACCAGAGCGGCAGTTTCGACTTGTAGAAGGCGCTTCTGGTGAAATCGGGATCCGTAACCCCGCTCATGACAAGCATGCCCTTCAGCCGCTGGACGCTGGCCCCGTCGCGGGCAATGCCCCAGCAGACCTGACTGCCCATCGAGGCGCAGGACAGGATGACCGGCCGGCCGGGTGATTGGGCGCTGGCATAGCGGATGAGGCCGGCGATGGCGGCAACGCCGTTGCTGTCGAAGCCCTTGACCGTCGGCGAATAATAGACGCCGCCATTGCCGGCGGCGAGGTTCTTCAGCCGGTTGAAATTGCCGCCGAAGCTGTAGTCGTTGGCCCCGAGCCGGCGGTCGCCATCGCGGCCGTGGATGAAGATCACCGTGAAAGCGGCATTTTGCGCCGGTCCCACCCTGGTGACATCGAGGCTGATGCCGTCGAGGGAGAGCGTTTCGTCCGCCTGGGCCTTGCGGATGCCGAGCGCCACATATTTCTGCTGCACCCGCTTCTGCGGGATCTGGTCGCGGCCGTTGATATCGCGCATCTCATCGTAGTCGATGACCTCGAAAGCGCCGTCGTCGCCGGTCTGCAGGATGGTCTGCTTCGAGAACAGATCGTCCTTGAAAGGCCCCAGCGCGTCGGCCGCCTGCGCCGGCCCGCCTGATAACTGCACGACCGCGGACAGGAAAAACGCCGCAATTGCAGATATAACAGTGCAATCACTTGTGGACATTCGCATGCGGATGGTTTCCTGAAGCCTGCCGCCGCTTGCCATTCCGCGCCCGGCAACGCAAATCATGTGTCAAACTCCGCCAGAATTGGCGGTGTCGCGTATAGAGGTGCTTTCTGGCAGAATCTGCCTGATTCGCAAACGTGACATGAAATGCGGTGATTTTGGGTCGGCGGCGGATGCAAGCCCAAGACAGGATGAAGATCTGAACGGCTCCATGGACGACAGCAACGACCTTTTTTCCGGACTGCCCCTTTCTGAAAAACGCGAGGAGGCACAGAAGCCCGTAGCGCCGGCCGCAGCGCCCATCGCCGCGACGCCGCCCCCCGCCTCTGCGCGCCCGGCGCCTGCCGGATCGAACTCGGACGACTACGGCGCTTCGTCGATCCGCGTCCTCGAGGGCCTCGAGCCGGTGCGCATGCGCCCGGGCATGTATATCGGCGGCACCGACGAAAAGGCGCTGCATCATCTCTTTGCCGAAGTCATCGACAATGCGATGGACGAGGCGGTCGCCGGACACGCCAATTTCATCGAAGTGCATCTCGATCTGCAGGGGTACCTCACCGTCACCGATAACGGCCGCGGCATCCCGGTTGAGAACCATCCGCAGGTTCCGGGCAAATCGACGCTCGAAGTCATCATGACCAAGCTGCATGCCGGCGGCAAATTCGACGGCAAGGCGTATGAGACATCGGGCGGCCTGCACGGCGTCGGTGTCTCGGTCGTCAACGCGCTGTCCGACGTCCTCGAGGTCGAGGTGGCGCGCAACCGTAAGCTCTACCGCCAGCGCTTCTCCCGCGGCCTGCCGCAGGGCGGGCTCGAGGAATTGGGCGACGTCCACAATCGCCGCGGCACCCGCGTGCGCTTCCATCCCGACGCCCAGATCTTCGGCGAGCATATGAAGTTCGACGCCGCCCGCGTCTTTCGCATGGCGCGCTCCAAGGCTTACCTCTTCGGTGGCGTCGAGATCCGCTGGAGCTGCGAGCCCGGCGTTCTGCCGGAAGGGTCCGAGGTGCCTGATAAGGCCACCTTCCATTTCCCCGGCGGCCTCAAGGACTATCTCCAGGCGACGATGGGCAAGGAGTTCACCGTCACCCGCGAGATCTTCGCCGGCAAGACCGAGAAGGCCAGCGGCCACGGCTCGATGGAATGGGCGATCACCTGGTATGGCGGCGATCCGCAGGTGCATTCCTATTGCAACACCATCCCGACCCCCGAAGGCGGCACACACGAGGCAGGCCTGCGCATCGCGCTGACCAAGGGGCTGAAGGCCTATGCCGAGCTGACGCAGAACAAGCGCGCCGCGCAGATCACCACCGACGACGTGATGATCTCGGCCGTCGGCATGCTGTCGGTCTTCATCCGCGAGCCGGAATTCGTCGGCCAGACCAAGGACAAGCTGGCGACCGTCGAGGCCCAGCGCATCGTCGAGAATGCGCTGCGCGACCCCTTCGACCACTATCTCGCCGACAATCCGAACGAGGCGGCCAAGCTGCTCGACTGGGTGATCGAGCGCGCCGAGGAGCGCCTGCGCCGCCGCAAGGAAAAGGAAGTCAACCGCAAGACGGCGGTGCGCAAGCTGCGCCTGCCCGGCAAGCTCGCCGACTGCTCGCAGAATACCGCCGAAGGCGCCGAACTCTTCATCGTCGAGGGTGATTCGGCAGGCGGCTCGGCCAAGCAGGCGCGCAATCGCGCCAATCAGGCGATCCTGCCGCTGCGCGGCAAGATCCTCAACGTCGCCAGCGCCGGCCGCGAAAAACTCGGCGCCAACCAGCAGCTCGCCGATCTCATCCAGGCGCTCGGCTGCGGCACCCGCGCGAAATACCGCGACGAAGACCTGCGCTACGAGCGCATCATCGTCATGACCGATGCCGACGTCGACGGCGCCCACATCGCCTCTCTGCTCATCACCTTCTTCTATCAGGAGATGCCGGAGCTGGTGCGCGGCGGTCACCTCTTCCTTGCCGTTCCGCCGCTCTACAAGATCACGCAAGGGGCGAAATCCGCCTATGCCCGCGATGACAATCATCGGGCCGAACTGATGCAGACGGAATTCAAGGGCAAGGCCAAGGTCGAGATCAGCCGCTTCAAAGGTCTCGGCGAAATGATGCCCGCCCAGCTCAAGGAAACCACCATGGACCCGTCCAAGCGCACCCTGCTGAAGGTGCTGATCGACGAGGTGGATTTCGAAGGCACACGCAGCGCCGTCGACGATCTGATGGGCACCAAGCCCGAGGCCCGCTTCCGCTTCATTCAGGAGCGCGCCGCCTTCGCCGAAAACCTGGATATTTAAGCAGGCCTTAGGCGCGCCGCCCCTGACAGAGACTCTCGGCGCGCCCTCATTTTAGCATTTGCGATTTCACGGAACTGACGAAGAACCGTAACAACTCCGTCAAACAACCGGCGCATGAAGCGGTCGGCGCGTGCCCTCCCCGGGAGGAACGCCTGCGTCCGTTCGAACCTTTTCAACCCTTGCCGGATACTTGCCATGACCAAGCGTTTTCTCGCGACTGCCGCTTTCGTTCTCCTGTCCAGCACCGTGACTGTCAGGGCCACCGATATCGGCGCCACCGCCGAAACCGCCTGCCCCTTCGGCGATTGCGCCGCCGGCATTTCGCTCTCCTATCTCGGTGAATTCGTCATCCCGACCGGCCAGATAGAAAACGGCGTCGAATTCGGCGGCATTTCCGGCCTCGATTTCGATGCCGCCACCGGCCACTATCTCGCCATCAGCGACGATCGCTCGGATAAGGCGCCGGCCCGCTTCTATGAACTCGACATCGATGTCGACGCCTCCGGCCTCAAGGGTGTTTCCATCGTCAAGCACGTGACGCTGAAGGACAAGAACGGCGAGCCTTTCGCGGCAAAGACCGTCGATCCGGAATCGATCCGCCTCGGTAAGGACGGCATCTATTGGGGCAGCGAAGGCGACGCCAAGGTGCTGCTGCCGCCCTTCATCCGCGTCGCTGCGCCGGCCGGTACTTTCCTGCGCGAATTCAAGCTGCCGGAAGGCTTTGCACCGACCCTCGACAAGTCGACCGGCATCCGTGACAATCTCGCCCTCGAGGATCTCGCCGTCGCACCCTCGGGCGACGTTTTCGTCGGCGTCGAAGCCGCCCTCTACCAGGACGGCCCGAAGCCGTCGCTGATCACGGGCAGCCTGTCGCGTATCATCCGTTACGACGGCGCGACCGGCGAGCCGAAGGCGCAATATGTCTACCCGGTCTCGCCGATTCCGCAGGCCGCCGCCAAGCCCGACGGCGGCAACGACAACGGCATGTCGGAAATGCTCGCTCTCGACGATCACCGCCTGCTCGCCGTCGAGCGAAGCTATGCAGAAGGCGTCGGCAACAACATCAAGATCATGATGATGGATCTCGCCGACGCGACCGACATATCGGCCATTGCCTCGCTCGCCAAGAACGACCAGCGGGTCGTCCCGGTTCGCAAGACCAGATCCTTGATCTCAGAGCAATCGGCCTTGTCCCCGACAATATCGAGGCCATGTCGCTCGGCAAGGCCAAGGATGGAACCGACGTCCTCATTCTCGGCTCGGACAATAATTTCTCGGCCGCGCAGAAGACGCAGTTCTACGCCTTCAAGATTTTGCGTCGCCCACAACAGTAAGGCATCGGCACTGATGGCTGAATAGCGACGCTTTGTATACGCTTTCACGGTGCGGACCTTGAAACCGCCGGGTTCATAGCCCATAACCAGAAGACAAGAATAAGAAGAGGCGCGCGTGGGTGTGTTTGACCGTCAGAGAAGCAATCATGAACCGCGATGGCTGGGCTCGTCGGCGCCGACACGCACGCCGCTGATACCCTCCATCTCCGCGGCGCGCTGGTTGCTGGTGCTGATCGTCGCCGCCGGCGTCTATTTCTTCTACGGCTTTCTAGTGCCGGTGCTGGCCGCCCTCGTCATCGGCTTCGCCAGCTGGCCGCTCTACCGCAAGCTTCTTGCCCGCGTCGGCGGCAATACGACGATCGCCGCGACCATCGCCATCATCATGATCGTCACCTTTCTGGTCATCCCGATCGGATTTGCGGCCACCTATACGACGGGCGAAGTGCGCACCTGGCTCGCCTGGGCGATCCACGCCAACCGTTCGGGGGCCTCGACACCTGGCTGGATCGCCGCCTTGCCGTTTGCCGGTCCCTATCTCGATGAGCTTTGGACAAAATATATCGGCAGCCCGGGCGCGCTCGGCGAGCTCATCCAGGCGGTCAGCGGCGCCCATATCGGCAATATCTACCGTGCCGTTCTTGCGGCCGGCGGTGGCGCCTTCCATCTTCTCTTGACGCTGCTGTTCATGCTGATCGCGCTGTTCTTCGTCTATCGCGACGGCTTCTCCTTCTCCAAGCAGATCGACATGCTGGGCGAGCGCATCCTGCCGAACCGCTGGGAACGCATTTCCCGCGTCGTTCCGGCGACAATCAGCTCCACCGTCATGGGCATGACGCTGATTGCGATCGGCGAAGGCATCGTGCTCGGTCTTGCCTATTGGATCGCCGGCGTGCCGTCGCCGGTGACGCTTGGCGTGCTGACGGGTGTGATGGCGCTGATACCGGGCGGTGCGCCGCTCTCGTTCACGCTGGTCTCGATCTATCTCCTGGCGAGCGGCTCGCATGTCGCCGGCGTCGGTCTCTTCGTCTGGGGCACGGTCGAGCTCTTCATCGTCGACAAGACGCTGCGGCCGAAGCTCGTCGGCGGCCCGATCAAGCTGCCCTTCCTGCCGACCTTCTTCGGCCTTGTCGGCGGCGTCAAGACGATGGGCTTTCTCGGCCTCTTCATCGGCCCGGTGCTGATGGCGCTGATCGTCGCCATCTGGCGCGAATGGATCCACGAGGCCCGCAACGCCGAGACCAGCGAGCATGGGCCGCAGGTCGTCATCGACGAACAGGCTCCGCCGTCCAAGCCGGTTCCCCGCGTCGCGGAAGGCTGAAGCGGGGCGCAGGCCGCTATCCCAGCTGCTTTTCCATGAACAGGCTGAGCGGGTCCGGCAGATAGGCGCCGAAGGCCTCGATCTCCCGATATCCGTATTTGCGATAGAGAGCGATCGCCTCGGGCTGATAGATGCCGGTTTCAAGCCGGATCGCCATCAGCCGCTTTTCCCGTGCGACGGTCTCCAGCGCGTTCATCAGGCCGCTGGCGATCCTCAGTCCCCTCGCCTGCGGATCGACGAACATGCGCTTGATCTCCGCCGTACCGTCGCCGGCCTCCACCAATGCGCAGCATCCGACGATTGCGCCATGGTTGCGCGCAACGAAGAAACTCACTGACGGTTTTTCCAGGAGAGAAAGGTCCACCAGATGATTGCTCTCGGCCGGATAGAGCGACTGCGCATAGGCATCGGAAAGATCGAGAAGGCGGAGTACGCCCTCCTGCCGCGGCGGCTCTTGGGCAATGGTGACGGACATGCTAACTCCCGATGCGTGCGAGGCGCAATTTTTGCTCGACATGACGAAGAGTTAATGCTCTTGCCTTCATTCGGTTGGAATTGCGCCGTCTAAGGCGATGTCAGGTTCAATAGCCAAGGAAGCAGAATATGCAAGCGGTGCTCATCGCGATGACCATTCTCGGTTGCGACGATTCCGTCACCCAGTGCAGCTATGTCGCGACAGTCGACAAGCGTTGGGAAACCGTTGCCGCCTGCGATGCCGAGGCCGAGCGCCGGCTGAAGGCCTATGCCAAAGTCAGCTATCCCTCGGTGATCGCGGTCTGCGAGGCGCCGAAAGCGGTTGCCGCCGCCGAACCGCCAAAGCCGGCGCCGGCCGCCATTCCTGCGCCCGAGCCTGTCGAACAACCCGTCGGAAAGCTCGCCAGCTTCGCTGAAAATATCGCCGGCCCGGTCCGCGCGCATCTTCCCTCGGGCCGGGACGTCAAGGAGACGCTCTCCAAGCCCGTGCACTTCGTATCCGCCAGCTATTCCTGGGTGGTGACACGGATCGCCGACTAAAGCATGTCGCGCAAAAGTGTGCGCGGTTTTGCGGCAACGACATGCGTGAAAACCGAGAGCTAAAGCGCAAGGAGCGAATCTGAAAGATCGCGATGCGCTTTAGGCCGCTGCAAGCGCCGCATAAACGCGGGCTGATTGCCGCTGCTCGGCGACATGCAGCTTCTCCACCATGTCAAGCAGTTCTCCGACCGCGCCATGTGCGCCATCGTGATGGCGGAATTTTTGGAGAAGACGACCGCAGACGGTGCCGAGCACGCTGCCCGGCGCCTTCCGGGCCGCCTCGCGCCACAGAAGCGTCGCCTCCACGAAGATCACGCTGATATCCCTCGGCAGGCCGGCGGATTCATAGAGCGCGCGCATCGCATGCATGCGTCCCGTCGCCAGGATCGAGCGCACGCGGCGCTCGCCGCAGCCTGTCAGATCGACGATCGCTCCGGCGAAGAAGTCCACCTTGCCGCAGCAGAGGGCGTGCATCAGGAAGGACGGCGTCAGACGGCCGTTGAGACGCAAATGTTCGACGAGGTCAGGTATCTCCCGGGGCGCGATATCGCCGGCAATCGATACGATCGCCGCTTCCGTCGCCTCGCGGCTGATCCGCTGCAGCCGCTGCAGCCCGATCGCCGCCTGAACAAGCGGCAGACCGACCAGCGCATTGCTGACATGCTGGGTCAGCAGCTGGCGGGCATCGGCCGGAAGATCGCTGCGTTCGAGAAGCAGATTGCGGATATCGCAGCAGTCGCCGAGCCGTTCGGCGATGCGCTTCAACGAAAGGCTGGAAATGACAGCGCCCTCGTTCTCGAGCAGGCAGAGCAGCTCCTCTTCATCGCCGACTTCCGCAAGGGCGGCTGAAACCGGCCGCGTCACACGCGCCCTCGCCGCGATCAGCATCCGGGTTGCGCCATTGCCGCGTGCCGCGAGATCGACGAGGTCGGCATCGGAAAGAAGCGGTGAACAGGTGACGGCGTGGCAGGCGATCTCAGGCTGATCGGCGGCAAGCGAAAGGACCAGGCTGCGCGGCGCGTCGGGCGACCAGGCGATCGCCTCGGCAAGGGCAAGCCGCACGCGCGGCGACGGATCGTCGAGCAAAAAGGTCATTGCCATCTCGGCCGCCGCCCGCTCCTCCGCGTTCATCTGAGACTGCAGATAGGCTCGACCGAGTGCGTTCGCGGCCCGGGCCCGATCACCGGTCTTGGCCGTTTCGATCCAACGAAGGAAAGATTCTACGATCACGCGACGCCCCAGCACTTGAACGCGATTCCCTCGCGTTCCTTTCATTGCTGCGACCGTAGCGGCAAAAGGTTTAAGATTCGTTCACCATATTTCTTAAGCCCTTGTATGCCTTCGCGTCAGCCCTCGACCTGGGGCCGGAGCATCTCGAACACATCGCTGCCCTCGCTGTAATCCATGTACCCCATGCGGGCCACAGGCCGGGCGATCGACATGTCGAGGCGGCCGTCCCTGACGATCGCCTCGTCGATGCGGATGCCGATGACCTCGCCGAAGACGATGACGTTTTCGGACGGCGTACCCGACAGCGTCTTCGGCTCGATGATCTCGGTGACCCTGCATTCGAGCACCGCGAAAGCCTCGCCGACATAGGGGGCGTCGATAAGTTCGGCCTGCTTCGGCGTCAGTCCGGCGAAGCCGAATTCGCTCTCGCCATAGGGCAGTGCGGCCGAGGAAAGGTTCATCTTTTCGGCGAGATCGCGGCTGACGAAATTGCAGGTGAAGACGCCGGTCTCGGCGGCGTTGCGCTGGCTGTGCTTGCGGCCCGCCGAAGAGAACATCACCAGCTTCGGCC
The DNA here is from genome assembly GCF_002531955.1 of Rhizobium sp. M10. Lineage (NCBI taxonomy): Bacteria > Pseudomonadati > Pseudomonadota > Alphaproteobacteria > Hyphomicrobiales > Rhizobiaceae > Rhizobium > Rhizobium sp. M10. Next base: position 21,789 of record NZ_NWTA01000018.1, on the reverse strand, counting down.
GGTCGGCGACGGCGTTGAAGAAGGAATAGGGCGCAAGATTGATCGAGCCGTCCCTGCCCTTGCTGCCGATCCAGCCGATCGGACGCGGCGAGACGATCGCCTTGAAGGGATCATGCGCCAGCCCATGGCGGTTGCTGTCGGTGGTGTAGAACATCAATCCTCTCCACCGATCCAGGTGACGGTGTCGGCAAGCTCCGGCCGCGGCCGCTCGATTGCCGGAAATGTCGTCGAGCCTATATGGATGAAGCCCGCCACCTTTTCATCGGAGCCGACGCCGAGCAGCGGATAGGCGCGCTCATCATAGGCGAACCACTCCGTCAGCCAGTTGGCGACGTAGCCATGGGCATTGGCAGACAGGATGACGTTGAGGCAGAGGGCGCCGGCCGACATCAGCTGCTCCCATTCCGGGATCTTGATGTGCGGCCCCGCTTTGCTGACGACGGCCACGACCACAGGCGCGCGGGTGAAGCGGGTGCGCTCGACCTGGATCATCTCTTCGGAAAGGTCGGGTTTCGTCTCGAGCGCCAGCGTCAGCAGCGCCTCGCCGAGGCGGACGCGCTCCTGTCCGCGATAGACGATGAAGCGCCAGGGCGCGATCTTGCCGTGATCGGGAACACGCGAGGCAAGACGCAGGATTTCCTCGATCTCGGCCTTCTCGGGGCCTGGTTCGCACATCTGAAAAGCGGGGATGGAGCGGCGCACGGCAAGGTAGTCGATCAGCTTGATATCGGATTTCATGCGGGAGAAACTTTCATTTTTATGCTGCTGCGAAGCGTGGGTCTTGAATTTGCCATCGCGTTGGTCTTGAAGTGGCCTTTGCGATTTCAGAAGTCAATCGGTTCACGAAACAGATGTTTGGCATTTCGCCTTTTGCACGCCTCGGCCTCGCCATCGCCCTGATGGTAGTGACGCCCCTCGGCGCCGGCGCGCAGGACGCTTTCAAGGACTTCAAGCAGATCGAATCCACGCCGAAGATGCCGAAGCTCAACGCTTTCATCGCGCCTGGCACCGCCCCCGAAGCCGCCAAGCTGCGCGACGTCGCGATGGAAGCCAAGCTGACGGCCGACGGCACGCCTGTCGAGGATGGTCTGTCCTGGTACGTCTTCAGCCCGATCGCCGGAACCGACGGCAAGCTGCCGCTGATCGCCAGCGCCAAGGGCGGACCCGCCGCCTTTCAGCTCGCTCCGGGCGATTATTTCGTCAACGTCTCCTTCGGCCGCGCCGGCGTCACCAAGAAGCTGACGGTGCCGGCCGACGGCCAGGTCGACAAGCAGGTGATGGTGCTTGATGCCGGCGGCCTGCTGCTCAATGCCGTCTCCGGCACCGATGCCCGCATCCGCCCCGATCAGTTGAGCTTCTCGATCTATTCCTCGGAAGTCCGCGACGACGGCGAGCGCGGCCTTGTCGTGGCCGACGTCTCCCCGAACACGGTCGTGCGCCTCAATTCCGGCACCTATCACATCGTTTCCGAATATGGCAGCGTCAATGCCGTCATCCGCGCCGACATCCAGGTCGAGGCCGGCAAACTGACCGAAGCGACGATCCAGCACCGCGCCGCCCAGATCACCTTCAAGCTGGTCTCCGAAGCCGGGGGCGAAGCGATCGCCGATACGGCCTGGTCGATCCTGACGGCAGCCGGCGACAGCGTCGGCGAAAGCGTCAGCGCCTTTCCAACCATGGTGCTTGCCGAAGGCGAATATTCCGCCGTCGCCCGCAACAAGGACAAGATCTACCAGCGGGATTTCAAAGTGGTCGCCGGCAGGAACACCGATGTCGAAGTTCTGATGAAGGACCAGCAGCCGCAGCAGCCGGAGAGTGCGGCGCGCACGGTGCAGCAGGTGCCGGCCGGCACGCCGCCGCCGCCGGGTGTCCAGCCGGCTCCGGAAGCGCCGCTGCCCTCCTATGAACAGCTCTTGCCGCAGGGCGGCGACGGCGCCAGCCTCGATTGACCTTACCGCAAGCGGTGCCGTCTCGGCCGCTTCGAGGGCGGCGCCATCGAAAAGACGGCCTCATGGAGGCGGGCGAGCAGATTTTTGCGGTCGCTACCCTCGCTCAATGACTCCCAGCTCAGCATCTCGCCGACATGGGCCGTGATCGTACGGCCGGACAGCCGGCGGAACTCGCGGATCAGCAGCGACAGACGCAGCGTCATCGATGTCAGGCTCGCCAGGTGGAACAGCCGGCCATTCTGGCCCTCGAAATAGACCGGCAGCACGCTAGCCCGCGCCGCCTGGACGAGTTTTGCCGGAAACAGCTTCCACGGCAGGTCTTCGGCGCGGCCGAACCCCCTTCTCGCGGTGGCAACGCCGCCAGCCGGAAAGACGATGATGGTCGTGCCTTCCTTGAGCAGCCGCACCGCCTCGTTCCGGCTCTTCATGTTCATCGCCAGGGCCTCCCGGGTCTCTTCAAAGGAGATCGGCAACGAATAGGATGCCATCTCCGGCACCTTCAGCAGGTCGTTATGAATGAGTATCTTGAAGGGACGACCGAGTTGTTCGGCAAGCGCCAGGACAGCGATGCCGTCGCCGATGCCAAAAGGGTGGTTGGCGACGATGACGATCGGTTCAGTGGGAACGGGTTCGAGCGGCCAGTGGCCCTTGACGTCGATCGCGACGTCGATGAGATCGAGCGTCCTGGCGAAGACGCGATCGCTTTTGCCGATGATGTCGCGGCGCCAGATTTCGTAGAGGCCGACATAGTGATCGCGGCCCGAAAGCCCTTCGATCGAGCGGATCAGCCACCGCTTCAGCCGCGGGTCTGCGTCATTGGCATAGGATAGTTCTTTGAAGCGCACGCCGGCCCCGGGATGATCCGCTCCCCGTTCGCGACGACAATATTGCGGTTTCATATCAGATTTCCGACAGCGCCGGATGGCGCTGCCGGATAAGGGCGTTTCAGGCAGCCTTAGCTTTTTTTGCTTCGGCCTTGCGGCGGATATCAGGCGGTGTCGCCTCGAGCGTCAGGCTCTCGACTGCGGCATCGAGCCCCATCGAAACCTGGTCCTGGCTGCCGAGGCGGCGGATGTTGACCGTGCGCTCCTCGGCTTCCTTCCTGCCGCAGACGATGATGACAGGAACCTTGGTGACCGAATGCTCGCGGATCTTGTAGTTGATCTTCTCGTTGCGGAAGTCGGTCTCGACGTTGAGACCGGCCTCGCGCAGCGCCTCGGCCACTTCAAGCCCGTAGGCATCGGCCTCCGAGGTGATCGTCGCGACCACTACCTGCAGCGGCGATACCCAGAGCGGCATATGGCCGGCGAAGTTCTCGATCAGGATACCCAGGAAGCGTTCCATCGAGCCGCAGATGGCGCGGTGGATCATCACCGGCTGCGTCTTTTCGGAATTGCTGTCGATGTAGAAGGCGCCGAAGCGTTCCGGCAGGTTGAAGTCGACCTGCGTCGTACCGCACTGCCATTCGCGGCCGATCGCATCCTTCAGCGTATACTCGAACTTCGGACCGTAGAAGGCTCCCTCGCCCGGCAGGATGCCGGTCTTGATGCGGCCCTCGGACTGCGCCTCGATCGTCTTCAAGACGTCGGTCATCACGGCTTCGGCGCGATCCCAGAGTGCGTCGGAACCGACGCGTTTTTCCGGCCGGGTCGAAAGCTTGACGACGATTTCCTTGAAGCCGAAGTCCTCGTAGACCGACAGGATCAGATCGTTGATCTTCAGGCATTCGGCGGCCATCTGCTCGTCGGTGCAGAAAATATGCGCGTCGTCCTGCGTAAAGCCGCGCACGCGCATCAGCCCATGCAGCGCGCCCGACGGTTCGTAGCGATGCACCAGGCCGAATTCCGCAAGCCGGATCGGCAGCTCGCGATAGGATTTCAGGCCATGCTTGAAGATCTGCACGTGCCCCGGGCAGTTCATCGGCTTCAGCGCGAAGACGCGGTTGTCGGCTTCCTTGTCTTCCGGATGCGTCATCGCATGCGCCGATTTCACGGCGAACATGTTTTCCTGATACCAGCCCCAGTGACCCGAGGTTTCCCAGAGCGACGTGTCGAGCACCTGCGGCGCGTTGACTTCCTGGTAGTCGGCCGCCAGCCGGCGCCGCATGTAGGCGACGAGCGTCTGGAAGATGCGCCAGCCCTTGCCGTGCCAGAAGACGACGCCCGGACCTTCTTCCTGGAAATGGAACAGATCCATCTCGCGGCCGAGCTTGCGGTGATCGCGCTTCTCGGCTTCGGCCAACATATGCAGGTAATTGTCGAGATCGGCCTGGTCGGCCCATGCCGTGCCGTAGATGCGCGACAGCATGGCGTTGTTGCTGTCGCCGCGCCAGTAGGCGCCGGCAACCTTCATCAGCTTGAAGGCGGTGCCGACCTGGCCGGTGGAGGCCATGTGCGGGCCGCGGCAGAGATCGAACCAGTCGCCCTGATGGTAGATCTTCAGATCCTGCCCTTCGGGAATCGCATCGACGAGCTCGACCTTGTACTGCTCGCCCTTGGCGGCAAAGACTTCCTTGGCCTTGTCGCGCGACCAGACCTGCTTGGTGAAGAGCGCGTTGCGGGCGATGATCTCCTTCATCTTCTTTTCGATCTTCGGCAGATCGTCGGGCGTAAACGGCTCGTTCTTGGCGAAGTCGTAATAGAAGCCGTTCTCAATGACCGGGCCGATCGTCACCTGGGTGCCGGGCCAGAGTTCCTGCACCGCCTCAGCCATCACGTGCGCGGCGTCATGCCGGATAAGTTCCAGCGCGCGCGCGTCCTTGCGAGTGATGATTTCGATCTTGCCGTCCGTGACGGCGTCGGAAAGGTCACGCACGGCGCCGTCGATCGCAATGGCGACGGCGCTCTTGGCGAGCGACTTGGAAATGGATTCGGCGACATCCTTGCCGGTTGCGTCAGCCGGGAAGCTGCGCACGGAACCATCGGGAAATGTCAGGGAAACGGATTGGGACATTGAAATTCTCCTTGTCCAGTCCCGCCAACGAATGCGGGTGGTTGCAACGACAGCGCCTCCGTCCTTGGATGCGCTGCCGCCTGATACTCAGATTTCCCTCGGGAGTAAAGAAGGAGCGGCCTACATGATCATTTGCGCGAGGCCGCAGACCGTATTCCAGTTGCGCATCGTGCCGATGCCTATCCGCTTGGTCGTCAGTGCCGAAAGCAGCTTGGATTGGCTCGGCTTGCCGGCGAAATCGATCCAGAGGTCGCCGCCGACGATGGCGATGCGCTGTCCCTCCGTCATCAGCGGCTTCAAAGCCTCGACCTTCTTCGGGTCGACCGGCAGGCGCATCACCCGGACGATCACCTGGTCGCCGCTGCCGTCCCTGAACGGATTGGTGCTGCAGAGCGCCATCCAGGTGCAGTCGCTGCGCACGATGATATCGACATGTTTGCCGAACTTCTCTTCGAAGCCCTCTTCCAGCGCGACCTCGAGTTCATGCGGGCGCATATCGTCGGCCTCGAAAACGAGATTGCCGGTCGAAACCAGCGTGCGCGGCTCGCGATAGCCAAGCTCTTTGGCAAGCGCACGCAGGTCTTCCATGATCACCCGGCGGTCCGGCGTCAGGACAATGCTGTGCAGGAGGGCAATGAAGGTGCTCATGGCCGCCAGGAATCCTCCGTTATCCCAGGTGAGAAACCACGGTCACCGAATGGTGACCGCACCTCGCCCGTCGTCGCTGCCGGCTCTGCGCCACGCACGCATATTCGCCTGGTATCGCCATGGCGTTCACCCTCTTTTGCGTCCGAGGGAGAGATACCGCCAGGGGGTCCACCAGCGGAAGCCGTCGCCGAGCGCCTCGGGCACCGGGTCGAGGCCGCTGGTGCCGCCCGGGCCGCAGCGGCTGACGCGAAACAGCGTCATCCAGCCGCCGGCCCATAATCCGTGCCGGGCGATCGACTCATAGCCGTATTCGGAGCAGGTCGGGATATGGCGGCAGGAATTGCCGACAAAGCCGGAAAGCGTCAACTGATAGAGGCGGATCAGCCCCATGCCGAGCAGGCGGTCGGGGGTTTTGCGGAACGGGCCGGTATAATTGCGGGAATAGCGCGCAGGCCTTTCGCGCGGCTGGCCCGATCCGGCCGCGCCGCCATCGTCCTCATCGTCAGCCTGCCTGACGCAGAACTCGCACATCTCGCTTACGCCTCGATCACTTCCGCCCGCTTCGCCTCGATCTGCCCGATCGCATCGACGACCGCATCGAAGGTCAGCATCGTCGAAGCATGTCGTGCCTTGTAGTCCCGCACGGGCAGCAGGTAGCGCATGTCTTCGAACCGTCCGGTAGGCCCAGTCCCATCCGCCTTCAACATGGCGAGCATGTCGAGACGCGCCTGCCGCAATTCGCCCGATGTGGCACCGACGACATGACGGGCCATGATCGAGGACGATGCCTGGCCGAGTGCGCAGGCCTTCACGTCATGCGAAAAAGCGGTCACGACTTCGCCGTCCATCTTCAGCCATATCCGTACCTTGGAACCGCATAGCTTGGAGTGTGCCTGGGCGGTCGCATCGGCGTCCGCCAGCGTGCCGGTCAACGGAATATTGCCGGCGAATTCGAGGATTTTGCTGTTGTAGATGTCATCCATGCTGGGTTTCCGCTCCAAAATCGCTGCGGATCGGCCTTAATGGCGCTGTTATTGTTATTGAAACAAAAAACACACCGTGTCGCCTGAGGATACTTACATACCATGGCCGTCTTCCTATATGTATGTCGTTCGAAGGCCATGAAAATGCAATGGCCTTGTGTAAGTTTGATTGGGAAACCGTGCCGGACGGGCATTGAATTGCCCCGAAAGCCCCGGAGCCTGCCAAAGGTGCATGAATTCCCGCATGGGACTGACCAGTGGCAATTCCGACAGATGGGTCCGCGCTGCGGACCAGGAGACCATTGATCATGGACGCCATCGTAAAGAACTTTCCGCAGCCGAACCGCGACTCGGACCGCCCCTCCCAGCAGGAGGCGGAGGAAGCCGTGCGCGTTCTGCTGCGCTGGGCCGGTGACGATCCGACGCGCGAAGGCCTTATCGAGACGCCCGCCCGCGTGGCCAAGGCCTATCGCGAGCTTTTCGCCGGTTACGACATGGCGCCGGAGGACGTGCTCGGCCGGACCTTCGAAGAGGTCGCAGGCTACGACGACATGGTCCTCGTCAAGGACATTCCCTTCTACTCGCATTGCGAACATCACATGGTTCCGATCATCGGCAAGGCCCATGTCGCCTATATGCCGGATGGACGCGTGCTCGGCCTGTCGAAGATTGCCCGTGTCGTCGAGATTTATGGCCGCCGCCTGCAGACGCAGGAAACGATGACCGCCCAGATCGCCCGCGCCATCGACGATACGCTGCAGCCGCGCGGTGTTGCCGTGATGATTGAGGCCGAACATATGTGCATGGCGATGCGCGGCGTTCAGAAGCAGGGTTCGACCACGTTGACGACGACGTTTACGGGAACCTTCAAGACGGAACCGGCCGATCAGGCCCGTTTCATGAGCATGGTGCGGAGCCGCTGATACCGGCTCCCGCAGGAGGGCCGCGATGAGTCACCTGATCTTCAATCAACCATCCGAGGACAAGTCGGCCTTGGAAGACGCCGGCGATTTCACGCCGCGTTTCGACGACCGCGGCCTGATCACCGCGATCGTGACCGACGCCGGCGACGGCGAACTGCTGATGGTGGCGCACATGAACGCCCAGGCGCTGGCGCTGACCATCCAGACGGGAACGGCCCATTATTTCAGCCGCTCGCGCGGCAAGATCTGGAAGAAGGGCGAGACCTCGGGCAACCTTCAGACGGTGAAGGAAATTCGCACCGATTGCGATCAGGACGCCATCTGGCTGAAGGTCGAGGTCGCCGGCCATGATGCCACCTGTCACACCGGCCGCCGTTCCTGCTTCTACCGCACGGTCACGCTTCGCGAGGGAAAACCGATGCTCGATATCGTCGACGACGAGCGTCATTTCGATCCGCAGGACATCTACGGAAAATAGGTCGAACGTCCCGGCATTTGCCCCTTATTGTGCCAGAAACCGCTTCTATATACCATTTGGCAATTGATCGGGCACACTATCGCACCACACGTGTTCTGCTGGGAGGGGAGAGCGCAATGCTGAACTGGAGTCTGCATCGTCAAAGCGCTGAAGGCGAAGGTTCCGGTTCCGGCATGTCGACGATCCTCGAGACGATCCCTGCCCCTGCGCCTGCCAAGAAAATCAAGATCGCGCTCGCGCTTGGCGGCGGCGCGGCCCGCGGCTGGGCCCATATCGGCGTATTGCGCGCCCTTGACGAGGCCGCGGTCGAAATCGGCATGATTGCCGGCACGTCGATCGGCGCCCTGGTCGGCGGCTGCTATCTTGCCGGCAAACTCGACGAACTCGAAACCTTCGCCCGCTCGCTGACCATGCGCCGGATCGCAAGCCTGCTCGATCTGACCATCGGCGGCAGCGGCCTGTTCGGCGGTATGCGGCTGACCAAGCGCATGCAGGAGCATCTCGAAGGCCTGAATGTCGAGGATCTGGACCGGCCTTTCGTCGCGGTCGCAGCCGAGGTCAATACCGGCCATGAGGTCTGGATCGCCAACGGTTCGCTGATCACGGCGCTGCGCGCCTCCTATGCCCTGCCCGGCATCTTCGAGCCGGTGCGCAGCAACCACCGCACGCTGGTCGACGGCGCGCTGGTCAATCCGGTTCCCGTCTCGGTCTGCCGCGCCTATGAGCAGCCGCTGGTCGTCGCGGTCAATCTCAATTACGATCTCTACGGCCGCTCGGCCGTCGTCCGGCACAATGCCAGCCTCTCGCCGCAGGAAGTGCAGAAACAGGAAGAGGCGCCCTATGCCCGCCTCGGCATGACCGGCGTCATGGTGCAGGCCTTCAACATTATCCAGGACAGGATTGCCCGCGCCCGCCTTGCCGGCGACCCGCCCGACATCTCGCTGCAGCCGCGCCTCAGCTATATCGGCCTTTCAGAATTCCACCGCGCCGGCGAGGCGATCGAGCGCGGTTACGAGGAAGCCAGAGCCAGGCTTCCCGAGATCAAGCGCATGCAGGAAGTCTACGCCAGCCCGCCATAAGGCGTCGCCCCCTGCGACAGGCGCTGCGGGGCGACGGGATCACGTAAACCACCAGCCGAAGCTCAGCCGGCAATATAGGCCTTGATATCCTCGGCTTCGCGCTCGACTTCGGCGATCCGCGATTTCACCACGTCACCGATCGAGATGATGCCGGCAAGCTTGCCGTTGCTTTCCACCGGAACGTGGCGGAAACGGCGGCTGGTCATCAGTTCCATCAGTTCGTTGACAGTCGTCTCCTCATGGCAGCGGTAGACCTTCGCGGTCATGACCTGGGTGAGTGACTGGTCGAGACCCTCCTTGCCGTGTTTGGCGATCGCATGCACGAGATCACGCTCGGTGAACATGCCCGAAATCCGATTCTCCATGCCGACGACGACGATGGCGCCGATCTTCTTCTTGCTCAGGATGACGGCTGCCTCGGCGACGGTGGTGTTCGGCCCGGCGGTAACGACGTCCCTGCCCTTCAGGTCGAGGATTGCTTTGACTGAACTGGTCATTCGAACCTCCTATGTCGAAACTGCGACACTTGTCACAGCTATCCGCGGCGGTTTCTCCCCCCAATCGCGGATCGTTCGATGGTGCACTGCCCCGCTCAGGATTGCAACACATCCTTCTCCGCTTCGGTTGGTTCCTCAGTCGGCGGCGGTGCCCGGTCGAACAGCGAAAACAGAAAGAAGCCGAAGACGAAGCCGCCGATATGCGCGTCCCAGGCAATCTCTTGATCGCTATCGCCGACGAGCGGGATGCCGACCGCGATCAGGGCGTTGCCGACCAGCCAGAGCAGCGTGAAGATGACGACGGTCCGGCTCTTCAGCGCCTCGACGATGGAAAGCCGCGCATTGAGATGCGCCGCCAGCATCGGACGTCGCTCAGCGGGAAAGGCGAATCGGCAGGCGGCTCCCATCAGCCCGGAAATGACGCCGGAGGCGCCGATCAGCAGCGACACGTCTCCCCAATTGAGAACCGCGTGCAGAGCGGCGGAAGCGGCGGCGGAAAACAGCCAGAAGAACACGAATCGCAGCGTCCCGATGCGACGCACGACCGGCGCGCCGAAGGCCATCAGCCAGAAGGCGTTGAAGACGATATGCTGGACGCTGCCGTGCAACAGCGAATAGGTTACCGGCGTCCAGAACAGCTCGAAACCTTGCTGCGACAGCGGAATCACGTAGCGGGCGGGGACGAAGCCAAAGGTGAAGAGCAGCCAGCTCACCGCATCGTCGGACAGCACGAGCGCCTGCGCCGCATAGATGACGATCAGCAGGCAAAGGCTGAAGAACAGCGCCGGCGGAAGGTTGAAGACCGGTACCCGCGGGGGCCGCGCCGGCGGCTCGAGCTCGGAAGGTTCGGGCGCCTTCTGCGGCTCGCCCGTCTGCTCATTCATCTGTGTTCGCCTCGTTGTGGCCCCAGCCATACAGGAGCGATGGTCAAAAAAAAAGCCGCCCGAAAGGTCGGACGGCGTACCGGGAACCCTGAGGAAAGACCTCGGCCCGGGCAGGTTGTGCAGAACTTCGAAAGTCGAAGTGATGGCGCGACAGTGCCACGACAGGCGTCACCCCTCAACCGAAACCCTTTCTTAACCTTAACGGCCAGGATTTGGCATGAAATCCGCAAGGTAGAAGCTGTACGGGCAATGAGTGCCCGCAAATGCTCCGGAATGGGACAGGTTGGTGTGAAATGCGTGTGCAAACGACCATCGAAATTTTTGACTATTGGAACCGTATCCGCGGCGCAGCCGATGCGCCGCTGAAATCCCAGGTCGAACCGTCCGCCGTACCCCATCTACTACAAAGTCTCTTCATCCTCGAGGCGCGCGAGGACGGAGACATCGTTTTCCGGCTCGCCGGCACCCGCATCTGCGATCTCTTTGGGCGGGACCTGCGCGGCGAACGTTTCTCATCGCTCTGGGCGCATGGCCAGCACGCGGATATCGAACGCACGGCGATGGGCGTTATGGACCACGCCATGCCGGCCCTGTTCAATGCCACCGGCTACAGCACCGTCGGGCACCAGGCCTCCTTCGAGATCATCATGATGCCGCTGCGCTCGTCGCACGGCGCTTGCGACCGGCTGCTCGGCGCGATCGCGCCGGTGGCGGCCGCAAGCTGGCTGGAGATCGTGCCGCTCGAATTGCTGGCGCTCGACCGCAGCCGTCTCCTACCTGAAAAGTTCAGCAAGGTCGCGCCGGCCGAACTGCGCCCGATCAACGAGATCGTCGCAGGAAAAAGCATCGGCTTCGGCCAGGCCATGCGCCGCGTGGTGTCGCAGCTGCTGAGTGTCGAGGCGCGCTGAGCGTCTCGTTTCAGGACAGCGGCCATACTCGTTTTTGGCTATGTCGGCGGGCGCCGAGACAACCTTCTGTTAATGGATTGGAGGTAAAGATTGGCCTCTGAGATTTTCATGAAGAAGCCTTTTGATGCACTCGTTCCAGCCAGCACAGACGCAACGACCTGCGCCGCGCCCTGAACAAGGCGTTTTCCAGCGCGTGCCGATCAATATGCAGGGCCGGCTGATGCTTGCAAACTACGAGGAGTTTGAATGCATGGTGATCGACATGTCGCCCGGCGATATGTACGTCACCTGCTCCGGCCGGCCGCGCGCCAACGAACGCGTCGTCGCCTATATCGACCATCTCGGGCGCGTCGAAGGTTATGTCCAGACGCTCGACGGCCGCGGCTTCACCATGTCGATCAATGCCACCGAGCGCAAACGCGAGAAGCTCGCCGCTCAGCTCACCTGGCTTGCCAACAAGCACGAGCTCGGCCTGCCGGAAGATCGCCGCCACGACCGTCTGACGCCGCGCGACGTCCAGACCGAACTGACGCTCGATGACGGCACGCGATATGCCTGCCGCATCATGGACCTTTCGCTCTCCGGCGCGGCCGTCGACGTCGAGATGCGTCCTTCCATCGGAACCGCGGTGCGTCTCGGCAATATGCGCGGCCGTGTCGTGCGCCATTTCGTCGAAGGCGTGGCGATCGAATTCCTGTCGATCCAGTCCCGCGAGACGCTGCGGGAATTCCTCTGACAGCTGCTGGGAATGCACTGCCCCGCCGGGGATTCCGCGGCGGCTGCATTTTCGCCAGACTTCCGCCGAAGCTGCTGCCAGCGGTTGTTCCAACCAGTAGATGTGTAATCTTATGAGTGGAATAACCTGCGACACCGATCAGCCGGGAGCAGGTCGCGCATAATTCGGCAGCGATTTTGCGCCCGGCAGCGCCGCCCTTCCCTTCGCTATCGAGATAAAGGATAAGGTCCTCCCCGACCGCAGAGGCACCGATGTCAGCTCTCTATCCGAAAATCGAACCCTATGATCATGGTCTGCTCGACACGGGCGACGGCAACCTGATCTATTGGGAGACCTGCGGCAATCCGAATGGGCGACCGGCATTGGTGCTGCACGGCGGGCCGGGCTCCGGCTGTTCGACTGACGCCCGACGCCAGTTCGACCCGGAGGCCTATCGGATCGTCCTCTTCGACCAGCGCAATTGCGGCCGAAGCCTGCCGAGTGCGGCCGATCCCACGACCGACCTCTCCCTGAATACGACCTGGCATCTCGTGGCTGATATCGAGAAGCTGCGGCTCGTCCTCGACATCGACAGCTGGCTGCTTTTCGGCAACTCCTGGGGCTCGACGCTGGCGCTCGCCTATGCCGAAACGCATCCGCAGCGAGTCGCCGCGATCGTCCTGTCGGGCGTCACCACCACGCGGCGCTCGGAAATCGACTGGCTCTGTCGCGGCATGGCGCCGCTCTTTCCGGAAGAATGGCATCGTTTCCGTCAGGGGATTCCTTCCAGCATGCAGGGGCTGGATCAGGATATGGCCGGAGCCTATCACCGTCTCCTCAACGATCCGGACCCGCAGACGCGTCTGAAGGCGGCGCGCGACTGGCATGACTGGGAGGCAGCCTCGATCCTGCTCGCCGAGCCGGACGGACTGCCGCGCCGCTGGGCCGACCCGGTCTACGTTCTGACACGCGCCCGCATCATCACCCATTATTTCCTCAACGGTGCCTGGCTGGAGGACGGCGTGCTCTTGACGAACGCCGCACAGCTTGCCGGCATTCCAGGCATCCTGTTGCAGGGACGGTTCGACATCGAGGCACCACTTGTCACCGCCTGGGAACTGGCGCGCGCTTGGCCCGAAAGTGAACTCAGGATTCTCCCGTACGCTGCCCATTCCACCGCAAATCCTAATATGAGCGCAGCAATCGTCGCCGCCACCGACCGGTTTCGCAATTTCCCTCAAAAATAATTTTTCCTTTTGAGTCGCGGAGCGCGGCAGTTTTCCGGTCATCGGCCGGACAATTCCCGTCATTCCGGGCCCTTTTGTCCGAAGACCGCATGCCGCCGGCAAGGACGGCTTCCCCGCAGGAGTTTACCCGGCTCAGGGGAAACCCTTAATGGCCGCACGGCAGCACAGCCTTTTCGAGCGCGAAAGCCTTGCCGCGTAACTTACAATTTTAATCGACTTCGAGACAAATGCGCCTCGAATTTTATGCGCATTCGAGTTTGTTTTTAGCCAAGTTTTATCGGCATTTGATTCAACTAAGCCTTTAATTCTATTACGCAATTTTGCGCGAGATAAAAACGTCTGTGTCATTGTCGCCTCAACTTAGGGGAGACGGCAATGACGACTGCGAATATCTTGAAAGGCGGCCTTTTGGCCGGTGCGATCATGATGGCAATGGCGGGTTCGGGACAGGCAACCCCAGCAAGCATGGCACTGGCAGGCAATGCCAGCCCGCCGATCGGACACTACGAGTTCTGCAAGGCCAATCCAACGGAATGCGCCTATGCCGGCGGCGACGCCGGACCGGCCATTCTCACCGAGGAGCGCTGGAAGGAAATTCTCAAGGTCAACTACACCGTCAATTCGTCGGTCCAACCGGAAACGGATGAACAGATCTACGGCGTCGAAGAGCGCTGGGCCTATCCGACCAGCGTCGGTGACTGCGAGGACTATGTCCTGCTGAAGCGCAAGATGCTGATCGAGGACGGCTTTTCGCCATCCGACACGCTGATCACGGTCGTGCTGCAGCCGAACGGCGAAGGCCATGCCGTGCTGACGGTCCGCACCGACCACGGCGACTTCATTCTCGACAACATGCGCAACAAGGTGCTGCTGTGGTCGGACACTGAATACACCTATCTCAAGCGCCAGTCTGCCAATGATCCGGGCCGCTGGTCGAAGCTTCAGGACGGCCGCACCGTCGCGGTCGGCAGCGTCAAGTAGCAGCATAGCCCGCCGGCCAAGCCGGCGCTGGTTTCGGCCCGGTCAGTCCCCGCATCCCGTCCCGACCGGTGCCCAAGAGCCGTTCCCGCTGTCCCGGGAACGGCTCTTCCTCTTTGGGACAAGGGCCATTCCGATACAGCGGCAACCCGAAAACTTAGCGAATTATTAACCCTGCCGGTCTGATCATGTTGGTGAGATTCATCATCGGCACCGGCGGCTCATGTTCTTCCTGCGGCGGACCGAAACACGAAGAACCGCCATGAGCCAAGCCGCGCAAAGCACACCGGACGAGCAGCCGCTTTTTTCCATGGGGTTCCTCCTGCGCGCGATGGCGGCGATCGCCGTCCTTGCGGTCCTGACCGTCGCCATCAGCATTGCAGGCCGTTGGTTCGGCCGGCATATCTCCCTCGCCGGCAATACCGACAGCACAGCTGAAATTCGGTTGACCATCGGCCGCGATACGGTGAAATTTCCGGAAAATACCATCCGCTTTCCGAGCCAGCGGCATGACGGAGCAACCGAGCGCGTCGATCTCTACCTCGCCTGGCCTGACATGCGGGGTTACGGCAAGGACAACCATCTTCGATTCGACGATGTCGCCCAATCTTCCGGCCTGATCTTCCTGCAGATCGCCCAGAGCACCATGTCGCGTGACATGTCCGGCCGGCTGGAGCCGATCTATTCGCATCTCATCGAAGGATCGGCCGAGGCTTTTCGCGACGGATTGACGCTGCACCGCCTTCGCGCCGACGCCGGCTATGGCGACGAAGTGCTGCTGACGGCACCCGTCAAGGGCGGACCGGACTACGTCGTGCGCTGCCTATTGCCGTCAACCCCGGACAAGGCGGCAAGCGGTGATTGCCAGCGAGATATCAAGGTCGGCAAGGATCTCAGCGTCCTCTACCGCTTCTCCAGCAGCCATGTCGACGATTGGGAACATATTGATGCCGCGATCCGCACCTTTGTAGAGGCGCGTCTTATGAACCGTTCTGCGACAGGTCGCTAAAATGCTGCCGGAAGGCGAGTGAAACGATTCATCATAAACGGATTGGTAACGCTGAATCGGTAATTTCAAAAGACGAGCTGTGCGGCGGGGGGTGTGCGGTTCCTGCCCAATATCTGAAATGCAAGCGAAGAGTGGAATAGTGTCAAGGTCAGTCTCCTCCGTATCATCATTCCGGTCCGGCAGCTTTTTCGCGAAGCTCCTGGCGATCCTTTCGGTGGCTCTCACGGTCGTCCTGGTTGATTCAGTCAATGCGGAAGCGAAGACGGCCAATCCGAAATATGCAGGCATCGTCGTCGACGCCAAGACAGGCAACGTTCTCTACAGCGAGAATGCCGATCGGCTGCAGTACCCGGCCTCGCTAACCAAGATGATGACACTCTACATGGTCTTCGAAGCGCTGGAGCAAGGGCGCATCCGTCTCGACACGCCGGTTCCCTTCTCCGCTCATGCCGCTGCCCAGGCACCCACCAAACTTGGCGTGCGCGCCGGCGGCACGATTACCGTGCAACAGGGCATCCTCGGTCTCGTCACTCTGTCGGCGAATGATGCCTCAACCGCCCTCGGCGAACTGCTGGCAGGCAGCGAGGATCGCTTTGCCCAGTTGATGACAGCCAAGGCGCATGCTCTCGGCATGACGCGCACCACCTATCGCAACGCCAACGGCCTTCCGAACACTGCGCAGATGACGACGGCGCGCGACCAGGCCCGCCTCGGCATCGCTCTCCGTCAACATTTCCCGCAATATTACGGCTATTTTTCCACCCGCGCATTCAAGTTCGGCAGCCGCACGATCCGCAGTCATAACCGGCTGGTCGGCTCAGTGCGCGGTGTCGACGGAATCAAAACCGGTTACACGCGGGCCGCCGGCTTCAATCTTGTGAGTTCTGTCCAAGTTGACGGCAAGTCGATCGTCAGCGTGGTGCTTGGCGGTACTTCCGGAGCGGCTCGCGACGCCCAGATGCGCAATCTGATCGCCACTTACCTGCCCAAGGCGTCGAGCCGCGGCGGAAACGCGGCGCTGGTGGCTCAAGCAGCCCCTGCCCCGGCGATTATCGAAACGCCCGCTCCGGTTCAGCCGCAGAAGGCCCGGCAGCAGCTCGCCCAGCAGCCAGTCGCCCAGCAACAGGTCGCCCCGCAGCAGGTCGCAAAGACGATCACCGCAGCGCAGCCGCCGATTTCCGCCGCTGCCGCCGATCTCAGCCTGCCGCACAAGGGGCCGCTGCCGGACGCTCGCTATCAGGTGGCCGCGACCGAAGTCGCCTATGCCGAAACATCCGCGACGAAGTCAGACAACCCGCTGGTCGCCCAGTCCATGCCGGCGCCGACCAAGGTCAAGACCACGAGCTTCAAGCCGCAGGCTCCGGCCGCAGCACCTGCCGAACCCGACAGCGCCGCCGTCGATCACGTCACCACTGCTTCGACCAGCGCCGCCCCGGAAAGCGCCGCGCCTGCGGGCTGGGTCGTACAGGTCGGCGTCTCGCCGAGCCGGCAGATGGCCATGGACCTTCTGGAGGGCGCCAAGAGCAAGGGCGGCAAGGCGCTGGCCTCTGCAAAACCCTTCGCCGTCGCCTACGGTACGGGCAATGACCAGGTCTACCGCGCCCGCTTCGGCGGCTTCGACGATCAGCGTGATGCGGTCAACGCCTGCAAGGCCTTGAAGAAGGCCGGCATCAAGTGCTGGGCGGCTGCACAATGAGCTATTCGATGCTGCCTGCAACATGGCCGGCGGCATTGGTAACGGCCGGAATCGGTGTTTGCGTTTCCGGCCACCATTCTTGAACTCGATCAGTAGTGCGTACGGGGAAAACAATGGCAATCAATGAAAATGTTCCGGGAATGCCAGGCGACCGCCGCATCGGGGCCAAAGGGCGCTCAGCCCTGCATCCGCTGCACGAAGCGGCGCTGCGGCTCGCCGAGATGGGCCTGCAGCGGCCGAGAGCGAAATCTGCCAAGACCCGCGATCTCATCAACCTGCTGCTTTGCCACGGCGCTCGCGCCTGGCGCTATTCCCAGCCGGAAGCCCGGATCCATCTGCATGTGACCTCGCCCGACGGCAGCGCCCCGGTGCAATTGCGCCTGCGCTGAGCCGCCGGTGCTGTCGGGAACCGCTGTATTCGGCGGCAGAGGTTAATGCATGTCGCCCGGAAGTGTGCAGCGGTTCCGGGACAACGACATGCATAAAAACAAAGAGCTAGAGCGCGTTGCGTGGATCATATTTGATGCGACGCGCTTTAGAGCAGGCCAAGCTCGGTAAGCTCGCGTCGCAGGTCGGCCGGCATTTCGGCGATGCCGGCGCCCAGGCTCGTCAGATCGGCCGGCACGTCATCCTGCGCATAATAGCGCCAGCCCTGGAACGGCCGCTTCGGCTGTACCGCGGTTTCGATGACTTCGGGACCGAGCATCAGGCGGCAGCGCGAAATCCCTTCGGCGTCGGTGAAGGTCTCGATGCCGAGCAGCCGCTGTCTCGCCTGCACTTGCCCCTTGATCACCCAGTAGAGCGAGCCGCCGTCGAGCAGCTCCTCCATGCGTTTGGGCACCATGCGGGTCGTATGCACCGAATGCGGCTCGAGCCCGGCGGCAATGGCGCGCAGCGAGCGCTCCGCCACCCATTCGCGCAGATCGTCGATCGAGTCGGCGCCGACGCAGAGTTTGATGAGATGCAATGCCATACCGCCGTTGAAATCCTTTTGGCGGCGAGCGTCAAGCGCCTACGGCATGCCGGGAGAAACTGTGCAGCAGTTTTGCATTTGCGGAAAAGTTGAACCGCTCTGACGCGGTGGCAAACTCAGCATTCGACGACGTTGACGGCGAGGCCGCCGGTCGAGGTTTCCTTGTATTTCTCGCTCATGTCGTGGCCGGTCTGGCGCATCGTCTCGATGCAGGCGTCCAGCGGCACGAAGTGCTGGCCGTCGCCCTTGACGGCGAGCGATGCCGCCGTGACGGCCTTGACCGCCCCAAGCGCATTGCGCTCGATGCAGGGGACCTGGACCAGGCCCGCAACCGGATCGCAGGTCATGCCGAGATGATGTTCGAGCGCAATCTCGGCGGCGTTCTCGATCTGCTCCGGCGTGCCGCCCATCACGGCCGCAAGGCCGGCAGCCGCCATCGCCGCGGCCGAACCGACCTCGCCCTGACAGCCGACCTCGGCGCCCGAGATCGAGGCGTTATGCTTGATGATGCCGCCGATGGCGGCGGCCGTCAGCAGATAATCGCGAATACCGTTCTGGTCCCAGTCCTCGTGAAAATGCTCGTAATAGCGGATCGTCGCCGGAATGACGCCGGCCGCCCCGTTGGTCGGCGCGGTGACGACACGGCCGCCGGCCGCATTTTCCTCGTTGACGGCCATCGCATAGACACTGAGCCAATCGTTGGCGAGCAGCGGATTGACGCGATTGCTGCGCCACTCCTCCTGCAGCTTGTCATGGATCCTGCGGGCGCGGCGCTTGACGTTGAGGCCGCCCGGCATGACGCCATCGACCTTGAGGCCGCGCTCGATGCAGGAGCGCATTGCCTCCCAAATTCTGTCGAGCCCCTGATCGAGCTCCTCTCGGCTGCGCTGGCTCTCCTCGTTCGCCCGCTTCATCTGCGCAATCGAAAGCCCCGAGCGCTCGGCCATGTCGAGCATCTGCCTGGCGGTCGCGAAAGGATAGGGCACGCGCGCGCCGCCGACGGCGTTCTTCTTCGCCCGCATCTGTTCCAGTTCGGTGTCTGTGACGACGAAGCCGCCGCCGACCGAATAATAGATGCGTTTCAAGAGCAGCCGGCCGTCACGGTCATAAGCGGAAAAGATCATGCCGTTGGCATGGCCGGGCAGCGGCTGCTTCTTGTCGAAAATCAGGTCGGTCTTCGGCTGGAATTGGTAGGCCGGATGGCCCGCCGGCGTGATGCGGCCGGTGCGCTCAACCGTATCGATGATGCCGTCCATCTTGTCGGGATCGACGCTGTCGGGCGCTTCGCCCATCAGCCCGAGGATGACGGCCCTGCCCGTTCCATGGCCGATGCCGGTATGGGCGAGCGAACCATGCAGGCTGACCTTGATCGCGGCGACCTGCGCGCCCGATGACGGGCGTGGCCATTCATTCGACAGGATCAGATCGAGAAACCGGTTGGCAGCCGACATCGGACCCATCGTGTGCGAACTCGACGGCCCGACACCGATCTTGAACACGTCGAATACCGAGAGAAACATGGATGCGCCTTCTGAACACTGGAATGCAAATTTAGACGCCGCCGGTTTCTGATCCAAGCGGCAAACCGACATCGCATAGAGTCGGTGCGACATTCCGACTGCACACTGGGATGACACAGACAAAACCCGCGCAACGCAGCGATGCGGCAACCGATTGTTACGAACATCGTCGCCTCACCGCAAGAGACGATCATCGTGCCACGAAGATGTCGCTTGAGCAAAGGCTCAGACGAAAGCTCGGCAGAAGCAGCACGGTTTTCGGCCAGCCCGGATCAGAGAGCCTTCTGGGAACGCTTTTCAAACGCGCAGTTTCGGCGCGGCCTCTCATTGCCGTCGATGTCGAAAATGCCGGCTTGAAACGTCAGTCCAGTAAGGTCCAGTCTTGATGTACCTTGCCATTATGCTCACCAAGCCTGGGCGACTTGCGGTGCGAGGAGAGCGCCTGCCCTGAGAAAATGATGGGTGTACGGATGCCCGTTATCCCTTCATTGTCCACGGCCATCTTTCGATGCGCGACTTGCGGGTCGGCAAACACGTCTTCGACGGTATTGATGGGGCCGGCGGGAATGCCCACGCGCGCCAGGTCGGCTAGCAGATCCGTCCGCTTGAAAAGCTTCGTCTGTGCTTCCATGACCGATGTCAGCTCCTCTCGATGGCGAACTCTTTCCGCATTCGACTTGAAACGGGCGTCGTCTGCCACAGCGGATAGCCGGAGGATATCGCATAGCCGTGCAAACTGAGCGTCGTTCCCGCACGCGATAATGATATTGCCATCAGACACCGGGAATACTTGGTATGGCGCGATGTTGGGATGCGCATTGCCAAGTCTCGTCGGCGCCTTTCCCGAAGCCAGGAAATTCATTGCCTGGTTGGCCAGCACACCCACCGCACTGTCCAGAAGTGCCATATCTATGAACTGTCCCTCACCTGTCGTATTTCTGAGGATCAGAGCGGCTTGGATAGCGATGACCGAATAGAGTCCCGTGAAGATATCGGCGAACGCGACGCCGATTTTCTGTGGCTCCCGATCGGGTTCACCGGTCAGATCCATGATGCCCGCCATTCCCTGGACGATAAAATCGTATCCTGCACGCCCGGCATAAGGACCGGTTTGGCCAAAGCCGGTAATCGAGCAATAGATCAGTCTTGGGTTGATCGCCTTCAGGCTCTCGTAATCAAGGCCGAACTTCTTCAACCCGCCTACCTTGAAGTTCTCGATGACGACGTCCGCGTTCGCGACCAGTGCGCGAAGCTTGTCGACGTCCTCCAAAGCGCTGAAATCCGCTGTGATGCTCAGTTTTCCGCGATTGCAGCTGTGGAAGTAGGCTGCAGCGACATCATCGCCATCCCTGATGAAAGGAGGCCCCCAGCGACGCGTATCGTCGCCCTCCGGGCTTTCCACCTTGATGACGGTCGCACCCAGGTCGGCAAGTGTTTGTCCGGCCCACGGACCAGCCAGGATTCGCGCCAGTTCCAAGACCCGAACGCCTTCAAGCGGAGACTGCATCGATAACTCCCTGATCATTCACAAGTTGGCGGATCGTCGTTTCGCTACATATTCGGATAGACCGGCCCCTCGCCGCCCTGCGGCGGCACCCAGTTGATGTTCTGGTTGGGGTCCTTGATGTCGCAGGTCTTGCAGTGCACGCAGTTCTGGGCGTTGATGACGAAGGTCTTGTCACCGTCCTTCTCCACCCATTCATAGACGCCGGCCGGACAGTAGCGGGTCGACGGGCCGGCATAGATGCCGAGCTCGGAGCTCTTCTGCAGGCCCATGTCCTTGACCTGCAGATGCACCGGCTGGTCTTCCTCGTGATTGGTGTTCGACAGGAACACCGAGGACAGACGGTCGAAGGTCAAGACCCCATCCGGTTTGGGATAGGCGATCGGCTTGTGCTGCGCGGCCGGCTCCAGGCTTTCCGCATCGGTCTTGCCGTGTTTCAGCGTGCCGAAGAAGGAAAAGCCGAACAGCGTGTTGGTCCACATGTCGAGGCCGCCGAGCGCCACACCGAGCGCGGTGCCGAACTTCGACCACAGCGGCTTGACGTTCCTGACCCGCTTCAGGTCCTTGCCGATGTCGCCCTTGCGCCAGTCGGTCTCGATCTCGACGACCTCGTCATGGCTGCGGCCTGCTGCGATCGCCGCCGCCAGCTTCTCGGCCGCCAGCATGCCCGACAGCACCGCATTGTGGCTGCCCTTGATGCGCGGCACGTTGACGAGACCGGCCGAACAGCCGATCAGCGCCCCGCCGGGAAAGGACAGCTTCGGCACCGACTGGTAGCCGCCCTCGGTGATGGCGCGCGCCCCATAGGACAGCCGCTTGCCACCCTCGAAAGTGCCGCGGATCGCC
>NZ_NWTA01000017.1:0-194535 GCF_002531955.1 Rhizobium sp. M10 | reverse complement strand
GATTGATCGTCAATGATTGGGCCGAGGCAACCGGCCATTCGGTCGATGAGCTCGTGAAGATCTATGACGACCTGCATGAGAAGATCGGCGCCGACGCCTGGCTTTCGGGAAGAGCGACGGGAGAAGAGTTCGCGGACGCCGTCGACCATCCCTATCAAACAACCGGCACGGCCGCGCGACCGATCCATATCGCCAACCCGGATGCCGACGAGTTCGCTGTTATCGTTGATAAGGACGGTCGGCTACGCTGGGACAAGAACGACATTGAGGGGGCTCACCTTGTCGTCCTGACAGGATCTGACGTGGATGATGCTTACCTGGCGGGCCTCACCCAGGCTGGCGTTTCCTATATCGTATCGGAGAAAGATGGCGTCGATCTGAAAAACGCGCTCGACGTTCTCGGAACCGAGTTCGGTGTGAAGCGCTTGATGCTGGAAGGCGGGGCGCAAACTAATGGCAATTTCTTGGATGCGGGTCTTGTTGACGAGGTCAGCCTAGTCATCTTCCCTGCGATCGGAGGCAAGTCGAATACACCGGCCATATTCGAGGGCGGTGAGGATGGGCTTGCCGGCGGGGCGAGGCTCACGTTTATCAGCGCCGAAGCCGCTGGCCTCGGCTCCGTCCATCTGAGATATCGCGTTGGACGTCCGTAGGAGACGTCCATAGGAGAAGACTGTAGAAGGGATCCCCCCAATCGGAGGGCCCAGCTTGAGATGGACAGGTGCCGCCTTGCGCGGCATCTATCCGAAGGATTGTTGGCGATATTCACTTGCTCTCCTGCGATGCCACTCGAAGTGGCACATTGGCTCCTTCCAAAGCCGCGCGGACGTCGACTGACGGTTCCTGGTCGGTGATGATAACTTCGAACTCGTCAATGGTGGCCAGGACATGAAGAGCGGTATGATTGAAGCGCTTATGGTTTAAGAGCAGGCAGCGACGCGCGGCGCTTGCAATCATCGCTCGCTTCGAGCGGACAACGTCATCATCCATATGGTAGACGCGCAATCCAGAAACTGCCGGCGTTGAGATAAAGGCGATGTCGGCGCTGAGACGCGACAGTGCCTGTTCGGCGACGACGCCGAAAAAACCATTGAACTTCATCGAATAGCGTCCACCGACCGCAATCAGGTTGATCCCTGATTCCGTCTTGAGCCGATCGATGACCGCCGCATTGTTGGTGATCACCGTCAGCGGCCTCCTCTGTGGCAGCAATTCCCCGAGCACCGACGCCATAGATCCGTCGTTGACCATCACCGTCATGCCGGGCTCGACGAGTTCAAGGGCGGCCTCGGCCATCCGGCGCTTGGCCTCGCCCTCCTGCTGCTGGCGAAACCGGAAATCGCTTTCGAAATGGCCTCCTGCCTCGATCGTTGCCCCGCCACGGACCTTGCGAAGCATCCCTGCCCGCTCAAGATCATCTAGATCCCGGTGGATGGTCATCTTGGATACAGCGAACCGATCGGATAGGTCGTCGAGATCCACCACCCTCTGCGCGACCAACAGGTCCATAATGGCCTGCCTCCGATCATCTCTCTTCATATTTTAGTCCTCCGGCGCACTAATCCGATCCTTTAACATCAAGATCCGCCGCTACAAATCACATGCAAACATCATTTTTCGTTAGTTTGTCTTGCTCTATTCGACAACGCCACTGACGCTGCTGGCATACTGGGACACGTGAAGACGCATGATGGCGCGATTGCACCGCTCCATGCATGGCCGAAGGCGCTCATTTTGTAACGAAACAGGATGGTTTGGGGGTTCAAGCGCAAATGTCATCGCCATGGAGATGGTCCCGCGCGTCAGCCGCGCACGGAAGATGGAGGCCTTGTCCTCCATGGTCAACATCGCGGGCTACCGGGCCGTCATCAAAGCGGGCGCGAATATAGGGCTTCTTCACCGGGCAGATCACCGCAGCGGGCAAGGTGTTTGGTAAAGGCCTGTGTCACTGACACCCGGCCTTTTCTCTGCTTATCGCCTTGGGAGGACGATTGTGAACGATGCGGCTTGGTGTTCGCGCTGCTTCAAATCGATCAAACTCTTGATACGTCTCCGTCGGCCACACAAATCTCGACGAGCATGAGCTGGCGATCCGTCAGGCGCGACGGATAGATTTTTGACAGCTGCTCCTCGTGCATGGGAACGATTCGTCGTTCGTCCATACCAACGATTTTGAGCATCTCCTCGGCGGACTCGATCAGACGTGTCTGGCTGCCATTGGCAAGGCCCGGCGGCACAAAGCAGGGATCGGTGGCGTCCTCACCCGTGAGGTTGCTGTAGGTGTAGATGACGTCGCCGGACAGGACAAACTTGCCGTCTCCACCGCCCGTCTCCACCACCACATATTGCGATCCTGCGGTATGGGTGTCGAATGCCGGATAGACATGAACGCCTGGCACTAGGTTTTCCCGCTCTCCCTCCACCAGTTCCAGGCGGCCTTCGATATTTGCCTGGGTCAGATAGAGGATATCCGCCGGATTCAGTCCGGCCTGCAATGAACGGAAGCGCCGACCCTTTGCCAGAATCCACATCCAGGATTCCAATTCTTTCTTCTGAATGAAAATCTTAGCATTTGGGAAGAACTTTAGGCCGCCAATGTGATCGAAGTGCGCGTGCGTGAGGATGACATGCGTGACGTCTTGGGGCCTGATCCCGCATTCCCCGAGAACGATTTCCGGAGGCGTCCAACCGGTAACGCCGATTGAGTTGGCGATCTGGCCTCCGAAATCGGCGGCGTCGTGACCGGCATCGACCAGAACGACTGCATCTCCTGACTTGATGAGTATGTATGCGAACGGCAGGTTCATCGTGCCCTGATTATGGGCGCCGTAAAAAACCCCGCTGACCGGGTGCACCGGGCTTCGAGAGTATTCAAGCACCCAGATCGAATGCGTTCCCATGGTCTTCCTCCCCATGTCCAAGTAGGGACCCTCCACAGCATGCTGTCGTGTCGAAGGTCGACGTGCCTAAGATGGCGGCCGATCGTTTCAGCTCGATCGCCGCATTTGAAAGCAGCCCCAGCAGGGGTGCATCTGAAACCAGGACACGGCGCTGCAGGTGCTCCTCCGCCTCGACAAGCAGGCCATCTGCCCGTCCAAGATGGGAGAGTGCGTGGCCCTGCCCCGCGAGACCGCGCAAGCCCGCAAGCGAGGAACGGACGGATCGCTTTATCTCTGTGGCGCGATTGGCGAGTTCTCCAATCAAGAGGCGCATGCTCTTCTCCCTCAATGCCATATGCATGAAGGAGTAGATCGCGAGGAGCTCGCCATATGTCCTGACGAGCGCCTCGAGGCATGCGCGCGCCTCCGGCGATGGAACCG
The DNA here is from genome assembly GCF_002531955.1 of Rhizobium sp. M10. Taxonomy (NCBI): domain Bacteria; kingdom Pseudomonadati; phylum Pseudomonadota; class Alphaproteobacteria; order Hyphomicrobiales; family Rhizobiaceae; genus Rhizobium; species Rhizobium sp. M10. The sequence continues at coordinate 191,215 of NZ_NWTA01000017.1, read as the reverse complement.
AACCCACGAGCGCTTCACAGCGGAAGCCGCCGAAAACGGTGCCTCCGCTGGCCATCATCGTACAGCCGTCGGCAGCGGAGCGTTTGACGGAAGAAGGCTCGCCTCAGTCAAAGCGTCCCAAAATGCAGCGGGTATTGTCTCGTTGATCGCCTTGACGTTCTGCTCGACTTCCAATGCGCTCTTTGCACCCATGACCAGCGTGGCCACTGCCGGATGCGCATAGACGAATTGCATCGCCGCTGCAGGCAAGCTCACCGCATATCTTAAGCAAATGCTCTCGATGGCCTTGACCTTTTCGACGACGGCCGCCGGAACCTTGCCGTAATCGTAAGTGGCCGCGGGACCGCTTACGCCGGTCGCGAGGATCCCGGAATTGAAGATCCCGCCGGCGATCACGGAGACGTTCCGCTGGAGCAACTCGTCGAACGCGGCCTCAAGCGGGGCATGATTCAAAAGGGTGTAGCGGCCGGCGATCAACGAGCAGTCGATCGGAAATTCACGGGCGACACCCACGACAGACTCGGTCTCGTTGACACCCAGACCAATGGCCGATACGGCTCCGCTGGAGCGAAGTTCGTCCAGTGCCTTGTAACCGGAGGCCCGCAACTGGTTCCAATAGAATTCGCTCTGGTCGCCGTGCCATGCCCGACCAACGTCATGCACGAGAAGAACGTCAATATAGTCTAGGCCGAGGCGCTGTTGGCTGTCTTCGAATGCACGCATCACGCCGTCATAGGTGTAATCGTAGGTATCGAGAAACGGAAGCGGGTCGATCCACTCGATGCCGTAGACGGTCTCTAACTTCTTCGTCCTGCTTGCGGGCTTCAATACGCGTCCGACTTTGGTGCTTACCACCACGTTTTCGCGCAGCTTGTTCGCCCTGAGGGCATGGCCAAGATAATGCTCCGACTTGCCGAATCCATACATCGGCGCGCAATCGAAATAGCGGATGCCGGCCGCATACCCGGCGAGGATCGTCGCTTCGAATTCGTCGTAGGAGACATCGGCGTTGAAGCCAGAGAGCGGCACTGTGCCTAGCCCAAGCGAAGTTACCTGCACTTTGCTTTTTCCGAGCGGCCTAGTTTCAAGTTCGGTCATGTGATCATCCCTAGATGTCGATAGGAGGCGTCGAAGCGATGTAGCTTCCGCCATGCCGTCATTGTTCGGATAAAGCCCGTGTCCCAAATGCGTGTCATGTCGCCGGCGTCTGCCGCCAACCACACCAGAAATGCTTGATGGACCTCCGTGGCCTGACTCCTCAATCGGCAAGGTGTAAGGTATAAGGTCATACCTATAGAGGCAAGCGTTTTTTGCATGCCGCCATCCGCATTTTGCGAATTGCTTAAAAATGCCGCCTACGCGCAACGGGGCGCGGCAGCTCGTCTCAGCCGATCGTTGATTGCCCTGCCAAGGCCAATCAGAGGCACAGGGGCGAATGCAATAACGTCACTCGCGCCGGCCAAGGCGTCGGCTTCACTCATGGCGGTGTAGAGGTTGCGGGCAGCTTCCTGAAGGTCACCGGAAGAAGACAGCGTCAATTGACAGCCCTCGCACTCCGGTCCGAAACCGACCCAGACCATATTGGCGGCAGGACGGTCGACATTCATCTGAACGGCGGCTTCCGGAGCATAATGGCTCTTTAGCTGGCCTGGTGCCGAGACTTTTTGGGGCCCAGTGTCCTCGTCAATCGGGCCGAGTAAAGCTTCCAGTGCCTCCCGCGGAACTGACCCGTGGCGTAGAATGATCGGAGATCCGACCAAAGACAGAATAGTCGATTCCAGGCCGTGATCGCATATGTCTTCTTCCACGATTCCCGAAATCCGTCCGTCCAACTGGCGGACAACTTCCACGAAGCGGGTCGAGGTGACCTTCCCGGAACGATTGGCTGAAGGCGCTGCCACCGGAAATCCGACGGCCCGGATCAGCCGTTGGGCGACACTCGACGAGGGAAATCGGATTGCGACATTTTTCATGCCCGCGGTAACTGCGGTTGCGAGCCCCGCGTCTTCCCGCTTTGGCAGGAGCAATGTCAGAGGTCCCGGCCAAAAGCTGGCAGCAGCCAACTCTGCCTCCGGATTGAAATGTGCCATCCTGCGCGCCATTTCCACGTCCGAAACGTGGATAATCAGGGGATTATGCCGCGGGCGTCCTTTGGCTTCATAGATGCGCTCGATCCCGGCGGGGCTGCTGGCGTCCGCGCCGAGCCCGTAAACCGTCTCCGTCGGAAACGCGACAACTTCGCCATTTCGCATGAGCCGGGCGGCAGCTTCAATCGCGCTGTCGCTGACGTCAAAATGACGGGTGGTGGCCATCTTTTTTCCTCGCGCTGGTTCTGGAAGGGAGCAGAGATCGATACGACCAAAGCCATTGGCTCAGGAGGCCCGGTTCGGCGTGCCTCCTGACAGCCTCAACGTCGTCCCCGCTGAGCCAAACTCAGTTCAAGCCGACTACGCTATGCGGCACGTATGGCTCCTCGAGTTCGCGGACCTCGTCGTCGCTTAGCTTGACGGCCAAGGAAGCGACGGCATCCTTCAGATGCTGTAGCTTCGTTGCGCCGATTATAGGAGCCGTCACGCCCGCCTTTGTGTTAAGCCACGCCATCGCAACGAGGGATCGCGGGACGTTCTTGTCCTCTGCAATCTTTGCGACGACGTCTACGACGCGGCGATCCGCCTCGTCCGCGTGACCGTAGAACCGAGCGGTGACATTGTCGGTCTCGGACCTCAAACTGCTTTCCTCCCAAGGCCGGCTGAGGCGCCCGCGAGCCAGCGGACTGAACGCGATGATCCCCACCCCTTCAGCTTTACAGAGCGGCAACATCTCCCGCTCTTCCTCGCGATAAAGGAGGTTCATCTGAGCTTGCATCGAAACGAAACGCGACCATCCGGCAGCGTCCGACTTGTAGAGCGCGCGCGCAAATTGCCATGCGTAACAATTGCTGGCTCCGATGTAGCGAACCTTGCCGCTTCGAACGAGATCGGTCAGCGCTTCCAGCGTCTCTTCGATCGGGGTCGAATTGTCCCAGAAATGAATTTGGTAGAGGTCGATGTAGTCGGTCGCCAGCCGCTTGAGGCTGGCCTCAGCCTCCGCGATGATTGCTTTGCGGGAAAGTCCGACCGCATTCGCTCCGTTGCGCATCTTGCCGTAGACCTTGGTGGCAATGACAACCTCATCACGCTGCACCATCTCCCTGAGCAGCTTGCCGATGATCTCCTCGCTGGTGCCGTCCGAGTAGGCATTGGCCGTGTCGAAGCAGTTTATGCCCTGTTCGAGTGCCTCTTTGATAAATGGCCTACTGTCGTCTTCGGACAAGGTCCAAGCATGGTTGCCGCGATCGGCGACGCCGAAACTCATGCAACCAAGAACCAGTTGCGAAATTTTGAGACCTGACCGGCCAAGCTGACGATATTCCATCTGTCATCTTCCTTCTGATACGGTTTTAGAGCCGAACTTGGCGAGCGACTGCGCCAGCTCTGGATGAGATTTGGCATATTCATGGAGATCGATTCCGGCGACCGCGGCATCCCAGGCCGCACGAACCGCTCTGACACCCGCCGACGGCCCGCCGGGATGGCTGACGACGCCACCACCACAAAGGTAAAGGTGGTCAAGCGTCTGCTCCGTCCTTCGATAGGTCTCAGGCGCCTGTCCACCCCATTGACCCGAACAAACGACCGGTAACGGGCGGTCGGCATCACTGAAGATCGGTTTCTGGAGATCATGGAACGACTGAACGAAAGACGCGTCCGGCTCCCAGTATTTGGCGGCAATGCCGTTGATCTGGAATTGGTCGACGCCGAGAAGTCGCCAAAGCTGTTGGTAGACCGAGAAATCGAACCCAAGACCAGGATGTCGGGTGAGAAGATCCCAGCCGTTGCGATGGGCGTGCAAGACAAGGGACGACCGCCGACGCAGGAACAGAAAAGCGCCCATGCCGATCGAATTGATGTTGATGACAGCGGCGTTTCCACCCTCGCGCACGACCAAGTCGTGCTTGCGAACCATCTCGTCGGGATCGACGTCGGAAATGCCGAAGGCATACATCACCTTCTTGCCGGTGCGCTGCTCCTGATCCCGGATGATCGGCATGATCGCTTTCACCCGCGCCTCCAACGAGGAGTACGGTGGCGACATCAGTTTCTCGTCGTCCTTGATGAAGTCGACACCGGACGCGACGAGTTCAGCAACCACCTGCGCCGTTTCGTCCGGGGTGAGGCCGAGCGCGGGCTTGATGATCGTGCCGATGATTGGCCTATTGTAGACGCCGGTCAGACGCCGGGAGCCTTCGATCCCAAATTGAGGCCCCGGGTAGACGCCTTCAAACTCTGGAGGCAGCTGCAGGCCGATGACCCTCAGCCCGGTGAATTCCTTGATCGACCAGACCCCGCCCAATGCAACCGTGGTGACTGCCGCGAGGTCAGTTCCGACGGCCTCCAGGGGATAGGCGATTGTTGTCTCCGCTCGGTTGAAGACTTCGCCCGCTGCAGGGAGCGAGGGAACCTCGACAGAGTCCAGTTTCTCGAAAGCGACCACGCGCGCGGCCGCGCGCGCCTTCAGTTGCGGCGTCTCTCCGGGCAGGTCAACAAATGTACCCGTCGACTGGTCGCTTCCGATCTTGACCGCCAAGGCCTCAGCGCTCCCGGCGGTCTCAATCCGATAGGTGACCAGAATGTCCGAGGGCCTGCGCTGAGCCAGATCCATCGCTATCATGCCTCCGGAACTGGCGCGGCTTCAGGGATGAGGCCGGACGACTTCAGGTCGGCCCAGAACGCAGCCGGAACCGGCGTCGAGATCGCGGCGACGTTTGCGGCGACGTGTTCGGGCGCCAGCGCTCCCTGTACCACCGCGGTCACTGCAGGATGTGCGTAGACAAATTGTGTCGCTGCAGTCGCAAGCGAGACGCCATGGCGCTCGCAGACGGCTTCGAGCGCCTCGACCTTGCGGACGATCGCTTCAGGCGCGGGCTGGCAATCGTAGGTGCGGGTGGTTGTCATCGACTTGCTACCCTCGGCGAGGATGCCGGAGTTGTAGATGCCAGCCGCAATGATACCGATGCCGCGACGCTGCATTTCTGGATAGAAATGGTCGAGAGCGCCGTGGTTGAGCAGGGTGTAGCGCCCGGCGACCATGGAGCAGTCGAGATCAAATTCCTCTGCCACCTGCAGGACCGACGCGGTTTCATTGACGCCGAGGCCGATGGCCTTCACGGAGCCTGTGCTGCGCAGCTCATCACACGCCTTGTAACCGCTCGATCTCAGCGCCGAAAGGTGGGTGCTATACGCCTCGCGGTGCCATTCGCCGCTCACGTCGTGGAGATAGAGGATGTCAATGTGGTCCATACCCAGGCGCTGCTGGCTATCTTCGAAAGCGCGCATGATGCCGTCATAGGAATAGTCGTAGTCATCGACAAATGGCAGCGCCTTCACCCAGTCGATGCCGTAAAGGCTCTCGGCGCGCTTTGCGCGGCTTTCCGGCTTGAGTATCCGCCCCGCCTTGGTGCTGACCACGACCTTGCCGATGAGATCGTTGTTGCGAAGGACATGGCCGAGGGAATGCTCGGACTTTCCAAGGCCGTAAAGGGGCGCGGTGTCGAAATAGCGGACACCCAAGTCGTATGCCTTGAGGACGACCGCCTCGAAAGTCTGGAAGCTCACATCGACATTGCACCCACCGAGCGGCGAGGTACCCAGCCCTAGCGAGGTCAGCGTCACATCGGTCTTTCCAACTTTTCTCTTCAACATGATGGTCGATCCTATTTCCCTGGTGTAAGGCGGACGGCCGTATGGGCCGTCCGCCGTTGTCCGATTACATGTACTTCTCGACATTGGTGGAATCGAGCACGAGCCACGGCACGACGTAGTCCTTCTCGGTGCCGCCCTTCCATTCCATCAGCGAGCCCCAGATTTCGGACTGCGGCTTGTAGCTCTCGCCCTTGATCGCCCGCAGTGCGAGGTCGACAGCGCCCTGGCCTTCGGCGCGGGCGTACTTGTAGAGGCTGACCGCCATCTCGCCCTTCTTCACGGCGCGCTTTGCGTCCGGAATGCCGTCGATCGCAAGAACGGGAACGGTCTTGAGATCGATGCCGGCGCTCTTCATGGCTTCGATCGCGCCAAGCGCCATCTCGTCGTTTTCCGCAAGGACGCCGTTGATCTCACCCGGGTGTGCGAGCAACCAGTTCTCCATGAGCGCCTGACCCTCGGCGCGGCTCCAGTTGCCTGTCTTGTCTTCGATGAGCTTGAGATTCGGGAACTTGGCGAGACCAGCGTCGATGCCTGCGCGGCGCTCGATCTGGGCCGACTGGCCGATCGGACCCTCCATGAGGACGACGTTGCCCCCGTTCGGAAGGCGCTTGGCGAGTTCCTCAGCGATGATCCGGCCGCCTTCGGTATCGTTAACGATGATGGACGCGGTGTATTTCGTCGACTTGGTCTTGAGCGCCGACACGATAAGCGGGATTTTCGCTTCGGCGGCCTTTTCGATCGGCGGCGCCGAGGCCTCGAGGTCGAACGGTGACATGATGATCGCGTTGAATTGTTGGGTGATCGCTGTGTCGATCTGGTTCGCCTGCGTCAGTGGATCATACTTGCCGTCGAAAACGGTGATCTCGACCTCGCCCGATTTGACGGCGGGATGGTTCTGGATTTCCGTCGACCAAGCCTTCATGTACTCGCCGGACTCACCGAACGAGAGAGCCGCGATCCGAATTTTGTCCTGCGCGAAGGCGAAGTTCCCGCCAGCCAACGTCGCTACGGCGATTGCCATACCCACACCCGCATTGAGCAGGTTCCTCCTAGACATCTGCATTTCATATTCTCCTCTGGTTTAAGATACGTCCGGACGCGACACGCTGGGCCGGACATTGTCGCCGGCCTTCCCCGGCGGCAATTTCGGGATTGGTCTTATTTGCGGATTTGGTCGGCGATGACCGCGACCACGATGATCGTGCCCTTGAGGACTTGCTGGTAGTATGAAGACACGCCCATGAGGTCCATGCCGTTGTTGATCGTGCCGATGATGAGCGCGCCGATCAGTGTGCCGAGCAGCGATCCGCGGCCGCCCGCAAGGCTCGTCCCGCCGATCACGACGGCGGCGATCGCGTCAAGCTCATAACCGATGCCCGCTTGCGGCAGCGCAGCGGTGGTGCGAGCCGTCAGGACAAGCCCCGCAAGACCAGCCAGGAGGCCCGAGATCACATAGGTCGCACCGACGATCACCTTGGTGGAAATGCCGCTCGTGCGAGCCGCCTTCTCGTTGCCGCCAACTGCGTACACATAACGGCCGAAAGTCGTATAGTTTAAAACGGTCCATCCAATCAGGAACACGACGAACAGGATGACGATCGGTACCGGGATATACATGATCTGCCCGGAGCCGATCCACTTGAAGGGATCCGACAGATTCGGGATGGGGCGTCCTTCCGAAAAGATCAAGGTGAGACCGCGGGCCACGCTCAACATGCCAAGCGTCACTACGAACGGCGGGACCTTGACCGCGGCAACAAGCACGCCATTCACCAAGCCGAGGCCGGCTCCCGCCGCGAGACCCGCAAAGATACCGAAAAGCACGAACTGCTCGTTGGTCTCCGTTACGAGGCTGGCGGCGATCATGCCCGCGAGCGCCATTACGGAGCCGACCGATAGGTCGATGCCCTTAGTAAGGATGACGAAGGTCACTCCGATCGCCAGAATGCCGTTGATCGACGACTGGCGAACGAGATTCAGCCAATTCAACCATGTCATGAAGTACTGGTTCGCGAACGCGAAGAACGCGACGATCAGGAAAAACACGAGAACGATGCTGAACTGCCTGATCATTTCCCCGGCGCGGAAGTTTCCGGGCTTCGCCGCAGCGATGGTATTCATTACTCAAGTCCTCCCGTGAATGGGGCTATGACCGCTCATCAGCTCGCCATGTCCATAAGCGTCTGTTGCGTTGCTTCGGCACCGTCGATGATGCTGAGGAGCTGCCCCTGTTTGAAAATCGCGATCCTGTCGCTGAGCTGCATGATCTCCGGTGCCTCCGAGGAGACCACGAGGACGCCGTTGCCCTTTGCCGCGAAGTCTCGCAGGAACGCGTAGATCTCCTGCTTGGAACCTTCGTCGATGCCACGCGTCGGTTCGTCGCAAATGAGAAGCTTTGGATTTGTCAGAAGGCACCTGGCCAGCACGACTTTTTGTTGGTTGCCCCCTGACAGAGTTTCGACGGCAACATCTGGCGACGCCGACTTGATCCTCTGTGAGACGATCATGTCTTGAACTGCGCTGCGCTCTTTGTCCCCGCGGATGAAACCGCTGATGGCCATCAAGGCCAGCGATGAAAGCGTGATGTTGTGGGCGATCGATGCCGACAGCACGAGACCACTGTCCTTGCGATCCTCGGTCACCATCGCCATTCCACGTTGAATTGCGTCCTTAGGACTGCCTGGCTTGACCTTACCGCCGTTGAAGACAACTTCGCCTCCCGTTGGTGAGTGCAGCCCGAATATTGTCTCGAGGAACTCGGTTCGTCCGGACCCAAGCAGCCCGTAGATTCCGACCACTTCGCCGGACGCCACGTCTAGCGAGATGTCTCGGAAATGAGGCCCGCGCGCCAAGTTCGAGACCGAAAGCAGGATTGGCGCGTCTTCGAGAGGCTTGCCCTTCTCGACCAGCTTGACTTCACGGCCGACGATCTGTGTCACAAGATGACGGCGGTCGATGTCTTTGATGTTTCCAGTCTCGATGAAACGGCCGTCGCGGAAGACTGTGTACTCATCCGCGATCTCGAAGATTTCGGTGAGTTTGTGAGACACGTAGATAATTGCGGAACCGCGCGCGGTGATCTTGCGGAGCGCGTTGAACAAGACATGGACTTCGTGTTCGCCGATAGCAGATGTCGGCTCGTCCATGATGACGATATGTGCCCGATAGCTGAGAGCCTTCGCAATTTCGACGAGCTGAATCTGGGCGAGGCTCAGCTCCCCCATCTTCTTGGCAGCGTCGACTTCAAAGCCGAGTTCATCGAGGAATGCCTGGGCGTCCCTGCGCATCTGGCTAAAATCGACGAGCACGCCAAGTCGCTTCGGCTCGCGGCCAAGGTAAAGGTTCTCGGCGACGGTCATCTCGGGGACGGGGGAAAGCTCCTGCGTGATGATCGCGATGCCGTGACGCAAGGCGTCAGCGGCGCTTTTGAAGTCGACCTGCTCGCCATCGATCTCCACTATCCCCCCATCGCGGCGGAGCAGTCCCATCGTGATGTTGAGGAATGTCGACTTGCCGGCGCCATTCCCGCCGCACAAGGCATGGACGGTCCCGGCCTTTAGAGTTAGTCGGCCATCAACGAGCGCTGGGACCCCGTTGAACGACTTTTCCACGCCCTCGGCCCGCAGAAGCACGCGTGCCGAAGACGACTGCGCGGTTCCCTGAACTGTTATCTTCTCAGTTGCGTTGACCATGATATGACGTCATACCTCGTAAAATCGAAATCTATGCCGCGTGTGTGCGGATCGCATGCCGTATTGGTTCTACGCGGCGTCCAGTTCGAGGATCGCGCGTGCCTCCTGAGGTGTAGCCGGCTCACGTCCGACCTTTTGGGCAATCTCAACAGCGCGCGATATGACTTCCGCGTTCGTGGGTGTGCCGAACTCGCGATAGGGATAGTCGCCTATTCCAATAGCCATGTGGCCGCCCAGACGGCAGATCGCAGGAGCAATGTTCAACAGATTGCCCCCAAGGCAATTGACCGTCCATTCGATCGGCCGGTCGTCGGGCAGAAATGCAAGATGCGCCATGAGACCCGCCTCGGTCGGCGGATGCCCGGTAATGTATCGCCCTCCCGTCAGGTGGAGGAGAAAGTAGGCGGGCCCCCTCACAAGGCCCGCGTCCATCAGAGCGATCGCGCGGCGCGTGAACCCAACAGACCAGGAAACCAGCTTCGGCTTTACGCCCTTTTCGGCCAAGGTACGCGCGTAGTGCGCGAGACTTTCGGTCGTGTTGAGATACAAACGTTCTGGATTTTCGAACCTGCGCGTCTCGGCATCCCAAAGCTCGAGATTGGCCGAGCCGGTATCGATGGGCGCAATATCGGGCTTCGTAGCAGGGTCCAATGCCAGGGTTGCGACCGTGTCGATGCGCTTCATGGCGTCGGCATCATTCGAGATAAAGCCGAGCGTGGGAAGGATGAGTAGATCGGTCGCCTGCCTGACTTCGCGGATGATTTCGGCGTTTGCCTCAACGGTGTTTGTCGCACCGCCGTCGGCTGTCCTGGCATGATAGTGGAGAATCGCCGCTCCCGCCTTGCGGGCTGCAACGGCGGCCTCAACGATCTCGTCGGCGGTGTATGGGATATTAGGGTTGGATGTGCGCGGCGCGTACTCGTTGACCCTGGCTTCGAGGATGATTTTCTTTTGCATCTTTTGCTCCTTACGCCGCCAGATAACCCGAGGTGCCCGCCTTTGCCCGCAGGAAGAAGTCATCGGCACCAATCTGCCCGCCCTTCAGCATGACTTCGAGGCCATCGACTTCGGCGTCGCCCGGCGCATCCAGGCGGCAGACATGGCAATTTTGAACTTCGTCAAAAACGGCGATCTCGAGCGCTTCGGCGCCGATTGTCCGCACCGCATAGCTCGAACTGTCACCGCCCGAAAACACGATCCGCGGCAAGGAAACCGCGCGGCGCACGGCACGCGCAACGTCACAGTAGATGGCGCCCAAGCGTTCCGCGGGAACATCGCCGCCGGCCAGCCGGCCGGTTTCCCCGCGAGCCGTGTAGATGATTGTAGGTCGACCGCGCACAAGGCTCTCGATCGCCTTCAAAGCAGCCTCCCGCGCAACTGCCTCAGCATCATCATCGGACCGGACTGTCGAGACATCCAAGTGGACAAGGTTCCACCCGGAAGCTTCGGCCACCGCAATCTGGCGCCCGGTTTGCAGGGCGCAACTACCTGATAAAACAAGTAGATTTTCGACGCCGGCAATCTCCGTCTTGACGGGCTCCGCCGACGATAGCAGGCCCAAGCGGGCCCAAAGAGCGCCGAGTTGTTGCGCCAAGCCTTGAGCTGCAAGCGCGAACATCGGACGTGTCGGATACCGCGCCCAGAGCAGATCGGCGACAGCCGCAAGATCCGCATTTTCGAGCCCATCGAAAATGACCCCTGCCCCCTCTTGGAAGGCCTTGAAGACACGCTCCTCCATTGCCGAGCGGTTTCGGATTGCGGGAAGCGTGACGTTGACGAATTCCTTATCTGTCTGCCCAGCCAGATGCATGCGCAGATCCGCCTCGTGCATCGGCGTCCTGGGGTGGCGCGACATGCTCGGGTGCCGGTCGAGCCGCTCAATCCTGTCGGCAAAGCGCGCGAAATGATTTCCGAAACAGGTGTAGCGCCCGAAGTCCGGGGTCGCGGCGAGGACTGGAACGTCCCTCTTGCCGAAGTGAGCCGCAGCGCGCGCCAGAACAGCACCATAGCTTCCAACGGTGGGCGACGAGTCGAACGTCGAACAGATCTTGTATTGGATAAGCGGACTGTTGAGGGCGCGCATGATCGAAAACGCGCTGTCAAGCTCCTCGTCGAGCTCGACGCCGGACAACGCCCTTGCGGTACCGGCGAAGCCAAGCACATCATAAGACAGAGCATCTGTTGACGCCGTCTGTGCTGAAGGGCGTGCGAGATAGAGTTTTCCCTTCACACCACTGCGATGGAACTGCGCCAGGTTTTCGGAAGAACCCGTGAAGTCGTCGCCGTAAAACACGGCCTTGAGCTTGCCAGCTGATGTCATCGGATCCTCCCAATATCCCGGCCGAGGATATCTTCCTCCATACATCAGCCGGGCTTCACTCTTGACAATACTCATAGAAGCAGCTCATAACTCTGTCAAGGTCATACCTTATACCTTATACCTCATATCGAGAAAATTGGAGGACGACGAGATGAGACTTTCTGGACGCACTGCCGTGGTGACGGGCGCTGGCCGGGGCATCGGACTGGCAATCGCTGAAGCCTATGTTCGCGAAGGCGCGAATGTCGTTATCGTCGACCGCGATCTGGAAGTGGCGAACGAAGCCGCCGAGCGGCTTGGGGAGCGGGCTTTGGCCGTCCGCGCCGATATTTCGGTCAACGAAGACGTTGAGACGATCGTTAAGGAAACGATTGGCCGGTTCGGCACGGTCGACATACTCGTGAACAACGCGGGCGTGGGCGCAACCACTCTGTTTCTCGAAAGCTCAAGGGAGGAATTCGAACGCGTCGTCCGGATCAATCTGACCGGAACATTCCTCGTGGCGCAAGCCTTTGCTCGGATCATGGCCGCCAAAGGCTATGGGCGGATCATCAATATCGCTTCGCTGTCCGGTCAGAAGGGCGGTGTCGGACGTTCGGCCTATGGAGCCTCAAAGGCCGGCGTCGAACTCCTCACGAAGGTTATGGCGGTCGAACTCGCGGAATCGGGAATCAACGTGAATAACATCGCACCGGGCCCGATATTGACCGAGGTTTCGAAAGTCATGCACACGGTCGAAACGCGCGACGCCTATCATCGGCTAGTTCCGCAACGCCGTTATGGCGAACCATCGGAAATCGCTGATGCCGCGGTGTTCCTGGCGAGCGACGATGCTGCCTATATTACGGGGCACACCCTGAACGTCGACGGCGGCTTCCTGGCCGCTGGCCTCATGTTCCCATTCGATCCAAAAGCCTCGAAGCGGCTGGGACAAATCAGCGAATAACCTGGAGAAGTGGCCAGTTCGACGTTCGGCATTTGTCGCAAGCGGTAAAACGCGGTATGACCTCGTACCTTTTCGATTTCTGATTGGAGCGTGACCAGGAATGCTGTCTGTTGACCCAAAGAAAATCCCAAGCCGGCTGGACATAGCGCTCGACTACATTACGGGCGAAATTGCCAAAGGCAACCTCGGGCCTGGTGACAAACTTCCCAATGAAAAAGAGCTGGCCCAGCTTCTCGGGATCAGTCGCACTCCAATCAGAGAGGCGATCAAAACGCTCGCGGTCTCGGGTCTTGTCGAGACGCGTCATGGCTTTGGAAATTACATCCGTAAGGACGAAGGCCTTCCGGCGATGCCGCTCGCGATGTTTCAGCTCTATCTTCAGAGCTCGACGCCTGAGATGCTGATGGAACTGCGATACATTTTCGACCGCAACTGTTCAGAACTCGCGTCGCTGCGGCGTACGGACGAAGACCTCGCCACGATGAGAGAGTGCATCGACCGACTAAAAAGGCTGTCGGAGGATGCGAACTCCGCGATCGAAGATCTCCTCAAGGCCGATCTCGATTTCCACCGAGCAATATACAAAGCTGCCGGAAACCCGTTGATCGTCGTGATCGCCGACTTCGTGCTGACGATGGTCGCGCCTTGGGTGCAAAAATCGCTAGAGGTCAGTGGCAAATGGCGCGCAGTCGATCTCCACGAACACATGTTTCAGATGATCCGGGACAGAAAGACCGGTGACCTCAGCCGCGAAAGCGTCGAGGAAAACATGGAACACTTCCGCACATCCCTGCTGAAATGACAGCCAGGGCATCACGTCAAGGCGTGGCGCATCTTGCATTTCCCGCAGGTCGCACTGCGATCATCACCGGCGGCATCTGAAGGCGGACGCGAAGCCCGGATACCGTATGCCGCCCGGCCTATTCGCCGGGTTCTGAAAATTGCCAGAAAACGATAATGCGCCAGGCTGATTGCGCCTGGCGCGTCGACCGCGAGCAATGCTTGCCCAGCCTTCCAACTAGCGGGTGTGGTATTTCGTATCGACCTCGTCGATGGCGGCAACATTGCTGGCCGAGCGACCGTTCTCGTCGAACCTCTGGGCGAGGAAGGAGTCGACGATCGTCTTCGCAAGTTCCGATCCAATGACGCGGGCGCCCATGGTAATGATCTGGGCGTTGTTCGACAACGCCGCCCGCTCGGCGGAATAAGTATCGTGTGTGAGGGCTGCCCTAATACCCGGCACCTTGTTTGCCGAAATGCAGACGCCGATCCCGGTGCCGCACACCAGGATGGCCTTGTCATAGGTGCCGTCGAGCACGCCGTTGGCGACCCTGTCGGAGAGGTTCGCATAGAAATCGTCGAGACCGGCGTCCGTCCGGGAGACCTCGAACACCTCGAAACGGTCCTTGAGATAATCGGCGAGGACCTTGGCGAGGCCTTCGCCCGCGCTGTCGCCTGCTACTGCAATTTTCATCTTCATCACTCCTCAGATTTTGGCCGCGCACTTTTCGAGGATGTCGAGGTAGCCCTCGATCTTCCAGGCCGAGCGGCCGATGAACAGCCCATCGACATGGGGGCAGGATATGAGCTCTTCGCAGTTGTCCGCGTTGACCGAACCGCCGTAGAGGCAGGGAATGCGCCGGCCGAGCACGGCTTCCGCGAACGCGATGATCTCGGCCTGGCGGGCGTCGGCGTAGTCCGCTGTCGCGGGGATCCCATCGACGCCAATGGCCCAAACAGGCTCGTAGGCAAGCAGTATCGGTTTGTGCTTCTGGTCGGTAGAAAGGCTTCCCAACGCGCCGCGAACCTGGCGCTCGAGGACGTCGCGGGCTCGCCCGGCCTCGCGTTCGGAAAGTGTCTCCCCTATGCAGATGAGCGGGATCAAGCCGTGGCGAACCGCCGCCCCGACTTTCAGTCCTACCGTCACGTCCGTCTCACCGAAATGTTCACGCCTCTCGGAGTGACCAAGCTCGACGATGTCGAGGTTGCAGTCCTTGAGCATCAAGGGTGAAATCTCGCCCGTCCAGGCGCCCTCCTCGTCCCAATGCATGTTCTGCGCGCCGACCTTCACCGACGTGCCCGCCAACGCGGTCTTCACTTCCCGGACAACAGTGAAAGGAGGGATGACAAAGCGCTGGATGCGCGGATGGGACGTGATGTCTGCGGCCCTGAGACCGTGCGCAAACTGCGCGGCATCGGCAAGCGTCTTGTTCATCTTCCAGCTGGTGCCAATCCAGAGGGTTTTCTTCTCGGTCATCGCCGCTTCACCACGTTTGCGTTCAAATGGAAGTTGGCCGACCTAGAGCGAGCCGGCTCGATACCGCTTCGCCATTTCCGCGAGCGGCACAACATGAATGGAGCTTGCGCGTCCTGCCGTTCCGAAAGCTTCGAATCTCTCGCGGCACAGCTTTGAAAGCGCCGTCATTGCAGGCTTCAAATATTTGCGAGGGTCGAATTCTGTCGGATCTTCGGACAGCACTCGGCGCACCTGCCCGGTCATTGCCATGCGGCAATCAGTGTCGATGTTGACCTTTCGCACACCATGCCGAATGCCGCGCAGGATTTCCTCGAGCGGCACGCCCCAGGTGGGCTTCATCCGCCCGCCGAAGCGATTGAAAATTTC
Organism: Rhizobium sp. M10; assembly: GCF_002531955.1. Taxonomy (NCBI): domain Bacteria; kingdom Pseudomonadati; phylum Pseudomonadota; class Alphaproteobacteria; order Hyphomicrobiales; family Rhizobiaceae; genus Rhizobium; species Rhizobium sp. M10. The sequence continues at coordinate 175,893 of NZ_NWTA01000017.1, read as the reverse complement.
TTGCAACTCCTCCGGCACGCTTGACGAACCGTGCATGACGAGATGGGTATTCGGAAGTTTCCGGTGGATCGCCTCGATAACATCCATTGCCAGCACGTCACCGTCCGGCCGGCGTGAGAACTTGTAGGCGCCATGGCTGGTGCCCATTGCGACGGCAAGCGCATCCACCTTGGTCTCCGCGACAAATTTCGCCGCCTCCTCCGGATCGGTCAAAAGCTGATGCGGATCGAGCTTGCCTTCGACGCCGTGACCGTCTTCCGCCTCGCCCGTACCGGTCTCAAGCGAGCCCAGAACGCCAAGCTCCCCTTCCACCGAAACCCCTGCCCAATGGGCCGTGTCGCTGACGCTTCTAGTGACCTTGACGTTGTAGTCCCAATCCGCCGCGGTTTTCCCGTCAGCAAGGATCGATCCGTCCATCATGACGGACGTAAAACCATGCTGGATCGCGGTGACGCAGGTGCTCGGTTCGTTTCCGTGGTCAAGATGGACGCAAACGGGGATATGCGGATAGATTTCCGTCACAGCCTCCATCATGTGCTTGAGCATGATGTCGTTGACATAGGCTCGGGCCCCACGGCTCGCCTGGAGAATCACAGGCGAATCCGTTCCGTCGGCCGCTTCCATGATGGCAAGCGCCTGTTCCATGTTGTTAATGTTGAACGCCGGGACGCCGTAGCCGTGTTCGGCGGCATCATCCAGCAGCTGGCGGAGAGTAATCCTGGCCATGACGTGTTACTCGCTGGTTGGATTGGAATTGAGATAGCTTGCGATCACGTCGACCTCCGTCGCCGAACCGAAAACCAGCGGCGTGCGGCAATGGTGAGAGGTCGGGATCTTGTCCAGGATGGCGGTCGTGCCGTCGGTGGCCCGCCCCCCGGCCTGCTCCATCAGGAACGCGATCGGATTCGCTTCATACACCAGGCGAAGGCGCCCATTTTCAAAGCCGGGTCGCTTGTCGCCGGCGTAGAAGAACACACCGCCCCTGATCAGGATCCGGTGGAGCTCTCCGACTGCCGATCCGAGCCAACGCATGTTGAAATCGCGGCCGCGCGTTCCCTCCTTGCCGGTCAGACAATCCTGAAGATACAGGCTCATGGCAGGGTGAAGGTGACGGTGGTTGGAAGCGTTATATGCAAGCTCGGACGTGTCGCGAGGTATCTGAACCTGCCTTTTGACGATCAGGAACTCGCCGGTTTGGGGATGCATCGTCGCCAGCAGCACACCCTCACCGACCGAAAAGCCCAAATCGACCGTGTTGCCGAATGAGACATAACCGGCCGCGGCCTGGCGCTTTCCAGGGGTTAAAAAGGGATCTTCAGCTTCGCAGAAAGGCATGATCGAGAAGATCGTGCCGACGGGCGTGCCCAGCCCGACATTGCCTGAACCGTCGATCGGATCGATTGCGACCGCAAAATGCTGGCCATTGAGCATAACTGGCGCGTCGGCCTCCTCGGACAGGACCCTGGCAGCGCCTGCGCGTGCGAGTATTTCGACGAACAACTCGTGCGACGCGATGTCGATTGCCTTTTGCGCATCACCGTCGGTATTTGATCCGACAAAGTGGGCCAGATCGCCCTCCAGGGAACCGGCTGCGATGCGTGCGGATAAAAGACAGGCGGCATCCAACACACCGTTGATTAGAGCCGCCACCCCCTGACGGGACAAATCCTCAGCAGCCCAGGTCGAGAGGTACTCATCGACAGAACCATACTGGACGCCCGCTTCGTCATTTCCGGGTGTCGCCGGCGCGCTCATTGCTTGCCCCTTATCCTTGCTAGGGCGCGCGTGACGATTGCGTCACGCGTGATCCCAAATTGCTCGTACAGCGTCTCGGCCGGCGCAGACGCTCCGAAGCCGGACATCCCAATCACGTCGTCTTCGCTGTCGACATACCTAGTCCAGCCGAACTTCGAGAGCGCTTCCACGGCAATGCGCGGCGCGTTGCCGAGGACCGAGCTGCGGTAATCCTTGGGCTGCTGTTCGAAGAGATCCCAGCTCGGCATCGAGACGACAGCGGCGGGAACGTTTCTCGCCTCAAGCTCGTCGGCAGCCTGGATCGCAAGTGCGACTTCCGTTCCAGTGGCGATGATTGTGACGGCACGTTCGCTGCTCGCTTCCCGCAGCACATAGGCTCCCCGTGCGCAGCGATTGATGCCGTCACGCTGGGCGCGCAGTTGCGGGACATTCTGCCGCGAGAGCGCCAAAACCGACGGCGTGTTCTTGCTGGTTATTGCAAGATCCCAGCATTCCAGCGTCTCGATGGTGTCGGCCGGCCGGAATACATGCAAGTTCGGCATTGCCCTGAGGCTGGCAAGATGCTCGACCGGCTGGTGCGTCGGACCGTCTTCGCCAAGACCGATCGAGTCATGCGTCATCACGAAGATAGAGCGGACGCCCATCAGAGCCGCCACACGAATGGCATTGCGGCAATAATCCGAGAAGACGAGGAACGTGCCACCATAGGGTATGACGCCGCCGTGAGCCGCCATACCGTTCATCGCGGCGGCCATGGCAAACTCTCTAACGCCATAGCTGACATACCGCCCGCTTGCAGCGGCGGTGAAATCGCTGTCGACGGCCGGAACCCGGGTCAAGTTTGAGTGGGTGAGGTCAGCGGACCCGCCGATCATTTCCGGAAGCAGCTCCGTCAGCGCTTCCAGTGCGATCTGGCTTGCCTTACGCGTTGCCACTGATTGCGGCTTGTCGAGCAGCTTTGCCTTGGCGGCGTTGACCGCTTCCTCATATCGCGCTGGCAATGAGCCGGCGGTGCGGCGTTCAAACTCACTTCTGACATCTGCGCCCGCTGCTTCGAGCCGCGCTTGCCAGTCCTTGCGCGCCTTGGCGCCCTTCGCGCCGACTTCGCGCCAAGTTTTGAGGATTGGAGCAGGAATCTCGAAAGTGTCCGCCGTCCAGCCATAGACTGCCTTCGTCGCGGCGGCTTCGCTGGCGCCGAGCGGTGCACCATGTACGGAGCTTGTTCCTGCCCTTGACGGAGAGCCGTATCCAATGATGGTTTTCAGGGCTATGAGGGATGGTCTGGATCCTTCCGCCTTCGCCTGCGAGATCGCCGCGTCGATCGCATCCGGATCATGACCGTCAACGCGCTGCGTGTGCCATCCGTAGGCGTCGAACCTCGCGAGCACATCTTCCGAAAACGCGATTGCGGTCGAGCCGTCGATGGTGATGGAGTTGTCGTCGTAAAGGACGATCAACTTGCCGAGCTGCAGGTGGCCGGCCAGCGAAGCAGCTTCCTGACCAACACCTTCCATGAGACACCCATCTCCACAGAAAACGTAGGTCCGGTGATCGACAAGCGCTGCGCCAAATTCGGTTGATAGGCGCCGCTCCGCGATAGCCATTCCGACAGCCGACGCGATCCCCTGTCCGAGCGGCCCGGTGGTCGTCTCGACGCCAGCGGTGTGCCCGTATTCGGGATGACCTGGCGTTTTGGAGCCCCATTGGCGGAAGTTGCGAACCTGCTCAATCGTCATGTCTTCGTACCCGGTGAGGTGCAGAAGGCTGTAGAGCAGCATCGAGCCATGGCCGTTCGACAGGACGAAACGATCGCGGTCCGGCCAGCCAGGTTCGCTTGAATCGAACTTGAGGTGCCGGCCGAACAGCACCGCCGCCGCATCAGCCATGCCCATGGGCATTCCGGGGTGCCCGGACTTTGCGGCCTCAACCGCGTCGATCGACAGGACACGGATAGCGTTCGCGAGATCGCGGATCGAAACTGCTGCTGTCAATTCTTCCTCCCTCATAAACCGCGACTAATGTGGCGCACTTTTCTGGATATCACAATATCGAAACACAAAATAACGTACTATATACGGCCAACATAACAATATCACATTCCGCTGCAAAAAGTCTGCCCGTCGACATCATACCTCATACCTTATACCTCTCTATTTGCGCAATAGCTTTTATTTGACTACCGCGTCGATCGGGAGCCGTAAGGATCGTTCCGGGTCGATTTCATGGGGGCGGTCTGGCTCGATCCGTTTGGTGGCAAACGGACAAGACGACCACCGTGATGACTACCGCGTTGGGCACTCACGGTGGTTGAAGCCATCCCAAATGCGGGATGCTCAATTCGGCTCGCCGATGTTTCCCGACATTTCTTCAGTTGACAGCTTTTACAAATGCATTAACGTATACGTTATTGAATTCGAGGAACTCAATAGGCCTTAAAGGGAGGAACCGAAATGCCTATGACGATGCGCAAGTCCCTACAGATGATCGCCCTTGCCACTGCCCTCGGCGGCAGCGCTGCCTATGCGCCGAGCGCCTTCGCGATCGATGTCGATAAGCAGATCAAGGATATTGAAAGTCACCCGGCAAGCGGGCCCAACGGCGAAAAAGCGACCCTCGCGAGCGACCTGAAGCTATCCGCCGAAGAGATCGAAAAGATCAAGGCGAAGCATGCCAAAGCGGCCATTGTGATGCACTACACGGCGTCTGACTGGGCCAAGGCCCAGATGGCCGGGCAAAAGAAGGCCCTGGAAGAGCTCGGCGTCGAAATCGTTGCGACGACTGATGCTGGATATCGCGCGGAGCAGCAAGTTTCAGACATCGAAAGCGTCATGGCGCTCAAACCTGACGTCATGATCACCGTTCCCGCCGAGCAGTCAGCCACGGCCGCAGCATACAAGAAAGCTGCTGCCGCTGGCATTAAGATCATCTTCCTTGACCAGACCGGCGCCGGGATGAAGGCTGGCAAAGACTATGTGAGCCTCGTCTCTTCCGACAACCGCGGGATGGGAAAGGTCGCCGCACTGCTCATGGCCAAGGCGCTCGACGGCAAGGGCGAAATCGGTCTCATCCCGCATGCGTCCGACCTTTTTGCCACCAAAGAACGCGTGGTCGGCTTCAAGGAAGCGATCAAGGATTATCCGGATATCAAGATCGTCCAGGAGACCGGTGTCGGAGGCCCTGATTTCTCAAGCGAATCCGAGCGCGTCGCCTCCGCAATGCTGACGGCCCACCCCAACCTCAATGGCATCTGGGCCGTGTGGGACGTTCCAACAGAAGGCGTCCTGTCAGCGGCGCGCGCAGCGGGCGCGTCCAAGAGCCTCGTCATCACCACTTGCGACCTTGGCGTCAACATCTCGATCGACATGGCTAAGAAGGGTTACGTCAAGGGAACCGGATCCCAGCGTCCGTACGGCGCCGGTTATGCCGAGGGCATCCTTGCCGGATACGCCCTACTCGGAAAGGACGCACCTCCCTACGTCGTGCTCCCGGCCCTTGCGGTGACCCGCGATAACCTGATCGAGGCGTGGCCGCAGTCGAACGGCGACCAGGCACCGAAGATTCTCACCGACGCAATGAACTAACGGTGCGCGGGAGCGGCTCCGGCCGCTCCCCGTCCCCAGCGGCGGACAACGACCATGAACACTCAAGCAGTCACCGAAACCCTCGCCGCCGTCAGGATGCGCGACGTGAGGAAATCGTTTGGCGGCGTGCACGCATTGCGCGGTGTCAGCCTGACGATCCAACCCGGGACAATCCATGCGCTGGTCGGCGAAAATGGCGCCGGCAAGTCTACGCTGTTGAAGATCCTGCAGGGCGTGGTCACACCCACGGAGGGATCCATCGAGGTTTTTGGCGAACACATGTCGTCAAGCTCTCCGGAGAATTCCCGCAGGCTCGGCATTGAGATGATCTTCCAGGACCTCAGCCTGATCCCCACCCTCACGGTCGCCCAGAACATTTTCCTCAACCGGGAGCCCCGCCGCCTGTCGATCTTGGTCGACGAGCGCAGGGAAATCGCACAGGCAGCCGAGATCATCGGCCAACTCAACCTCAGGGTTGATCCGAGGACGCCTGTTTTTGAACTCAGCCCCGGCCAGGCCCAGCTGACCGAGATCGCCAAGGCCATCCACCAGGACGCCAGGATCCTTATCCTTGACGAACCAACCTCGTCGCTGAGCGCACAGGAAGCCGACACTCTGTTCGGCATGTTGAAGAAGCTCACTGCGGCGGGAACAGCCGTGATCTACGTTTCCCATCGCATGACCGAGATCATGACGATCGCCGACGAGATTACAATTCTGCGTGACGGTCAGAACGTGACCTCCGGGAAGACATCCGAATTCACGCTCGACTCGATCGTGCAGCACATGGTCGGCAAGCGTGTCACCGGTTTCCAATACCAGGCGCGCGCCATTGATCGCAGCGGCAAACCCGCGCTGAGCGTACGTGGCCTTTCGGGCCCTTCGGGAAAACCCAGCGATGTCAGCTTCGACGTTCACAGGGGCGAGATTGTGGGAATAGCAGGCCTCATGGGCGCTGGCCGGAGCGAGCTTGCCCGCCTTCTTTTCGGCGTCGATAAGAAAACTGCGGGAACCGTAGAACTCGGCGACACTGCCGTTGAGTTCAAGTCACCTTCGGATGCGATCAAGGCTGGCATTGTGCTTGTTCCGGAGAGCCGCCACGAGGAAGGTCTGGTTGTCGAGCACAGCGTCGGCGACAATCTTGGACTGCCGCAGATCGGTCAGCTCGTCCGCGGTCCCTTCATCGACCGTCGACGCGAGGGAACACTGACCTCCGATCTCATCAAGCAACTGAGGATCAAGACGCCGTCCGCTGACAACAAGGTCAGGAACCTTTCCGGCGGCAACCAGCAGAAGATCGTTATTGCCAAATGGCTAGCGATTGATCCTTCGGTTGTCATTCTCGACGAACCAACAGCAGGCGTAGACATCGGTTCAAAGGCCGAGATCGTTGAACTCATTCGGAGCGTCGCCTCCTCCGGAAAGTCCGTCATCGTCATCTCGTCGGAACCAGCCGAGCTTCTGGCAACAAGCGACCGCATCCTGGTCATGAACAACGGACGTCTCGCGCGCGAAATCGAGCGCGACGAAATCGAAAGCTGGGCCACGATTGCCGGCGACGAAACTCAATCTCCGCTGATCCGCACCGAACTCGGTCTGCAGGTCGCGATTCAGAAGGCAACCCAAAATGTCCACTGAAGCCAAGACATTGAACACAGAGACGGATGCAACCCACATGCGGCCGTGGCACAGCAACTGGCGCGACTACGTCGTCTACATCGGCTTCGTCGTCATCTTCATCGTCTTCGCGATCCTGCTGCAGGATCGCGGATTCCTATCTTCAAACAACCTGCTCAACATCCTGCGGCAGACTGCGATCGTCGCTATCGTTTCCATGGCAATGTCGTTCGTACTCTCGGCGGGCGAGATCGACCTCTCGGTCGGAGCCATAGCCGGACTGTCGTCGGTGGTCGCTGGCCTGGTGCTGAGCAAGTACGGTCTATTCCCCGGCATTCTCGCGGGCTTGACCCTCGGGCTGCTGGTAGGCGCCGTAAACGGCGGCCTGACTGCCTATCTCAACATCCCGTCGTTCTTGGTGACACTCGGCATGATGGGGATCGCGCGAGGGGTCGGAATGTGGGTAAGCGGCACTTCGCCTGTTCCAATTATCAACGATACGTTCATTTTCGTCTTTGGTTCCGGTAACATCGGCCCTGTTCCTGTCCTCGTTGTCTGGGTCGCCGTTCTGGGCACGATCGCCCATATCGCGCTCCGAAAGACACCGTTCGGCCGCAAGGTCATGTCGGCAGGCGGAAACTCGGTCGCAGCTCGCTACAGCGGCGTCGATGTCCGGAAAATCAAGTTCCAGGTGCTGCTACTGACGGGGATGGCCGCTGCGATCGCTGGCATGCTCTATGCTGGACGCCTGCAGTCTGGACGCTTCCAGCTTGGCGAAGGCGATGAGCTGTCTGTCATTGCAGCCGTGGTTCTCGGCGGTACCAGCCTATTCGGCGGACGCGGCACCGTGATCGGTTCCATCGTCGGTGCCCTGCTCATCGGTGTCATCAACAACGGTCTTATTCTTGGCGGCCTCGACTACAGCCAGCAGCTCATCGCGCGCGGAATGCTCATCATCCTGGCTGTGGCGGTCGGCCGAAGCCGCTAACCTGGAAGGTTCTACGGAGGTATTACGATATGAGAGTTTTAGTCACAGGCGGCAGCGGCAAACTGGGTAGAGCCACGATCAAGCATCTGGTTGAGAGCGGCCACGACGTCATCAACGCGGATACGATCGCTCCGCCAGAAAACCTCTGCCCCTTCGTCAGGGTCGATTTCGAGGATATGCGCGCCACGATCGAGGCGATCAGTGGCTTTGATTGGGACCACAATCGCAACACTGAAGCCGTCGTCCATCTGGCCGCTGTGCCGATGCCGGGGCGCGTTGCTCCTGCGGATGTTTTCCGGGTCAACACCATTTCGACGTTCAATGTTTTCGAGTCATGCCGCTTGCTCGGCATCAAGAACATCGTGTGGGCGTCGAGCGAGACCCTGCTCGGCATTCCTTACGAGATCAAGCCTGACTATCTGCCCGCGGACGAGAATTATCAGTCGCGCCCGGAAACCTCCTATTCCCTCTCGAAGCATCTCGGCGAGGAGATGGCAAAGCAGTATTGCCGCTGGGACAGCGAGCTCAAGATCGTTTGCCTACGCTTCTCCAACGTTATGGACGAGAGCGAGTATGCGGACTTCCCGGCCTTCGAGCAGAACCCGGGTAGCAGACGCTTCAACCTTTGGACCTATATCGACGCCCGCGACGGGGCACAGGCGATCCGTCGCTCGCTCGAGTGGAGCGGCAAAGGTGCCGAGGTGTTCATCATCGCAAACGACGATGGGGTCATGACCACCTCCAACGAGGAACTCGTCAGGAGGTGGTATCCGGGGGTCCCGTTCAAGAAGCAGATCGGGAACAACGAAACCTTGCTGTCGATCGACAAAGCAAAGAGCGTTCTCGGATACCAGCCTGAACATAGCTGGCGAAAATATGTAGGCTCCTGAGAAATCAGCCAGCTTGAAGGGAAAGAAAATGCCGACCAGGAAACAGACAGCACCGGTCTCAGAGATCAAAGAGGACGCCTTCGCGAAAACAATGACCGCGACAGCGCACCTTCGGTTGCGCCAGCTCATCCTGGATAACAAGTGGGCGCCCGGTTACCAGGCGACCGAACAGGAAGTCGCGTCCCAGTTGGGGATGAGCCGGACGCCCGTAAGGGAGGCGCTCATGCGCCTCCAGCAGGACGGACTTGTCTCGGTGATCCCGAGGCACGGAATGCGGGTTCTGCCGATTTCTATTTCTGACATGAAGGAAATTTACGAAATCCTGACGTCGCTCGAGAGTACGGCTGCAGAGCTTGCCGCCAGCCGCCAGCTTTCCGAGGATCAACTCCGGGGTCTCGAAAAGGCGACGGCCGACATGGACCATGCGCTTTCACAAGATAATTTGGAGCGCTGGGCGCAGGCGGACGCAAGATTTCATGAGCAACTGCTCGACCTTGGCGGCAACCAGATGCTCAAGTCGGTTGTCCTCAATTTCATCGACCGCGCACATCGCGTCAGGATGGTGACGCTGAAGATGCGTCCCAAGCCGGTTAACTCAACCCGCGAACATGCAGAACTCGTGCAAGCAATCCGCGAAGGCGACCGCGAAAAAGCAAGAAACATTCACAAGGCGCACCGCGAGCGGGCAGGCAAGGAACTGCTCGACCTTCTCGAGCGCCTCGGCCTCAACCACCTCTAGGACAGGTTTCAAATGTCATCGTTGTACAACACTCTCAAGATCGCAGTCCTTCCCGGCGACGGGATCGGCAGGGAAGTCATGCCTGCCTGCCTGGAATTGATCGACGCCGCCGTCAGCCAGGCGGGCGCGCCACCGCTCGTGTTCGAGACGCATCAGGCCGGTGCCCAGCACTACGCGGAGACCGGCGAGGCCCTGCCCGCCGCCGCGCTCGAGGCCTGCCGGACATCCGACGCAATCCTCTTCGGCGCGATGGGCTGGCCCGACATCCGCTTCCCGGACGGGACGGAAATCATTCCGCAGCTCGACCTGCGCATGGAGTTCGGCCTGTTTGCAGGTGTCCGTCCGATCCGGTGGTTTCCCGGCCTTCCGAAAGTGCTGTCCGATCCTCGCGCCGAAGGAATCGACTTCGTGTTGGTCCGCGAGCAGACAGAAGGACTGTTTTATGCGCGTGGCCGTGGCGAAGTGCTAAACGACCAAGAGGCCTACGACACGATGCAGATCACGCGGGCCGGCACCGAGCGCGTTACCGAATTCGCTTTCCAGCTGGCCGCCCAGCGCAAACGTCGCGGCAAGACCGGCACGGTGACCTGCGTCGACAAGGCGAATGTCTTCAGTTCGATGGCTTTCTTCCGGAAGGTTTTCGATGAGATCGCCGCCAAGCACCCCGAGTTGCAGAAGGACTATGCCTATGTCGACGCGCTGGCGCTCAACATGGTGAAGAAGCCTTGGACGCTTGACGTGCTGGTGACCGAGAACATGTTTGGCGACATCCTTTCCGACCTTGCGGCCGGTCTGATCGGCGGCATGGGTATGGCCCCTTCGGCGGACATCGGCGATACGCACGGCCTCTTCCAGCCGGCACACGGGACCGCTCCCGATATCGCGGGCAAGGGCGTCGCCAATCCGGGCGCAATGTTCCTGTCGGGAGCGATGATGCTCGACTGGCTGGCGGTGAAGCACGGGGATCAGCGGCTTGCTGACGCCGCCGGGCTGATCGAGGCCGCGGTCGAGCACACCTTGTCGACCAAGATCGCGGTTCCAATGGAGTATGGCGGAAGCGCCAATTGCGCGGAGATGACGCGCAGCGTGATCGGCGCTCTGGGTGCCGTCCGCAAGGAGGTCGCATGAGTTCGGCATCCACAGGCTTTGTCGTGGTCGTAGAGTTCGTCGTTCGAAACCAGTTCGCCGATAATTTCGATGCGGCGATAATCGAGAATGCGGCGACGTCGCTGCGCGACGAACCGAACTGCGAAGTGTTCGATGTCTGCCGCGATCCTGAGCGGCCCGAGCGAATCTACCTCTATGAAGTCTATGGCTCAAGAGCCGATTTCGACTTCCACCTGAAGACGCCGCACTTCACGAGCTTTGATGCGATGGTTCGAGATTGGGTGGCCGAAAAGCGAGTGGAAACGTTCGAGCGCATTTCGTCCCACAAGAAGGAGGGCGCAAGATGACCAGCAGCGTCAAGGCGATTGTCTTCGACACGTTCGGCACTGTCGTCGACTGGCGGGGTTCGATCATCCGCGATCTCACCGCCTGGGGCGCGGCGGAGGGCCTGCAGATCGACTGGACCGGTCTCGTCGACCGCTGGCGAGACCATTACAATCCCCAGAAAGCGCGGGTGCGCAGCGGCGAGTTGCCGTGGACGAACCTGGACGAACTTCACTTCGATGCCTTGAAGGCAGTGTTCGCAGAGATGGGGCTGGCCGAACTAGACCACGACCGGATGATGCACGTCAACAAGGTCTGGCATCGCCTGGACGGCTGGCCCGACACATCGCGCGGGCTACACCGGCTGAAGTCGAAGTTTATCATCGGCCCTCTGTCCAACGCCAATGTCGCGATTCTCGTCAATATGGCAAAGCATGCCGACTTGCCGTGGGACAACGTGTTCTCCTGCGAGCTTTTCCAGCACTACAAGCCCGATCCTGAGACCTACCTCGGGGTCTGCAAACTCCTTTATCTGGAGCCCGGGGCCGTCATGATGTGCGCTGCCCACAACTACGATCTTGCCGCCGCGCGCAGCCTTGGCCTTAAAACCGCATTCATCGCACGACCCACCGAATACGGCGAGGGCCAGACGACCGACCTCACAGCCGAGCAGCGCTGGGATTACGTCGCCGACGACCTCGAAGACCTCGCCCGACAACTCGGATGCTAGAAGAGAGAAAGACAATGCAGACATACAAGATGTTCATCGACGGCAAGTGGGAAGACGCTGCCAACGGAGATACGTTCGAGACGAAGAACCCTTTCAACGGGCAGACCTGGGCCGCTATTCCGAAGGGCGGCAGGGAAGATGCGGAACGAGCAGTCGAGGCTGCGCACCGCGCCTTCACGAGCGGTCCGTGGCCGAAGCTCACCGCGAGCGCCCGCGGACACCTTCTTCGGCGTCTTGGCGACCTGATCGCCGAGAATGCGGAGCATCTCGCGACGATCGAGGTTACGGACAACGGCAAGCTCATCAACGAGATGCTGTTTCAGCTCAAATACATCCCGCAGTGGTACTACTACTTCGGCGGGCTTGCGGACAAGATCGAAGGAGCGGTCATCCCGATCGATAAGGCGGACACCTTCAACTTCACTCGTAATGAGCCGCTCGGCGTCTGCGTCGGGATTACGCCGTGGAACTCCCCTCTCCTGCTGCTCGCCTACAAGCTGGCACCGGCACTCGCCGCAGGGAACACATTCGTGGCAAAGCCCTCGGAGTTCACGTCTGCTTCGACCCTTGAGTTCGCAAAGCTCGTCGAGCAGGCTGGCTTTCCCGCCGGCGTCTTCAACGTCGTCACAGGGTTCGGCGCAGATGTCGGCGAGACGCTGACGACCCACAAGTACGTCGCCAAGATCGCTTTCACGGGAAGTGAAGGCACCGGGCGCAAGATCGGCGAGCTTGCAGCGCGCAACTTCAAGAAGGTTACGCTTGAACTCGGCGGCAAGAGCCCGCACATCGTCTTCGACGATGCGGAGATCGACAATGCCGTCAACGGGGTGATCTCCGGCATCTTCGCTGCCACCGGACAGACATGTATTGCGGGCTCACGATTGCTCGTGCAGCGAAAGATCCACGACCAGTTTCTCGAGAAGATCGTCAACCTCGCAAAAACGGCGAGAATGGGCGATCCGCTCTTGACGTCGACGCAGGTTGGCCCCGTGACGACGCCGCCGCAACTCGAGAAGATCCTCGGCTATATCAACATCGCAAAAGGCGAAGGCGCCGAATGCGTTCTCGGTGGGGGGCGGCCGGACAATGCCGAGCTCTCCAGGGGCTGGTTCGTCGAACCTACGATTTTCTCCGGGGTCCGAAACGACATGCGCATCGCGCAGGAGGAGGTCTTCGGCCCGGTTCTGGCGGTCATCCCCTTCGACAGCGATGAGGAAGCCGTGCATATTGCCAATGACACCAATTACGGGCTGGCCGCGGGCTTCTGGACCCAGGACATGCGTCGTATCCTGAAGGTTTCGGCCGCTATCCAGGCTGGCACCATCTGGGTCAACACTTACCGCGTCATCAGCTATATGTCGCCGCTGGGAGGCTACAAGCACTCCGGCATCGGTCGCGAGAATGGCATCGCCTCGATCCAGAACTACATGCAGACGAAGAGCGTGATGATCTCGACCGCTGAAGACGTCGCCAACCCCTTCATCATGAGGTGATTCATGGTGGCCGCCGGAAAGTTGCTGGTCGGCTGCGTCGCCGACGATTTCACGGGAGCGACCGACGTCGCGAACATCTTCGCGCGCGCCGGCCTCAAAACGACGGTGCTGATCGGCGTTCCTGAAGACGACAGGGACATTGACGCCGACGTAATCGTTGTCGCCCTCAAGACTCGAACGACACCTCCGCAAATGGCGGTCGAGGAGTCCTTGGCCGCGCTGCGATGGCTGCGTGGCTGTGGCGCGCAGAAGTACTACTTCAAGTACTGCTCGACGTTCGATTCCACGGCGAAGGGCAACATCGGCCCGGTCGCCGACGCGATGCTTGCGGAGCTTGGCCAATCCATAACGATCGCCTGCCCCGCCTTCCCTGCCAACGGCCGGACGGTTTACAAGGGCAACCTGTTCGTCGGCGACGTGCCGCTGGACGAGTCCGGCATGCGCAATCATCCGTTGACGCCGATGACAGACGCGAACCTGCTGCGGGTGCTCGGGCCGCAGTCGCGGGCCGAAATCACCGGATGCTATTACGAGACGGTGAAGCAAGGGGCGTCCGCCATCGCCGAATGGGCCGCCCCCATTCACGGCGACGGCACGCGTATTGTCGTCATCGACGCCCTGGCTGACGAGGACCTTGTCGAGATTGCCCAGGCATTCAAGGATCTCGTGCTGTTCACCGGTGCGTCGGGCCTGGCATATGGGCTGGCTCGTGTTCTTCTTGCCGGCGGGAACAGCCGCGACGCTGCCGTTACGACTGACTTGGAAGAAGGCTACAGAGCCGTCGTCTCCGGTAGCTGCTCGGTCGCAACCAACGGACAGGTAGAGGCGATGCTCGCAGACCACGAGGGTTTCCGCGTCGACCTCTCAAAGCTGGCGGACGGCGGCGATGTCGTCGGCGAGGCCGTCGAGTGGGCCTCGTCCCGTCTGGGCCGCAAGCCTGTTCTCATCTATGCGACGGCTCTGCCCGACGAGGTGAAGGAAAACCAACGCAAGTTGGGCGCCGCGCAGTCCGGCGAGATGGTCGAGGCCGCCCTCTCCTCAATCGCGCGAAGGCTCGTCGAGAAGGGTGTGAGCGATCTCATCGTCGCCGGCGGCGAGACGTCGGGAGCGGTGGTGAAGTCGCTCGGCGTCGACCAGCTCTCGATTGGCAACGAAATCGCCCCCGGAGTGCCGTGGGTACACGCAAAGAGCCAGGGGCGATCTCTGTCGCTCGCGTTGAAGTCCGGCAACTTCGGCGAACGGGACTTCTTCATGAACGCTTGGGACCGGCTACGATGATAGGCTCCATATCTGAAGAGACGAAGGTCCGCGACGAGATAGTCGAGGTCGGTCGCTCGCTCTTCGACCGCGGGCTGACCGCAGGATCGACCGGCAACATCAGCGTCCGTCTGTCGGACGGTCGAATTTTGATGACGCCCACCAACGCTTCGCTGGGCGTGCTCGATCCAGCACGGCTGTCCTGCTTTTCGGCGGAAGGCGTGCATGTCGGAGGTGACAAGCCCACCAAGGAGGCGTTCCTCCACAAGTGCATGTATTGCGGTAAGGACAATCGCCGAGCCGTCGTCCACCTGCATTCAACCTATTCGGTTGCCGTCAGCTTGTTGAAGCAGGTCAACGAGCGCGACGTTCTGCCGCCCCTGACCGCCTACTATGTCATGCGTATCGGTTTCCTGCCGCTCGTGCCGTATTTTCCTCCCGGAGACGAAGCGCTGGCGGCGGCGGTGGGAGCCGCCGCCGCGAACCATCATGCGGTGTTGATGGCAAACCATGGACCTGTCGTCGCGGGCAAGTCCCTAAAGGACGCCCAGTACGCGACAGAGGAGTTGGAGGAAACGGCGAAGCTCTTCTTGCTCTTGCAGAACCACGAGGTCCGGCCGCTCACCGCCGAGGAAAGGGCCACCTTGATCAATCTCTCGAGGTGACAAGAGCGCGTTACGAACCAGGAGGAACCCAGCGGTCTGGGTGCCGTAACCTGCACTCTCGTTCGTGCCATTGTGCGGCCCGTAAAGGGGAAATGCCATGAAACTTCTGGTCACTGGAAGCAGCGGACGAATCGGGCGCGCGGGGATTGAACGCCTTCTCGAAGAGGGGCACGAGGTCATCGGAATCGACGAGGTGCCGTCATCCGACATGAGGTGCCCGTTCGCCCGCGTCGATATGCGGGACTATGGCCAGGTCCTTGATGCGGTCGCCGATATCGAATCCGGGATTGATGGGATCGTCCATCTTGCTGCGATAGTAGGCGCGAAAGTCGCTGCGAGCACGCACATATTTCACACCAATACCGCCATCAGCTACAATGTTTTCCAATCTGCAAGGATCGCGGGCATAAAGAACATTGTTTCTGCGAGCAGTGAGACCTTGCTGGGCGTCCCGTTTGACGATCCACCTGCCTATTTTCCGGTCGATGACAAGCTGACCTCGAAGCCTGAGAGTAGCTACGCGCTTTCCAAACTTGTAGACGAATCCGTCGCAGCCGAATTCTGCCGCTGGGATCCCGCGCTCAAAATGATCGGCCCGCGGTTTTCTTGGGTAAAAGAGCCCCACCAATATGATGCAATGAAAGCTTGCGAAGATAATCCCGGCGTTCAGAAATGGAACCTGTGGTCCTATGTTGACAGACGGGACTGTGCCCAGGCCATTTCGCTTGCGCTCAACGCAAGCCTCAATGGTTTCCATCACTTCGTGATAGCAGCAGATGATACCGTGTTGGCGCGGCCCACACGTGCCCTTAGGGCTGCTTATTATCCCAATGTACCGCTACAAGGACAACGTGCTGAACATGGCAGTCTTGTCTCAAGCCTAGTGGCCCCGAGACGTTCTATGATATCGCCCGAAGTACAGCTGGCGTGACATACCAGCGGGGGTCTCCTAGCTTCTTAGGCTGCTGTGACCTTTCAAAAGAAGGTCGAACGCGGATCAGCAGATTTATCATATCCGGGCGGGCTTCCAAGTTGCTTGCATTCGCTTCATAAGGTTCGCCGATGTTTGCACTTCTGAAAATGGGGAACACAGACGTGATTTCGAAGGGTGCGGAAGAAGCAGCGTCGGCAACGACGTCTCCTTGTGTACAGATCTCTCGTCCAACTGCTTTCAAACAGCAGACGGCAGACTTCAACTCCGAGCTTCACGCTCGACCGTCGATCTATTTCACCGGTCCGGCAATTGTTGAGCACGTTGCTTTCATGCCCATAGACGGTGTGATCAAGGAGTTCCACGACAGTCTCGAAGCTGATGGCACGATTTCGGTTAGAGTCGAAAGGCACACTGAATTCGTGACGGTTACGCGCGTCCGGAAACTTGACAGCGAGCCAGGGGGCTGGCCGGAATCTGACCTCCTTGAAAGTGATTTTGCCGAGCTCGCAGGATTGAACTCACCGCTGCTCGTTTGTCACGTCAGCATCCTTGTCCTCGGGAACCCTCCTGACAAGCTGGGACCGGTGCTGGAAACCTTCGGCTTCGGTGATACCGCCGCCTCATTGATCGGTGGGGGCGCGGCGCAGGTTTGCTCCGATTTTCGTGTTCGAGGGGACAATTCAAGTAGAATTATCCTGTTCAACAAGGACCTGAACGCACACCGCCTGGGGCGCATGGTACGCCGCATCTTCGAGATCGAAACCTACAGATCCATGGCGCTTCTCGGATTGCCGGAAGCGCGTCGTCTCGCCCCGCTTCTCGGCGGATATGACACGGAGTTGGTTCAACTGACCAATCGCAATCTTCGTACGCCCGCACATCAGCACAAGCAATTGCTCGAGGAGATTACCGCTCTCTCATCCCATGTCATTTCGGCCACCGCCGAGACCAGAAACAGGTTCGGCGCAACCGCAGCCTACGCCAAGATCGTTGAGGAGAGGATCGCGCTTTTACGGGAAACGCACGTCGTCGGCTTTCAACGCTTCGGTACCTTCGTGGAGCGGCGGTTCAAGCCAGCGGTGCGTACCTGTGAAGCGACCGCCTTGAGGCTTGAGCAACTATCGAGGGCCGCGATGCACTTGCTCGACTTGTTGCAAACCCGAATTCAGGTCGAGATCGAATTCCAGAACGCGACACAGATCCAGGCCATGGCTGATCGCGCCGCGACGCAGGTCAAGATCCAGCGCGCGGTCGAAGGCTTTTCGATCATTGCAATAAGCTACTATTTGTTGAGCTTGCTGAAGTTCGTGTATGAAACGGCAGACCACGCTGGGTTCCATTTCGATCCAATGATCATGCTCGTCGCTGCTCCGGTCGTTGTGGGATCTGTTGTGATCACTATTCTGCGCGTCAAGCATGCGCTGAAAGCAGAGAGCTAGCGGCGCGCAACCTCGCCTCAACAAGCTCGATCAATCAAGCAGCTCTTGAGTATCTCCACGAGGCGGTTCAGCGGAGGCGGTCATCTCTTCTTCAGGTAATGGCTCGCTCGGGGACTGCGTTTTGAATCTAAGATTTGGCAGGCATTCTCGCCACCACGACGTCGGCGACAATCAATAATGCCAGAGACGACGCACTTTTAGCTTTGCCGAAAATTCCGATGGGAGCTTTGATCCGGTTGATCGGCCTACGCAATAGCCGTCGTCGGCCAGAGCCTTGATCCGCTCGCCAGCCGGCTGAGGGTTCTTTCGATCGTATCCTGCATTGGCCTTTGCGCCCTTCAATTTCGGTTAAGGTATTACGTATAAGGTTATACCTCATACGGAGTTCAAAAGGTTTGCTCGGGCGGAGGGGAAATAATGTGGAGGATTCGGAAATTTGGCGTGGCGATACGTTTGTCTATCGCATTCGGGTTGCTGTTGTGCGCAATGGGAGTTCTGTCTCTTTCGTCAATCAGCCAGGTCGACGAGATCAACGGGAAGCTCAGCCTCATAAATGGCAGTAATAGCCAAAAATTTCGGAATGGCATCGATATGCTGGGCTCGGTCCGCGATCGAGCGGTAGCATTGCGCGACATCGTTTTGACTGACTCGAATACGGATCAAGCCACGACAATCGTGATGATGAGAAAGCTACAGGCATCCTACGCTTCCAACTTCGCGGAGTTGCAAAAGGCCGTTAATTCCGACGTCGCCAGCACCCCCGCAGAGCGTCGCCTCGCTGAGGGTCTGACGGCTTTTCAGAATGACGCCGAGCCTTTGATTGCCGACGTCACCAAGTTGACGCTCGACGGAAAAAGAGACGAGGCAAAGCCGCTGCTCTTAAATGAACTGAGACCCAAGTTGACGGCATGGATTGGTGCTCTGAACAAGTTGATCGATTACGAGCAAGCTCTAAACCAAGGCGTTGGTGGCAAAGTTAAAGCAGCTTCTGATGAATTTAAATTTCTGACGCTAGCTGCGCTCGGCATAGCTGCCTTGTTCGGAGTAACCGCGGCATCGCTCACTATCCGCTCCATCATCGTGCCTCTGGCGAAACTACAGCAGTCAGTCCTGCAAATGATCGCCGGCGACATGGAAATTGACCAAATACTCGAGCGACGGAAGGATGAAATCGGTCAGCTCGCGCGGCAGATATCCGGCCTTAAGAATCATCTTTCAGAAAAAGCGGAGCGCGATGCGGTCGCCGAGCATCATCGACAGGAGGCCGAGCGGCAGCGTTTGGAGAACGAAGGAGAGGACCGCCAGCGGGCTGCCGAACAGACCAGTTCCGCCGTCGAGCAAGTTGCCGATGCACTGAGGCAGTTATCGAAAGGTAACCTTCACATTCAGCTTGATCGGCCGTTCACGGGAGCTCTTGAGCCGCTCAGATTGGACTTCAATTCAGCGATTAGCCAGCTTCGCGATGCAATGTCCGAAGTAAACGACAATGCGCAGGCGATTGCTGCGGGGGCTGAAGAAATCCGTACTTCCTCGAACGAACTCGCGGTGAGAACGGAGCAGCAAGCTGTAGTCGTCGAGCAAACGGCCTCTGTCCTCGCAGACATGACAAGGCAGGTGGTGGACGCCAGCCATAAAGCTCACGCAGCAGGGATCCTCGTCGGCGAGACCAAGGAACATGCCGAGAGGTCAGGCACCATAATGCGCGAGACTGTTGAGGCCATGACAAACATTCGGTCTTCTTCGGTCGAAATAGGCAATATTATCGGTGTCATCGATGAAATCGCATCTCAGACAAACCTATTGGCTTTGAACGCAGGCATTGAGGCGGCTCGGGCCGGGGAAACTGGCCGAGGGTTCGCGGTAGTAGCACAGGAGGTCAGAGACCTGGCGCAAAGGTCTGCGGCGGCGGCGAAAGAAATCAAGACTCTGATCAAAATATCCAACCTGCATATCAATGATGGGGTCCAGCGCGTGCAACAGGCGGGCAACGCTTTGGGCCAAATCGTTGTTCAGGTGCAGAGCGTCAATCAGAACGTCGACGCCATTGCTCAGGTTTCTCGCGTTCAAGCCGACGGGCTCAAGGAAATCAATTTCTCAGTCGGTAAGATCGAATCAGCGACACAGCAGAACACAGCTATGGTGGAAGAGTCGACTGCTGCCGTGAACAATCTCGCGAAGGAGACCGCATCGCTTTTCGAAATGCTGTCCAGGTTCCAAATTGCCGATGGGCCTGCAAAGACGAACCGCGCAGCGGAGCCAACGCTTCATTTAGCGGTGGCATAGCGGAGCCGATGCAAAGCAGGACTTTCAAGTCCAGTGTGACGTCCCTCCCCCCAGAGGGACTAGCATCTGCCGAGGACCGGAACCTGACGACGCAGCAATCTACGGAGGGAGATTGGCGCCGCTGGAAACTCAGAGGGCCGCTGACCTGCGGTAAGCGGCCGGAATTTTTGAGACGCCTTTTTATTAACCGGAAGGTCAAGAAGGCGGCCCGGCGTTTTAAGCCGGCAAGGCACGTTCTCGGCTTAAGACGCGCCAGGTTCGCCGCTCTCGAAGGACTAGGGACGGAATAGTGCGATATCGAACCGGCACAAGCATTCGGTCGCCGTTTTTGGGAGTCGAGTTGCGACGGCGCGATGAATAGGATGCGGCTTGCCCTGGTCGCCAAACAGGACTCGTCGGCTCCAAGATCTCCTGACATTTGTGCACACAAGGCAGTGGAACCTCGATGTGGTCGAGGGCAATTCTCGGCGATCTCGATTCAGTGGCCGATCGATGCCTTGACGGAGGCCGTACTCGTTGCCCTTCAAGACTCCACCAGCCGGCAGAAAAAGCACTTGCCATATTGGGTATGACATCATACCTTATACCTACGCGCAGAGGAGCACAGTGCGCGGAATTCGTGGGAACGCACTTTAGAGAACACTCCGGAACCTTGACCGGCTTTTCCGGCAGGAGCAGTGCGCCCGCGCGAGCGTGGGAGGACAGGTTTTGAGAAATACCCGACAGCGTTGCACCCGCACGCAAACGATCAGGCCTTACCGAATGGGGAGGCCACTATGACTGTTCACGGAGTCATCGAAGATGTTGCAAGGACCTCGAGCCTGGCAGCAATGGCACGCAAGATTGAACATGCCTTGGTAAGGTGCCTGGAGATACCGGTAGCACTTCTGGTGCTTTGCGAAATTCTTCTGCTGTTTTCGGCCGTCGTCGCTCGGTACGTATTCCACATCCCGCTGGTTTGGTCGGACGAACTGGCGTCAATCTTGTTCCTCTGGCTTGCTATGCTTGGCTCGGCCGTCGCTTTTCAGCGGCAGGAACACATGCGCATGACGGCGGTGGTCACCGCATTGAAGGGCGATACACGCCGCTTCGTTGAACTGGTTTCGGTCGCCGCGGCACTTGCCTTTCTCGTACTGATCCTGCCCGCATCTCTGGAATATGCCACCGAAGAGTCCTACGTCTGGACGCCCGCGATGAATATTCAGAACTCATGGCGCGCCTCGGCGTTGCCGACGAGCTTCGCTTTGATGCTTGTTTTCGCGGTGTTGCGGCTTCTGCAGAGCTCGAATCTCCGTCTCGCGCTCGGTGCGATTGCTGCCGTGGCAGCGGTCTTCTGCTTGTTTTGGGCGCTGAAGCCGGTCTTCGTCGGTCTCGGAAACCTCAATCTTCTCGTCTTCTTCGTCGGCGGCGTCGCGGCGTGTGTTTTCGGCGGCGTGCCGATCGCCTTTTCATTCGCGATCGCTACATTCGGCTACCTTACATTGACCACCAGAACGCCGCCTCTGATCATTGTCGGCAGGATCGATGAAGGTGTCAGCCATCTGATCCTTCTTGCGATCCCTCTGTTTGTGTTTCTCGGCCAACTTATCCAGATGACGGGCATGGCGCGGGCGATGGTTGCGTTCCTCGCCAGCCTTCTTGGCCATGTGCGCGGCGGGCTTCACTACGTGCTGGTGGCTGCGATGTATCTTGTATCTGGGATTTCAGGATCGAAGGCCGCCGACATGGCCGCCGTCGCGCCCGTGTTGTTTCCGGAGATGAAGGAGCGCGGCGCAGACGAAGGCGATCTTGTCGCACTTCTCTCCGCGACGGGCGCCCAGACTGAGACAATCCCGCCTAGCATCGTCTTAATTACAGTGGGATCCGCAACCGGGGTATCGATCGCCGCGCTGTTCACCGGCGGTCTTCTCCCCGGCCTTATTCTGGCGGTAACCCTTTGCTTCTTGGTCCGCTGGCGCTGCCGCAACGATGACCCCAGCCACGTCAAGAGGGCAAGTCGACGGCAGATCGGCAAGCTGCTTCTCGCTGCACTGCCAGCCCTTGCACTTCCGTTCGTTATCCGCTCAGCCGTAATCGAAGGTGTCGCCACGGCGACAGAAGTTTCGACAATCGGCATTGCTTACTCGGTTGTGGCGGGTCTGGTGTTCTATCGCCAGTTTGACTGGCGCCGGCTCAAGCCGATGCTTGTCGAGACGGCGAGCCTGTCCGGGTCTATCCTTCTGATTATCGGCGCGGCCACAGCGATGGCTTGGGGCCTGACGCAGTCGGGCTTCTCGACGGCCCTGGCTCAAAATCTCTCAACGCTTCCGGGCGGTGCGGTCACCTTCATGATCGTCTCGATCATCATATTCATCATCCTCGGCAGTGTGCTCGAGGGGATACCCGCAATCGTACTGTTCGCACCGCTGCTGTTCCCGGTTGCTCAGCAGTTGGGCATCCATCAGGTGCACTACGCCATGGTTGTCGTGTTGGCGATGGGTATCGGCCTCTTCGCTCCACCTTTCGGTGTTGGCTATTACGCTGCCTGTGCAATCACCCGAGTCAGCCCCGACGCCGGCATGAAACCGATCGTCGGCTACATCGTCGCCATGGCCATTGGTCTTGCAGTGGTTGCCGCGGTTCCGTGGCTCTCGATCGGCTTCCTGTAGTCCGACCTCGACCAACCAAAATTCACAGAGCTTATTTGGAGGAGAACGAAATGGTAAATCTGACAAGACGCGCATTCACGATGACGACGACGCTTGGTCTCAGCGCCACGGCGCTCGGATTTTCGATGAAGCGAGCGGCCGCAGCCGAGTATTCCCTGAAGTTCGCGTTCAATCTGGCCGAAACCCATCCGATCACCACGCGCGCAAGGGAGGCGGCAGCACGCATCCAACACGAGACAAACGGGCGGGTGGAACTGCAGGTCTACCCGAACAACCAGCTTGGTAGCGACACTGATATGCTGTCGCAGGTGAGAGCAGGCGGCATCGATCTGTTCCTGAACTCTGGTATCAATGTACTGTCCACGATGGTTCCGGCGGCCTCGATATATGGTCTCGGTTTCATTTTCCCGGACTATGATACGGTTTGGAAAACGATGGACGGCGAACTCGGAGTCGCTCTGCATAAGCTCATCGAAAAGGTCAATCTTCTCCCGATGGAAAAGATGTGGGACAACGGGTTCCGGCACATCACCACCAGCACGCATCCAGTCAACTCGCCCGCGGATCTCGCCGGTATGAAAATCCGCGTTCCAGTCGGAGCGCTGTGGACTTCTATGTTCCAGACGTTTGGGGCAGCGCCGGCGTCCATCAATTTCAATGAACTCTATTCTGCGCTTCAGACGAAGGTCGTCGACGGACAGGAAAATTCGCTGGCCAACATCAAGACCGCAAATATTGTCGAGGTTCAGAAATTCTGCGCGTTAACCCGGCACATGTGGGACGCGTTCTTCTGCGTTGCCAATAAGCGCAACTGGGAAGGCCTGCCGGCGGATGTGCAGGAGGTCGTGAGCCGCAACATCAATCAAGCCGCGCTCGATGAGCGCCAAGATATGGCCAAGTTGTCGGAGTCCCTCAAAGACGTCCTGGCCAAACAGGGTCTAGTATTCAATCAACCCGACACCGAGGCGTTCAGGCAGAAACTTCGCGACGGCGGCTTCTATACCAGCTGGCGCGACAAATATGGCGAGGAATTGTGGGCGGTTCTCGAAAAGACGGTCGGAAAGCTCACCTAGCCCCTAAGACGGCAAATGTTCTCCCAGAGGCCGGTTGTCCGGCTGACTTCCGGGTCTCGTGAGGAACATCACGGGACCCGGCTTTTTTCGTGACTTTGTGGCAATCGCGTGCAGCGGGTGGCGCCGGCGGATCATGCTCGGGCGCCTTGAACCAATACGGACCTACGCCCGTTATTCCGTCCCATGTATCAATGAAAATTCCTGCTCTTCACCTTCAGCGTATCGATATGAAGGTCAGGCACGAATATGTCGCGCGGGCTTACAACCGGCTTCGGCTTATCCCGTGGATCTGGACCACCACCATGGGCAAACTCATCACCCCGCCCCGTCGGCAGTTTGAACTCTTGATCACGATCTGCAAGGCCCACCAGGTCGCCAGACAGGTCGAACAGCTGCTGGGCAACAAGATGGACGACCTCACCTTCCCTCTGGATCCGGCCATTGATTGCCATCATCGAGGATCCGAGGACGACCCGGCGGCGTTTTTCAAAGAGTGTCGGCCAGACGACGAGGTTGGCCGGCCCGGTCTCGTCTTCGATGGTGATAAACATGACACCCTTGGCCGATCCCGGCTTTTGCCGCACCAGGACAAGCCCAGCGGTGTAGACCCATCGTCCATCTCGCGAATTCATCGCCTCGGCACAGGTTATGATATTGCGCGCCGAGAGATCATTGCGCAGGAAGGCGATCGGATGCTGCCGTAGTGTCAGCCCGGTATGGCTATAATCTTCGATGACGTTATGGCCGTCCGTCATCTGTCGAAGCGCGACCTCCGGCTCCTGCTGCTCGGCGATCGCAGCCATTTCCCGGTCGGCCGCGGCTGCAAACAAGGGCAGCGGTTCGTCGCGCAGCGCCTTGATCGCCCAGAGCGCATCCCGTCGCTCAAGCTTCAGCGACGGCAGAAACGCATCCGCCTTGGCAAGCTGGACAAGCGCCTCCGTCGGCACGCTGGACCGGCGCCACATGTCATCGACGGATAAGAAAGGACTATTCATGCGTGCCGTCACGATCCGCGCTGCGTCAGCGACAGCCAGTCCCTTCACCTGCCGAAATCCAAGCCGGACAGCATGCCGATCGGTGCTACCGATCTTTTCCAGCGTGCAGTCCCAGCGCGAGCGGTTGACGCACACAGGTCGCACCTCGACGCCATGCTTGATCGCATCACCGACGATCTGGGCTGGAGCATAAAAACCCATCGGCTGACTGTTGAGAAGGGCGGCACAAAAGACATCCGGATAATGGCATTTGATGTAGTTCGATGCATAGGCGATCAGCGCGAAAGATGCTGCGTGACTTTCAGGAAAGCCGTAGGAGCCAAAACCTTCGAGCTGGGAGAAGGTCTTTTCGGCGAACTCGGGTGAGTAGCCGTTCTTGACCATGCCGGAGACGAGTTTTTCCTTGAAGCGTGAGACCCCTCCGGTGAACTTGAAGGTCGCCATCGACTTGCGCAGCTGGTCGGCCTCGCCACCAGTAAAACCGGCGCAGACCATCGCCACCCGCATGGCGCTCTCCTGGAACAATGGCACGCCGAGCGTCTTGCCAAGCACCGCCTCAAGTTCCGGCGTCGGATATTCGACCGGTTCCTTCCCCTCACGCCTCCGCAGATAGGGATGCACCATGTCGCCTTGGATCGGTCCGGGCCGGACGATCGCAACCTGCACGACGAGATCGTAAAAGGTACGGGGTTTTAGACGCGGGAGCATTGCCATCTGCGCGCGGCTTTCGATCTGAAAGGTGCCGAGCGTGTCTGCTCTGCGGATCATCGCATAAGTGGCCGGATCCTCCTGCGGGATTTTCGCCAGATCGAGATCATCGTCCTTATGATCGCGGATGAGATCGAACGCTTTCGCCATACAAGTCAGCATGCCGAGCGCCAGCACATCGACCTTCATGAACTTCAGCGCTTCAACATCGTCCTTGTCCCATTCGATGATCTGCCGGTCCTTCATCGTCGCCGGCTCGATCGGCACCAGATCATCGAGCCGATCGTGGGTGAGGACAAAACCGCCCGGATGCTGTCCGAGATGGCGCGGCGCGCAAATCAGTTGCTGCGCCAGTTTCAGGGTCAGCACAAGACGGCGATCGTCGGGATTGAGATTGAGTTCGCGGACGTTGCGATCACAAACCTCCTCCGACCAGGACCACATGCCCGACGACAAGGCCTTGATCACGTCCTCCGGCAGGCCGAGCGCCTTGCCGACATCGCGGATCGCGCCGCGGGCGCGGTAGCGGGTGACGGTCGCACAGAGTGCTGCCTTTTCTCGGCTGTAGGTCTGATAGATCCATTGAATGACCTCCTCGCGCCGCTCGTGCTCGAAGTCGACATCGATATCCGGCGGCTCGTCGCGTTCCTGGCTGACAAAACGTTCGAACAGAAGATCGTTGGTCGAGGGGTCAATGCTGGTGATGCCAAGAATATAGCAGACGGCACTATTGGCCGCAGAACCCCTGCCCTGGCAGAGAATGCCTTGGGAGCGCGCATAGCGCACGATCGAGAAGACGGTGAGAAAATAGGGCGCGTATTTCATGGTACGGATGAGATCAAGCTCGTGCCGCACGACCTTCAACACATCGGGCGGTAGTCCCTCAGGATAGCAATCGGGCACGCATTGCCAGACATAATGCTCCAGCGAAGCCTGGGCGTCCTTGCCCGGCACGATCGCCTCCTCCGGATATTGATAGGTGAGTTCCTCGAGGGAGAATTTGCAGCGGTGGACGATCTCCATTGTCCGTGCGAGCGCCTCCCGGTAGCGCGGAAACAGCCGCTCCATTTCTTCCGGCGGCTTCAGGTATCGATCGGCATGGCGCTCGCGCTCGAAACCGACGTCGTCGATTGTCGTGTGGGTGCGGATGCAGGTCACGATGTCCTGCAACTGCCGACGGCCCGGCTCATGGAAGAGGACATCATTGGTGACGACCGTCTTCACCTTGAAGCGCGCCGCCAGATTGGAGATCTCATGCAGCCGCAGCTGGTCGTTCTGCCGACGCCGCAGACAAAGCGAGACATAAGCGCGATCGCCAAACACCTCGGCCATCTTGCGCAGCTGCACCGCGCAGGCGTCATCCGGCAGATCCGGCACCAGGATGCCGATCATGCCTTCGGCATAGGCGACAACGTCGTCCCAGTGCAGGACACAGTTGTTCTTGCCGCCGCGCGACTTGCCGAGCGTAATCAGCCGCGTGAGCCTGGAGTAGGTAGCGCGATCTGTCGGGTAGACCAGCATGGACATGCCATCGGCCAGATCGAGCCGGCAACCGATAACGAGGCGTAATCCCGTGGCGCGGGATGCTTCAAGCGCCCGCACAATCCCGGCCAGCGAATTGCGGTCGACAACGCCGAGGGCTTCGATGCCGAGAGCCTTGGCAGTTTCGAAGAGTTCCTGCGCCGAGCTTGCTCCGCGTAGGAAGGAAAAATGGGTCGTGACCTGCAGCTCGGCATAGCTCATGCGAAGATCCCGTGCATGAACCAGCGATGGCTTCCGGTTTCGGGATCGATGCCGTCACCGGAGCGAAACACCCAGAGACGCTCGCCGGCCTCGTCCTCGATGACGAAGTAATCGCGCACCGCCTCCATCTCGGCATCGCGCTGCCACCACTCGCCAAAAATCCGCTCAGGGCCATCGGCCCGCTTGACCTTGCGGCGCTTGCCACGCCAGGTGATCGAGACCGGCGGGCGGTCCGGCAGCAAGGCGATGGCCTCGATCAGTTCCGGACGCGCCAGCAACCGGACCGGCCGGCGCCAATGGCTGACCCAGGCAATGCCCATCGGCTCAGCGACGGGGCTGATCCGCTGGACGGAACGTTCGGGTACATCGGAGGCAACGGGCGCCACCCGATAAACACGCTGGCCACGGTTGCCGTAGATATCGATCAGCGGTGTGACGTCCTTTACATCGTCCTCGACCAGTGACGAGGATTTCTGGCGCTCCTCCAGCGGCTCGGTCATCACAGCGACCAGGGTGAGCTTCTCGATCCCGAAGCCGGGCTCGATCCTTTCCGTCCGATCTCGAAACAGCTTCGTCAGCCAGGCAACATCGCGCACCGGCTTCACCGTGCCGGCGCGGATCGCCTGCCGCGTTCCGTCGACCTTCTCGACGATCAGATCTGCGCGGCGAACGCCAAGGCCGCGCTTTTGCAGTTCCTCCATCAGTTGCACGACCAGGCGGCCGACATATTTGTTGATCGTTTCGGCAGCACCGATCGCTTCGGCAAAGGCGCGGCTGACCCCGACGAGCTCGGCGGTGCGGATCGGATCGATCGGTTCGGACAAGCGGCCGAACATCTGGTCCAGCCGCCGGCCGATCTCCGGACCGAAACGAAGCGTCAGTGGCGCGCGCGGCGTGTGGGCCAGCTCGCCGATCGTCCGGAAGCCGAGCATGCGAAGGTCGCTGGCGACCGTCCCCGGAAGGCGCAGCAGCGATATCGGCAGTTTCTCGACGGCGCGCACGGTCTCACCGATCGGGACGATGATCGTCTCACGGCTGATGGCACGCGCGCAGGCATGAGCAGCACCCCAGGTGTCGGCGACAGCAACGCGGGGCGTGAGCTTTCTGGCCAGGAACTGGTTGGCGATCTTCGTCACCATCGGCAGTTCGCCGCCTTGCAGGTGATCGGCGCCTTCGGTATCCATGACAATGCCATCGATCCCATCGACCGCGACGATCGGCGAATAGAGCGTCAGCGCCCAAAGGGTAATGCGTTCGAGTGCTGCGGCATCCTTTACAGGATCCGCATCGACCAGCATCAGGCCGCGGAACAGCGCCTGTGCTTTCGCCGCCGGCATGCCGACATGCACACCGGCTTTTCGGGCGGCGGCGTCGGCCGCCGATACCCAGCGTTTCGAGCCGCTCCTGGCGATCACGGCGATCGCCTGTTCAGGCGGAATGGATGGATCGGCGCGACGAATACGATCCGTCGGCAGATCCGGAAGATAGATCGAGACGACCCTTGTCATCGCACGCCCTCACGAGAAACTCAGCACATTCACCCGCTTTCACGCGCATCAGTTCCAGCAACCATTGGGCCCTCCCCACACCCGGCACTGGCAATTCCTCCGACGGCATGACGCTGACCCGCCACCTTGTGGTCGACGCCGTCGGCTGCCCGAAATCATTCGCCTCCGTCTGCCTGCGCCAGCGCCGGACCGCGAGCGCCATTGTCCCCGTCCGCTCGGCCGCCAGCTGCAGCCGGCGCGAGCTGACCATCGGCAGGCGAACGAGTTCACCGACGACGGCGCCGAGCCCACCGAAGGAAAGCCCCTCCTCCATATTGGCAAGCACGTCCTCTTCCTTGTCGGACTCGACGAAGATCACCCGGTCGGCATGCAGGCCGACCTCAGCAAGTGCCGGAAAGAAGAGATCGGGACGCGTCAGGCACCAGACGATCGGGCCTGTTGTCCGCGCTGCGATCCCCGCTGCACACAGGGCTGCCGCCGCGCCATCCACCGTGCCCGACCCGCCGCCGGCGAATTCGTGCAGGGCGCCATAGGCAAGGCCACCGCCGGGCAGGACCGCATCGATCTCCGGCACCCCAAAGGACAGACAGCCAACCTTTCTGGCTGACACGCCCTCCAGCGAAGCGATGCGCTCGCGCAGATCGGAAATCACCCGTTCGCGGGCAGCAGTCATCGTTCACGGCTCCCTTCAAGGTCGTGTTGGCGGCCGACATCATGTCGATCAAAATGCGGATGTTCTCTATCTGTTCCAGAACAACGGTAGAGTCAAGCAACCGGAGGGATGGGAATATTATCCTGAACATTAGGAATCAGCAGAATATCGAAAGGAATCAGCCCTATAGCGCCCTGCGGATTTTTTTCCGAGCGGTTGCGAGCGCTAATCCCTTTGTGTGAATTGCGGGGACAAGTCGGCGTCGTCACAGTGTCTTTAAGATTTTTCTGCTGAACTGTCGGCATGACGAAGCCTCCGAGACCAAAACCCCTCCTTCGTGATACCGAGGCTCCGATCCGCTCAAAGCCGCGCAAGAAGCGCGATCCGGCTCAACCACAGTTGCCTTTCGATCCCATGCCAGACCGCGTCGAGCCTGCGCTGGCGCAACTGAAGTCCCGTCCCCCACAGGGAGACGAGTGGAGCTGGGAGCTGAAATGGGACGGCTATCGCCTCGCTGTTCACATCGGGCCTCAAGGGATAAGGATTCTCACCCGCGGCGGCCATGACTGGACGCACCGGTTTCCGGCGATCGTAGAGGCCGCCCGAGCGCTTGGGCCGGCGACGATGATCATCGAGGGCGAGGCCGTGGTTCTTGACCCCGAGGGCCGGCCGGATTTCGGGCTGCTGCAGCAATCGCTCGGCGCATCCGGCAGACAAGCCGGTAACCGGGCCTCTGACGCCATCTTCTACGCCTTCGATCTCATCTATTTCGACGGACACGATCTGCGTGGTGTCGAATACCGTTCGCGCCGGCATCTCCTCGATGATACGTTGAACGGCAAAGTCGGCGCTATCAGGCTGTCGGAAACATTCGACACTGAGCCAGCCGTCCTGCTCGAGCATGTCTGCCGCCTCGGCCTCGAAGGCATCGTCGGCAAGAACCTCGATCGCCCCTATCGTTCCGGCCGAACCGGGGATTGGGTTAAGATCAAATGCATCCAGAGCGAAGCTTTCTTCATCGTCGGCTATGAGAAGTCAGCGGCGTCCCCTGCCGGCTTCGGCTCGTTGGTGCTTGCTGCCTATCGCGGAGCCGATCTCGTCCACGTCGGGAGTGTCGGCACGGGCTTCAGTCAAGCCGAGGTCATCAGGTTGCGGAAGATGTTCGACAAGCTGCGCTGGAAGCGAAAGCGGCCGCCCCTGCCCTATTCCGGAAGTGCCGATATTGTCTGGGTCGAACCGACCCTGATCGCCGAGATCGAGTTTCGTGCCTGGACGACAGACGGCAAACTACGTCATCCATCCTACAAGGGCTTGCGCGAACGGCAGGACAATGCCGACGTCTTCCGGCTCGACTAGCGAAATCAGCGCCATCCGCTAGATTGTCATCCATTCGATCGCGGCGGAGTAGATATCCAGCATGTGCAACCTTTATCGCATGGAAGACAAGGACTGGGTCGCGAAATGGGCCCAGGACGCCGAAAGCCTGATCAACCTGATGCCGGCCTACCAGATGAACCCCGATCAGATGGGGCCGATCGTCCGCAATACGGCCGACGGGAAGAAACAACTGGTCCATGCGCGCTGGGGACTCCCCTCGCCGCGCTTCGCGCTCGAGAAGGCGGCCAAAGCCAAGGCCGAGAAACTTGCGGCCAAGGGCAAGCCATTCGATCTGGAAGAACTGATCCGCATGGAGGCCGACCGCGGCACGACCAACGTGCGCAAGCTCAATTTTCCGCATTGGAAGCGGTGGTTCGGTGTCGAAAACAGATGCCTCGTCCCGGTCACCAGTTTCGCCGAGCCGGATCCGGCGAGCCAGGAGGAAGGCGGCAACGTACCGAATGCCTGGTTTGCCCGTGACGCAACCAAACCGCTGATGTTCTTTGCCGGCATCCATGTACCGCAATGGCAGAGTGTCCGAAAGGTCAGGGACGGCCTGACGACGGACGACCTCTACGGGTTTTTGACCACCGATCCCAACGACCTGGTGAAGCCAATCCATGGAAAAGCGATGCCCGTCCTTTTGCTGACGAAGGAAGAGACGGTCGTCTGGATGCGGGCGCCATGGGAAGAGGCCAAGGAACTGGCCCGCCCCTTACCAAATGACGCGCTGATCATCTCGTCCCGCGAACCGTACGGATCCACGATCGTTTCGAAATCCGGAGAGCTGGTGGAACAGGGCAGTCTGCTTTGACGCCTGAATTCCGGGCTTGTATCGAAAACGAAAAAGCCTGCCGCGGGAGGAGGTGCGGCAGGCTTTTTCAAAGAATTGAACAACGGCTGGGAGGATGAGTGCCGCTGTTCCGTCAGGCTCCCCTGGGAGGAGGAGTGGGTGGCCTGAAACACGAAGCTCTGCGGGAGGAGGTGCATTGCTTCGATGACTCCAACATACCAGAGGCTGCCCCGATCGCGAGCGTTCAGATCGCAGGGCAGCCATGCGCATGTTGCAATGCAATATAAATCCTGTGCTTATTTTTCGACCATTACGGTCAAGACGCGGCTTTCGCTGTTCTGCGAAACATTCCCTATTCCGCTAGAGACCGACGCAAGGTAAATAGCCTTTGTAGGCACCGCCCTGCTGATTCAAACAACAAAGCGCACCAAATCGACCAGCACCGTCTGGAGATGGGATCGCGACTTTGCAATCAGAGGCTCTGCGATGAACGATATCACCGGTCACGCTGTCCGTTTTGGGCGAATTGCTGCCACGCTTCCCGTCAGGGATATGGGCAAGTCCCATGATTTTTATACCAAGATTCTCGGCTTCCAGAAGATTTTCGAGAACGGCAATCCGGTCGGTTTCATGATCCTGAAACGCGATCAGGCTGAATTGCACCTGACGTTGCAGCCGGCCCACAAAGCTGCGGATTTCAATGTTGCGCACCTGATGGTAGATGACATTGATGCTCTGCACGCTATTTGCCAGCGACATGGGGCAAGGATAATCAAAAGCCTTCAGGATAAGGACTACGGCCTGCGAGCATTTGTATTCGAGGACCCTGACGGAAATCGTATCGATGTAGGCCAGGTGATCTAAGGCCGATCCCCGAAGCCGGGCGGATGAATGACGTCTGCCCGGCTTTCGCAGAAATCCTGATTTTTGCTACAGCGGCGGCAAGCGTCGTTTGACGGACGTCCCCTTGATAACGGCGGTGCTGGTGACGGCATGTTCCGAGAGCGCTTCGAGGACGTCGTCCATCTGCTCGATCGTATGGACCACGAGGCGAGCAAGGAAGGGATCATCGCCGGTGATCTTGTCGCATTCAACAAACTCCGGCCGCTCCTGAATGAGCCGTTCGACGAGGTGGAGTTTGCCGGGGAGCGGCCGGATGCGCACCATCGCCCTGATCTGGTAGCCGATGGCGCGCGTGTCCACATCGACGGTGAAGCCTCGGATGACGCCGCCGGCTTCAAGCCGGCGAACACGCTCCGACACGCTGGGTGCGGACATGCCGACAAGGCGGGCAAGCTCGCTCATCGACAAGCGCGCATCGAAATCGAGTGCACCAAGAATCCGGGCGTCCGTCGCGTCCAACGTTGATTTCGCAATTTGAAGGTTCTGAGGGGTTTTTGCCTTCGACATAACAGGAAAACTACAGGAATTGCCCGTGCTACTCCATATAAATCGGATGGATCGCGTTGCATGATGACTCCAACAGGAGAACATCATGCTGCTCGGCATCATCGCTGGCCTCACCACCTGCGCCCTTTGGGGCCTCACCTTCGTCGCCCCGCGCGCCGTCACGCCATTCACGGCCTGGGATTTGACGATTGCCCGCTATTGCATCTTCGGCCTGGCCTGCCTGATGCTCATGGCTGATCGACGGTTCCGGCCCGTCGGCATTGCTCGCCCGAGACTTCTGATCGGCCTGTTGCTCGGCGGCGCAGGATATGTCGGGTATTTCATCAGCGTGGCCTTTGCCGTCCAGCTCGCCGGGGCTGCCGTGCCGCCTGTCATCATCGGCACCATGCCGGTGTTCCTGGCGATCATCGCCAACATCAGGGACCGCTCCGCACCATGGAAAGCTCTCGCGCTGCCCTTGGCACTGATCGCGATCGGCGTGGCGATCGTGAACGCCGCGACGCTCAGCGCGGCCGACGTTGCGGATACAGAGTCAATTTTGCTCGGCGTTCTCGCCAGCTCAGCTGCACTGGCGATCTGGATTGCTTATGGTCTGGCGAATGCGGCTGTCATGCGGTCAGCGACCGCGCCGAACGGTCTGCAATGGACAGGACTGCAAGGCATCGGCGCGGCAATCGGAAGCCTTCTCCTGTTGCCCTTGGCCTCGTTCGACCTCGCAGATACCGCTTCCAGTTCAGAAGCCACTCGCTTTGTCGTATGGGCGCTGGTGATGGGACTGGCCGGCTCCTGGTTCGCGACCTGGTGCTGGGTCGTCGCTTCCCGTCGCTTGCCGCTGGCCCTCGCGGCTCAGCTCATCGTTGCCGAAACGGTGTTTGGCCTGGCCTATGGATTCATGTTCGAGGGCCGGCCCCCATTTCCCGCCGAGGCGATCGGAGCGACCATGCAGGTCGCCGGCGTCTGCTCCGCCATCGCAGTTTTCAGCAAGCCGCGTGCGCCGTCCAGTTTGTCGCAAAAGTCAGCCGCGCAAGTTTGACTTCTGCGACACTCGCTCGCGACTGGCAAGATGCGCTGCGGCCTTCCAAATTCTCTTGGCTTGGAGGCTCCGCCTCGGAGCGGGCATATATGAGGCGCCGGCGCCTCGCACCAGGAGGTGACGTCTTGTTTCTCTTTCGCACCTATCAGCAAGATTAGTCGCGAGCTGAACCGGCCGGCAACAAGTCTCTACCAGCCGTCGCCGCGCTCGATCGCCTCGATGAACTCCTCGAAAGAGCGGCCGAGAACGCGCACTTCATTGAGCCAGTTTCCAGCAAAGACGAAGGGAATGTGAGTCCTCCGCTCAAGTCTGGATCAGATCAGCGCCCGCTCTCCAATGACAACGCAGGGTGCTATCGTATTTCTGACAGCGCTCTCTGCAGCAGTTGCACGAGCACCGCCGACTCCGCCGAGGCCCCAACGCCCATAATAATCGCATGCAATATTATGCGTTATGTGCATGCGAATTGAGCAACAATCCGTTTCACCGCTCCATGTTTGTGCAATGCCCAAGCACTCGCAGAAAGCCGATTGGGTTGCGCCGCTCTGAAAACATTACGCTTCTACAAATCCACCAAACTGGCACGCCCTTTGCATAGTCATAATCGCACGCACTTGATGCATACGATTTAAACAAGCTGAAGGGAACAGAAAATGCGCATCCCATCTCTTATGTCCCGCGACATCAGCCGACGCGGCTTCCTGAAGGCTGGCGCTGCAGGCGTCGCCTTTGCTGCTTCCAATCCATGGTCCAACGCATACGCAGACGATCCGAATGTCCTCAACTACCTTTCTTGGCCCGGCAATGCCGATCCTTATCTGATTGCCGATTTCGAGAAAGAGAACAACGTAAAGGTTCGGATCAAGGAATATGTCGGCGGTGACCAGATGCTCGCCGTCATCAATCAGTCACCTCCCGGCTCATTTGATGTTGTTCTGGCCGATGCAGAATACATGCACTTGCTGCATGCATCTGACTTCATCGAGCCGCTTGATCCAGACGATTATCCAATCAAGGATTTTTGGCCGGAGTTTCAGAAATTCCCGCTGCATTGGTTCGACGGAAAACTCTACGGCGTCATGACCGATTTCGGCTATCTCGGCCTGTCATACAATACCAATACCTTCAAGCCGGAAGAGGTTAGGTCCTACGCGTCCATGTGGAGCGAAAAGGCAAAGGGCAAGGTCGGTTTCTTCGACTGGTATCTGCCATCGATGGGCTCGATCAGCCTCTCCAACGGCAACCTTCCGCCGTTCGATATCTCCGAAGAGAAATTCGAAGCCGTCAAGGAGAAGCTCTTTACCCTGAAGCCCCAGGCCTCTGGCTTCTACACCATCGCCGACATCTTCTCTTCCCTGACCAACGGACAGGCCCAGCTCGTCCCGGGTATCGGCGAATGGATCACGCTTGGCCTGCGGCTCAGCGGCGTCCCGGTCGACACGATTATTCCGGACGAAGGTGGCCTGCAGTGGACGGAGTCGCTTTCCATCGTCAAGGGAACGCCCAAGAAGGACCTTGCCCGCAAGTTCATCCAGTACACCACCTCTCCGCAGGGCCAGGTCAAGATGGCGACAAAGGTCGACAACAAGAAGTCGATCCCGTCAATCGCCGGCTGGAAGCTCCTCAACGAGACGATGCCGAAGGATGCCGAAATCCTTCGCATGAAGCTCGATCAGCCGAACGTCATGGATGAATACAAGGCCAAGAAAATCCAGTTCCGCCAGTTGCCATCGGAACAGTCCATTGAGGACTGGAATGACGTGTGGAGCGAATTCAAGAGCCTCTGATCGGAACGCTTGAGCCTGGAGAACCTGGGATGACAGACATCGATGCATCAATGCTGAAGGCTAGCAAGGGGGCCGGGCGCGGTTCATTCCGTGCCCGCACCGCTGCTTCGCCTGCAACCATGCCTGCCATTCTGGGGCTCCCGGTTCTGCTTTGGCAAATCGTGTTCTTCGCAGCCCCGCTGATCTTCCTGATCGTCGTCACTTTCTGGCGCGTCAGGTCTTTCCGGCTGGAGCCCGACTTCTCGCTGGATAACTGGTCGAGAATATTGTTCTCCACCCCTTTTCAGAGGGCCTTGGTCTACACGGGCGAAGTTGCGGTTACCTGCACTGTTCTGACGCTGGTGATCGCGCTTCCCGCCGCCTACACCATCGCCTTCCGGCTCACCCAGAAAATGCGCGATCTTGCGGTCACATTTCTCATCATACCGGTCTTCTCAAGCTACATGTTGCGCATCTACGCGTGGCAGATTGTTTTGAGCCCCGACGGCGTATTCAACAGCATCGTCAAGTCCGCAGGTTTTACGGGCTTGCCGTTGCTCGGTGGTCAATTCTCGCTTCAGGTTGGCCTGCTGACCCTCACCCTTCCCGTAGCGACCCTGATACTGGTTCTGGCCTTCTCCGGCGTTGATCGCACGCTGGTGGAGGCGTCCGAGAACCTCGGCTGCCGCCGCAGCAAGGTCATTCTGCATGTCCTGCTTCCGTCGATACGCAATGCAATTTTCCTGGCGGGATCGACGGCCTTCCTGATGTCGTTCGGCGATTATATCAGTCCGTTGTTCATGACCGGCAGCAAGCCGCCGACACTCTCCATCCTGATCGTCGATACCGTCAAGTCGGGGTCGCAGTGGCCGCGCGCTTCCGTCATCGGTGTTACCATGCTGGCTATCCTGGCGATTGTATTCCTGGCAGCGGGCTTCCTCGGCCACGACCGCCGAACCCGGAAGGGAGGCCATTGATGTCCCAGCCGCTTATCACCCGCCTGTCGCGCTTTCTGCAATTCGGCCTGATCGGGGCAATTGCTCTCTTTATCGCAACCCCGATGCTGGTCATCGCGGTTTTCTCGTTCGATGCCAATCGCTTTCCGACGATCCCTTGGGGAGGTTTCAGCCTGCAATGGCACCAGGCGGTTCTCGCCGACAGCATGATCCGCGACGCCTTCCTCAACAGCCTGATTGTCGGCTTCGGGACTGCGGTCATCGCCACCGTTCTCGGCTTTGCTGCCGCTTACATCGACTACCGTTACATGTTTCGCGGAAAGAGCTTGTTCGGGCTCCTCGTCGCTATCCCGCCAGCCGTTCCCGTCAGCATCATGGGGATGGCAATGCTGGCATTCCTGTCGCGCATCGGCCTGTTCGGCAGCGTCGAAGCCATCATCGCCTGCCACGTCGCCATCGCCACGTCCTTTGCCATGGCAATTATCCGGCTTCGCCTTGGCGAGTTTTCTCGGGACCTGGAGCCCGCCGCCTGGAACCTCGGCGCGTCACCGTTTGCAACACTCTTCACGGTCGTCCTGCCATTTTGCAAACCGTCTCTGATCGCGTCGTTCTTCCTCTCAGCGGCAGTCTCCTTCGACGAGTTCCTGATCGCCTGGTTCGTCGGCGGCGTCAACGAGACGCTGCCGGTGCGCATCCTCAACCTTCTCCAGGGGCAGGTGAACCCGAAGATCAATGCCATCGGCACTATCGTCCTCATCATCAGCATCGTTCTTGTCCTTGTGGCGCAACGCTTCATAGGCGTTCGTGCAGGCAAGACCGCTTCGTCCAATCCTTGAAAGGCAGAAGACATGTCGAATGCATTCGTGACCTTGGAAAACCTCGACAAACGCTACGCAACCCACCACGCGGTGAAGGCAATCAACCTTGAGATCCAAGGCGGCGAGTTCATCGCCCTGATGGGGCCATCGGGCTGCGGCAAGTCCACGACCCTTCGGCTCCTGGCCGGACTGGACCAGCCGACCGGCGGCGACATCCGGATCGGTGGGCAAAGCATGCGCGGCATCCCGGCGTTCCAGAGGGACACGCCGATGGTCTGGCAGAGCCTGGCTCTGTTTCCGTTTCTCTCCGTTGTTGAGAACGTGGAGTTTCCACTTCGGATGAAGAAAATCGGCAAGCAGGAGCGGCGCAGACGGGCGATGGAATGGCTCGAACGTCTCGGGCTGGGCAGTATGGCTGAGCGCAACATCGCTCAACTGTCCGGCGGGCAGCGCCAGCGCGTGGCAATAGCACGGTCGCTGGTGACACAGCCTTCGATCCTCCTGCTCGATGAGCCACTCAGCGCGCTCGATGCCCATCTCCGGGTCCGGATGCAGACCGAACTCTCCCGCCTCCACAAGGAACTCGGCATCACCTTCGTCTACGTGACACATGCACAGTCGGAAGCCTTCGCTCTGGCTGACCGGATCGTCCTGATGAACGATGGGGCGATACAGCAGATCGGCCGACCACAGGACGTCTACCGCGAACCTGCCAACGCTTTCGTGGCTGAATTCATGGGCATGAACAACATTGTCAGCGGGAAAGTGTCTGGACATGACGAAGGCAAAGTGCGGATCGACGGTCCGCTTGGGACGTTCACGGTGCCGATGAAGACAAATAGTGCCGAGCAGGACAAGGCGAGCTTCGTCATCGCAGCCGATCGCATCAGCCTGTCCTCAACAGGCGGCACGGCGGGAGAAGGCGTGACAGGCAGTGTCATCGGCATCGAATTCGTGGGATCAACCCAGACGATCTTCTTCGACGTGAAAGGCAAGGAATTCCGTGTCCAGAAGCAACAGCACGAGATCGATGCACTCGACCTGACGCCGGGCAAGGAACTGACGTTGAACTGGCAGCCCCAGCATGCCTGGCTTCTGCCAGAAGCGGCATGACAAACATCCAAGGAAGGAGACCCAATGACCTACAATGAAGACTTCATGCAACGCGCCGTGGAATTGTCGCGCCAGGCGCTGACGAAACCCGGTACCGAGCCTTTCGGTGCGGTCGTCGTTCTGAACGGAAAAATCGTCGGGGAAGGTTTGAACCACTCCCTGGCAAACTTCGATCCGACATCACATGGTGAAGTCGAAGCAATGCGCGATGCCTGCCGTCGGTTGGAATGCGTCGATCTGACCGGGGCCGATATGTACACCTCCTGCGAACCCTGTGCCATGTGTGTGGCAACCATGGAGGTCGCCGGCATATCACGCCTGTTTTATGCGGCCTCGATGGATCAGGCCGGGAAAGCATTCGAGGGGTTGACGAAGAAAGAACGGCATCCCATCGATGTCGACAAGGTCCGCAAAGCCGCGGGTGCGTTGGTCAACGAACGCTCGATGCCCAGTGCGCAAAGCATGGATAGGGAAGCCACGGATATTCTCAATACTTGGGTGGAAATGAAGAAGGCAGGGAAATGATCACTCGCAATGCACAGAGCGGTGGGACGGCTCGTTCGGTGAACGACCCGACCGCCAAGGGCAAAGGCCCGCCCGCCAACGACGGGACCGCAGCAGTTCGAACAGCCGCACCCACCTCGCGAACGGAAGCCGTCCAGGACGCTCTTCGCCAGGCGATCATGGAACGGAAATTACAGCCAGGCGCACGTCTGCCCGAAGATGCAATCGGGGAAACGTTCGGAACCAGCCGCACCATTGCACGGGAGGCGCTGGGACGCCTTGCCGTGGAAGGATTGGTTGAATTGAAACCGAACAAAGGCGCTTACGTCGCAAATCCATCGCTGGAGGAAGCTCTCGATACCTTCATGGTTCGAAGAGGCCTCGAATGCACCGTCACTGGTCTTCTTGCCGGAAAGCTGAAACCAGGCGAGATCGACGCGCTGAACAGCTTCATCGAGAAGGAACACAGCGTTTCCGGCGTCGATGATCGGGAGTCGATCCGGCTTGCGGGCGAGTTTCATTTGCTGCTTGCGCGGATGACCGGGAACCAGCTTCTCATCCGATATGTCACGGAAGTGGTATCGCGGTGCTCGTTGATCCTGGCCATGTATGGCCGACCCCATTCGGCCGATTGCGGAGTGGACGAACATCGTCAAATCGTCCAGGCGCTGGTCAATGGTGATGCCTCGCGCGCCAACGAGTTGATGGACCACCATCTCGCGTCGGTCGCAGGAAGAGCCATGCTCGAAGCAAGGCAGGAACGCGACATCCGCGATCTTCTGGCACCCTATGCCGCTCGGATAAAAGGTCTCTGACAATGACAGCACAGATTGCTGAAGCCCCTGCAAACAGCGGGGTGACTTCATTCGACTTCACCACGCTTGACCCCCGCGAACGCTACAAGCTCATGATCGGAACGATCATTCCTCGTCCGATAGCCCTCGTCACCACCGTCGATGAAGATGGCCGTATCAATGCCGCACCGTTCAGCTTTTTCAATTGCCTGTCGGCCGATCCGCCTATCCTGGCGCTGGGTGTCGAAAACAATCCGGACATGTCCTTCAAGGACACCGGCCACAATATTCGAATGACCGAGGTCTTTACCGTCAACATCGTCTCCGTGGCCATCGCGGAGGCCATGCATACCTGCGCGGCGAAGTTCCCTCGCGGCATCGACGAGCTTAAAGAGGCGGGACTGACGGCCATGCCGGGTGTGAAGGTCGCTTCGCCCTGGATTGCCGAAGCTCCTGCATCGTTCGAATGCCGCCGCCACATCACGCTTGAACTCGGCAAGTCACGGCAGATTATCATGGGCGAGATTATCTATGCCCATTATCGCGAAGGTGCGGTCGATGAACGGCTCCGGGTCGATCCCGATGCAATTGATGCCGTCGCCCGTCTTGGCGGCGACACCTGCTCCACCATTCGGGACCGGTTCGAAATGCTGACACCTAAGCTTTGATTGGACGGGTAACACGTGATTTCCGCTTGGGATCAGAAAAGGAAATATGACCCTTTGCCTTGATGGGATTCGAACCGTCGACATGTGCTCAAATTTCGCTACATCTTTGAAATATAAGGTAATTCGCTAGAGCTCGACATTACCTCGGACGTGCGGAACGTATCGGGCGACGTGGAGCGCCGTCAGCAACCAGCTGCCGCGTTAGACTTGCATCAGCGATCTTGCCTTTTCGAAGATGTCGATGAGCGTGACGTTCAGCGTAATGGGAAGCTTTGTTTGCTTCACGTCTGGCAGGTTGTCCGCGTGAACCTCCACCTCAAGAACGCCCGACACATTGACGTCGGATTGCGCGTCAACTTCAACAATTAGGATTTCGGTAGGTGTTCCGTGGCGCCACTGCGCGCATTCAAGCTCATATTGAGACACAAGTTGAAGCGGCCGATCCGTTTTGTAGTCAAAGGCGTTCGCATCTCTCGCCAGTGCCGAAATCGTGGGCTGCCAGTCGATCGAGTCAAACCCACTTAGAGTATCGCTTTGATGAGTCCGAGCTTTCTCCAGCAACCGATTGACAATGTATCCTGAGGTTTCCCAACGGCCCGCCGGCGTCTGCGGGGGCGGCGGGATTTTCAGTTGCCCACCAAAGAGCCGACGGGGGTGTATGGCCCCCTCGTCGTCGCCGGGATCGCCCTCGTTGGGCAGAGGAGGGCGTATTGCCAGTCGACCTCTTGCGCGGATCACCACCATTGCGTCGCGTGCGGGCTGGCTACCCTTATTGCTAAGGCCGACATGCACTCGCGGCAGGTCATCATAATCCGACAAGATCAGATGTAGATATTCGAAGAACTGCCGCACCTGGCCGAGCCATTCTGGATAGTCTCGCTCCGTATACTGCTTTTTCTCGGCGGCGCTGGCTGGTGTAAAGACCTCCTTCCGTGAGTGCGGCGGGTTAGGCATGTTGATAAAGTTTCGCTCTACTGGACCGGTTGGTCCAAAGTCGGTCGCGATCGGAAACACACTCTGAAGCTCCTGCATGAGCTCTTCGATCTGTTCGCTGGCTAGGGGACGGTAATGGGAAACGTCGAAATGAGGCTTATCCAACACGGAGCCGTCCGGTGCGAAAAACGACACATCAACGACCGGGCCGAGAGACTGTAGCCTCTGCACTTGAGCCTGAAGTTTCTGGATGGTCTTTTCCTGGTCAGTCGTTTCGGGCGCAAGTAGCCAACTCGAGGGAACCGCAATCCACCGAACGCCGACGGCCTTCGCGCTGAGGATTGGACCTGTATCTGTGGTGAGTACAGCGACATCAGCGAGTGTAAAGGATTGAGTATACGAAGAAGCTATGCCGACGAGCTGATCGTCACGTTCGGAGTAATCGAGGGTGTCCCGTAACGAGGCGTCAGGTTTCATGCGGTTCTCTAGCAGGATCGTGACTCGCGGGTTCCTCTCGCGGATCACCATGTTGTTATCCTCAGACTCTGCAATTTCACGGAAGAGGCTCGACGCCTTTCGTGCGCGCTGACCCAGCCGGTCAGAACCTTTGTTCTTCTGCCTGTCGATTTCGACCTGAACAGGCCTGCTGACGATCAGGCGTATGTGTTCGTAGTCTCCCAGGGTTGACCAGTCGAGCTCGGATAAAGACTTGCACTGCACGAAAAGGTTCGTGTCGGGCAGCAATAGGAGATCAGCCATCAAAGGAGTCACCCCCTGATCCACGTGGAAGCACGGTGGGTAGGTCGACTAGAACCCTTCTTGGGATTTTGAATAAATCGCCTTGCACACTCATCCCCACGTTGTACGAGTAGAAGTACATTCAAGGGGGAGAAGATGTCGAGTCGTAAGTCAAAGCCCGGATATCTGTCAGAATACACGCTTGACGACAAATATCTTCTCAAGCCAGATCGAAAACAGGGCCGAGCGGGAATTGACGCAGCGCGGACACGCGATTCTCGAGAGGTGCTTATTAAAACGTGGCCCCGCACCAAGGGAGTTGACGATCAGGATCTGGAAATAATCTGGCGAAGCGAAATCCGTCAACTACAGCGTCTCTCCGCTGTCCCACGTGCCGACGACCTATTTGTTCCGATGGTGGCGAGCGGCAAGGACAAGGTGGGATTCTACCTGGTCTTGGATCCCGGCCAAGGAAGTCCTCTCAATGTTTTGATCAATGCCAGTCGAAAGCCGCCGCTGCTGGCACAAGCCCGGCAGCCGCGCACGCGTCGTCTACTCTGGGCAAACATTCTGCGGCTCGCAAATGGTGTCGAGCTCCTGCACTCTCAGGGTACTATCCACAGGAACATTGATCCTTGGTCGGTCGTAACCGCGCTCAGTGAAGAACCAGACTTTAGACTGACAGGTTTCGAATGGTCTATGCGGATCGTCGCGATTGATGCCAGCGACGGCAAAAAAGGAAAGGCGCCCCGCGAGGAGCGAACCTTTTCCTTCGCTCACGACTGGCGTGATCTGGCCCATCTAGCTGCGGTCGTCCTCGACATACCTCTCGGGCCACTCAACGATCTCAGAATCGTCGCATCGCGTGTTGCCGAGCATGTCCCAGCGGCGGAGGTGAGGCTCCTGAGAGCGATGTTGGGCCTTGAATATGTAGAGCGGCTGGACGGAAACTATATTGCAAGTCGGATACAGGCAATCGTCGACGATATTGCCGCGGAGGTCGCCGGAAAGGATGCAGCACTTTGTCTCGCTGTAAGGTTGGGTTCTGGAAGTACCCTTTCGGAGGCTATCAGAAAAGCCTCCAATAGTGAGATCGAAATCGCAGATGACATACAGCAGCTGCGTTTCCTGCGTGACGATCTCGGTGAGCAGGTCCAGTTGATTGCCATTCGAGACGGTGGATCAGCAAGGTATGTCCTTCTTGGTCAACATCTAACGTATAGGCTAACACCCTATCGCCGTCCGAATTCGCCTGATGCGGCAAGCTGGGAATTTGCGTTTTCGGAGAGGGTCGATCTCGATCCACCGCCAAAGTCACTGATCATCGGCGAGACGCTCATCAACGCTGCAGCTCTGGATCTTGTCAAAACCGGTGATGCACTTCAATCGTTTCCACGCAGGAGAGGAAAGGTTCAGCATTGGGAAGATTATATAAGCCGCACGGTTGAGCACGCAGCGCAGAAATCGGACGTAGGGCGAATGCATCAGGCTTTTGCCCTGCTGCTAATTTTGGAAATGGCATATGCGGCAGCCGACATATTTCCGATCGAGATAATCTCAAAGCGGAGCGGTGACAGCGTGGATCAAAAGATCATGCACGTTGTTTCTCGCGTCGACAAAGATCGCGCCGAACTTTCCTCGCACCTCGGGTTGGAGGCGCCTGCGATCAGATTGCGTAAGCTGCTGAGTTCCGAAACACCTCGAGACGAGGGTGGGTGGATGTTCTCTGAGCCGGGCACACTTGGTGACCGCTCCCCGACGAGCACGGCTTGGCGCTTTCTCGATTTTGAGGAATTGAACGACGTAGAGTGCATGAAGTTTGAGGGCCCATTATTTCCTCATGCGCGCTCGTTTGGATTTCTTGTTCCTGCCGATATGGCGGGCCGAATCGCACAGTTCAAGCGTCGCCTGAAGGCTTTGGCAGCTCTTAAGAACCATGGCGAACTGCTGCGAATGTTCGTTGATCCCCGTCTTCGGATCGATGACAGCCAGGACCCCCTCGATGAAGACGCAGAGGCCTTCAAAAAGCTTGATAGATCGAAGCAAAGCGCGCTGCGCGAGATTCTCTCGACCATCCCGCTCTTTCTTCTGCAGGGCCCGCCGGGTGTTGGAAAGACTTATCTAGTTGGTGATCTTGTGACGCGCCGCATGGACGAAGATCCGACTGCGCGTGTCCTGCTCTCGGCACAAAGTAATTCCGCAATTGATCACCTAATGAAGGAAGTGCAAACGACCTTCAAATCATCTGATGAAGAAAGCGGACCATTAATGGTGCGTGCGCGGGCCGCGGATGACGATGAAGCCGCCGGTGAATTGGAGATCGACATCCAGGCCGACAAGCTTCTGCAAGATCTGGCGACAAGCCCGTTGATGCACGAGGCCGCACCGCGACTTGCGGCAAGGGTGAACGCTCTTGCATCCGCAAAAACAACGGGTGGAGTGCGACGAACCGGCGTGAACGGGGCTGGTAGGCGGATAGCTGCCGAGCTTAGAGCGTTCGAAGGAATGATACTCAGAGCTGCCAATCTGGTATTTGCAACCACAAATTCGGCCGCAGTAGAGCGATTGATCGAGGAGCAAGGCCTTTTCGACTGGACCGTGGTCGAGGAAGCAGGCAAGGCGACCGGCGGGGAGCTCCTGTCCCCCCTTCTACTTTCGCACCGGCGCTTAATGATCGGGGATCACAAGCAGCTCCCGCCATTCGATGTCGATAAAATAGCAAAACTGTTGTCTTCGACTGTTGCAGTTCAGGATGTCGTCAAGCTGGCAGATAGTTTGGTCTCGAGATACTTGAAAGATCCCGGCATCGACGAAACCTTCGACGAAG
This sequence comes from Rhizobium sp. M10, assembly GCF_002531955.1. Lineage (NCBI taxonomy): Bacteria > Pseudomonadati > Pseudomonadota > Alphaproteobacteria > Hyphomicrobiales > Rhizobiaceae > Rhizobium > Rhizobium sp. M10. The sequence goes on along the minus strand of NZ_NWTA01000017.1, from coordinate 131,034 downwards.
TATCAAAGGCGGGTGACGATTTCGGCAGCACATGCGCCGAGGCTTTGTCCTTGCTCACGCTGTTTGAGACATTCGTCGAGCGGGAACTTTCGCGCCAGAAAAAGAAGGACATCGGCCCTCGCATCGCGCGACGTCTGACCGAGCAGTATCGAATGCATCCCGCTATCGCGCGCATCGTTTCGAAATGCTTTTACGAGCGGGAACTGGAAACAAATGCCAAACAGGCGGCAAAATTCGCGACCGAACCATCTCCCGTGAAAAGCATCAATCCGGCTCTCCTACCGGATAAACCGATTGTCTTCATTGACATGCCTTACGCGCAGGAGGAGGGACCAGGCGGCCGAGGAGGCGAGAGAGCCCCGCCCTGGTCAAACCCAGATGAAGCAGCGGCCGTCATCGAGGCGCTCAAGCATCTTGCGCCAAATGGATCTGGGAAGAGCCCATCACTCGCCGTGCTTTCTCCTTATTGGCAGCAGGTTCGGCGAATAGAGCGGTTGATTGATCAAAGCCGATCTGCCTCGCTCATAAATCTGTCCGGGTTCACGCCCGCTGTTGAAGGAATCGGCTTCTGCGGTACCGTCGATTCCTTCCAGGGTGGTGAGGCCGATGCCGTCATTGTTTCTATGGTACGCAACAACCATCACGCGACACCCGCGAGAGCTCTCGGGTTCTTGCGGGATAATCGGAGAATGAATGTTATTCTCAGCCGCGCAAAATGGCGCCTGGTCATAGTTGGCAGTCTCTCTTTCTATCGGCATGTCGTCTCAGTTGCGCAAAGTCTATCCGAGCAGGACATAGGATTCCTGTCAGACTTCCTCGCCGCCCTCGACGAGGAGAAGTCCGCGGGGAACGCATCAATCGTTCCGTGGCACGTGTTGAAGGGAGCGAAGAAATGACTTCTGTCCAAGTGACTTTTCCCGTGTTGAAGGGCAGCAGACGATTCATAATCGAGCGCGGCCGAAAGTGGAGCATTATCGAACATCTGCTTCTCGACGCAGTTTCGCGCGGAGCGGCGTCAGCGGCAGACCTGGCCGAGCGTTCAACTCTGCCCCGACGCGTGGTGGTCGAGGCATTCATTCGGTTGATGCGTGCAGGATGGGTGGAGATCGTGGCAACGTCCAAAGGTTCGCTATTTCAAATTACGCCATCCGGTGCATCTCGGGTTCATCAGGAGCAACTGCCTTCCGCAACTGTAACGGAACCTCGCTGGCGAGCATTCACAGTGGAGCAGGTAACCGGAAGCGTCTATCGTGGCAGGGAGCTTGAGATTTACCACAAAAATCAACTTCCCTCCCATACTGATGAAAACCCTGTCGTCCATCTCAGCGCGTCGCCCACGCATCTCCTTGAGGATATGAGTGAAGTTTTCACGGCTATCGAGGGTGAGGATGAACTAATCGTCGGCGTGGATCGGGGCTCAGAAAAATTGGCCGAGCGATATGCAGTTGTAACTGTTCGAGAGGGCACGATTGAGGGCCTGCCTGCACGTGCGCCGGTATTGTTGCGGCACACGATTTTGCACGCCGCCCTAGAAATTTTGGGAAGAGATACGCCTGACCGGTCTGAAACAGCTGGGTCCACGATAGTGATAAAGGAGACCACCGACGAACCTCCGAAGTCAACGGCCGCCGCCTATGATCCATCAGATGTGATTCTTGACGGAGAGGAGCATTGGCGCTCATTCGAGCGCATCATCACTGCGGCAACCGAGAGAGTCATCATCCATTCAACGTTCATCAGCGACGACCGGGCAACGGCCGTTTTACCGTTGCTTTTCCGAGCCGCCGAGCGAGGCGTTAAGGTGGATGTCCTTTGGGGACAGGATGATCTCGGTTCGTCGACGCGTTCATCACAATTCGCCGCAGCCAAGATGCAAACCGCTGTCGACTCGGCTGGGAGAACAGGTGCAATCACCGTCCATCCGTTTTCCACCAATTCCCATGCGAAGGTGATTTTCGCCGATTCCGCGAAAGGATGGAATGCGCTGATCGGTTCCTGCAACTGGCTTGCTTCAGAGTACACAAGCTTCGAAACGTCGCTGCGGCTGCGAGAACCATACTTGATCGGACAACTTATCCGTAAGCTTGCCGGCCTCGCACAGGGACGGCCGGGCGTCTGGAATGACCTTTCAGTAGAATTGGCGGTGCTCGGACGTCGGGTAATGGATACACCTGGTCCTCGCGGGCGAACCGTTCCGATGCGGCTCGTTTATGGTGCAGATCATGCAAAGCTGGTTCTGGAAGCGCGCGACTCGGCAACGAAGCGAATTTTCGCTCTCAGTCATCGCATCGGAATCGCCGCCGAATCTCTCGCGCTGTTTCCCGCCCTTGCGGCGGTGAAAGCGCGCAATATTGATGCGTCATTTTTCTATGGAAGGACAACAGGGCCACTTTCAGGAGAGGCTGGCGCAGAACTTGTCCGGACATTCGCGAAGGCCGGCCTACAAGTGAAGCCGGTTCATCGCCCGCGAATTCACGCCAAAGTCCTCGGATGGGATGACGACCACTTAGCGATTTCGAGCCTCAATTGGTTGTCTGCAGACCCGTCCGAGGCAATGCCGTTTCGCGAAATAGGAGTTCTCGTGAATGCTCCAAAGATCGCGGATAACTTCATGCGCCGATTCGATTCGGCGATGATTGCCTAGCCAACGAGTCAGTCCATGGCCATATCGGAAATTCCCTTTGATGACTTAACCTTGCAACATATTCGGGACCTAGTAGATGGTGGGGTCCCGGAAGGCCGACGGCTTGAATTCAAGCGAGACCACTACGGCCGAACGGACGATGCGAAAAAGGAGTTTGCTGCTGACGTGTCCGCATTGGCAAACTCCAGCGGTGGTGACCTAATCATCGGAGTCTCCGAGGAACGAGGCCTTGCATCAGGACTTCCGGGTGTCGAAGTGAAGAATTCCGATGCGCTGATATTGGCGATTTCAGAGTCTCTTCGGTCTTCGGTTGAGCCACATATATTTGGTCTGCGTGTTCGTTGGCTCGAAATTGGCCCCGAACATGGGGTCATTATTATTCGCGTACCAAGAAGCTGGGCAGCCCCGCACCGCGTCACAGTCGCAAAAGACAGTCGCTTCTTCATTCGCGACGAAAACGGGAAACATGCGATGAGTGTCGATGAGCTAAGGCGAGCTTTTCTCTACGCTACCGACATAGAGAACAGAATTCGAGAATTCCGCGGTCAAAGGCTTAACGCTCTTGTGGCGAACGAAGGCCCGCTTGCCCTGGATAACGATACCCCATGTCTAGTTGTGCACATTATTCCTCTAGCAGGGTTTTCAGAGGGATTGCAGATTGAGTTTGACGACAATAGGGCCGGCGTGCCTCCAATTGGCGCGGGTGGGTGGAACTCGATGTACTCAATTGATGGACTGGTTTCTTATTCGGGGCCGGAGGAATCTGCTGGAAGTGTACGGGCGTTTACGACATTTTTCCGAAATGGCGTGGTTGAAGCGGTTGCGCGGTTACATACTGCAGAGGCCAGTGGGACACGAGCGATCCATCTTGAACCGATTGAAGAGGAAGTTGTTTCTATTGTTGCCAGGGCGTTTCGGGAGCTGGACTTTTACCGAGTACCGGCGCCATTTTACATTTTAGTTTCGATCTTGGGAGCCAAGGGTATTACGGCTCCCAAGGATCATTGGCGGCAACCTGTTGCTTACCCTTATCGCTCCGAGAAAATCCTACTGCCAGATTTGAGGATTGAAAACGCGCTCCCTGAGCAGTTGGACACGCTAATGCGCCCATTGTTCGATCTGTTGTGGAATGCGTTCGGCCACAGGCGGTCGCCAAGCTACGATGAAGCGGGGATTCGACGGCGTCGTCGCTGAACCAGCTTAATTGCGTGGTTGCCGTAGGTCGCATCAGCTAATTATATGGATCAGGACGAAGGTGAGAGACGACTTTTCCAAAGAAACGATTTCGCAACTCGCCCGGGGCGTCGGCTTTCGATGCTCAAATCCCGAGTGCCGCAAACCGACCGTCGCCGCTGATATGAATCAGCAGGGTATCGTCACGATCGGCGTGGCAGCTCACATATGTGCCGCGTCGATGGGCGGGCCCCGCTATGATCTCGCGCAGTCTAAAGAAGAGCGCCGCGGAAAAGAAAACGGAATATGGCTCTGCCAAAACTGCGGAAGGCTTATTGACGCCGATCCGCTTCAGTTCTCGAAGGAGAGACTTCATGAGTGGAAACGCAGCGCCCAGGAGCGGGCTTTGCGCGACCTGCTGGGAGGCGTTTTACCCCAGTCAACGCCCGTCGATGCCGAAAATTCAACGGCCACAGGCGCGATAGACCAAAGATTTGCACGTCTGCGAGACGCCGCGCGAAGCGATATTCGGGGGTACAGTGGCGACCTTATTTTGTCCGGTAGCTTGGTAGAGCTGACGCTCACACTATGGGATCGACAGGAGAAGCTATCCTTCAATATCAGCAAGCTGCCCTCAGCCCTGGAGATTGAGCGAGAGGTTGCAATCATAGCTCCACCGGGGACGGGCAAGACAACGACGCTCCTACAGCTTGCCGACCATGCCTTGGCAGAAAACGATCTCATTCCACTCTACTTTGCGCTTGGGGATTGGTCGGCGAGTTCTTTGAAGCTCTTAGACAGTCTCCGAGGACGCCTTTCCTACAAGGACGTTCTCGAAGACGATATTCGTTTCGCGGCTCAACGGGGAAAGCTGTTGCTGTTGCTGGATGGTTGGAATGAGCTTGAGCCAACGGCGCGAAAGACGCTGCGTGCGGAACTGAAGGAGATTCGCGGCCACTATCCATCCATCCGCATGGTCGTTGCTACGCGTCAGCACGCCCTCGATGTACCGATTTCAGGCGTCCGCGTTGTCGTCGAACAATTATCGGCTGATCAACAAATGGAAATCGCTCGCGCTCGATCGGGCATGGCCGGCGAGAAAATAGTAGATGACGCGTGGCGCACCCCCGGAGTGCGCGAACTGATTGCCATTCCACTCTACCTGGCCGCACTCTTATCGGCTGGCTCTCAGATCTCCGCCATCTCAAACAAAGAGAGCGTTCTGCGGCTGTTTGTCCAAGAGCATGAAAATGCAAATCAGCATGCCGAAGCTCTCCATGCGATGCTCTTCGGCTGCCATTCTGCTATTCTCCAGTCTTTTGCATCTTACCTAAATTCGTCGAGAGCAAGCGCTGCCACCAATCATGACGCTCGTCGGATCATTGGCCGCGCCCTCGAACGACTTCGAAGCGACCAGCAGTTGGTAGGTCCCATCGAACCGGGCGCCGTGCTTGATCTGTTAGTGAGCCACCACGTCCTGATGCGGCATGGAGGCAGCGATGGTTCCGTCGCGTTTCAGCATCAGCAGTTTCAAGAATGGTATGCAAGCCATGATGTCGTCGATCTGATCCGCGCTAGCGCCAAGAACGACGTTGATGCCCGCAAAATGCTGCGCGTTGAAATTTTGGATCAACCAGCCTGGGAAGAATCAGTTCTTTTCGCAATCGATCGACTCTCGATAGACCGCAAGGATGCTCACGCAACTGCACATGCTGTGCGCGTGGCCCTGCCGATCGACCCCATGCTGGCGGGTGAAATGATTTATCGCGCATCGTCAGATGCGTGGAACATCGTCAGCGTCGACATATTGGCGTTCGTCGATCGGTGGCACGTTCCTGGCTCAGTCGATCGTGCCGTTCGCTTCATGATCGTGACTGGCAAGCCAGATTTTGCGACGTTAATTTGGCCTCTGGCCACCAGCTCTGACCCACAGATCCAGTTACCCACTTTGCGTTCGGCGCCAAGATTCCGCCCCGCAGTCCTTGGCGAAGGCATTGCTGCGCATGTGGCACGCCTTTCAGAACCCGTCCGCGAACACCTGCTCTCGTTGATAGCCTCCGAGAGTGGCGTCGATGGAATGGATCTTGCAACAGCGCTTGCGGCAAAGGATCCAAGTCCACAGGTTCAGGCCGACGTCCTTCAACACCTTGATTTCCGTGGGGCGGACAGACATGTAGCGATGCTTTTAGGCAAAGCAAATGAAGAAGTATGGGATCTGGTAGCGCGGCGAGGTTTTGTCACCCAAGTTCGCGACCCTTCATTGGCAGCTATGCTGGAGCGCGCAAGGCAAAGAGTCTTGGAGGCAGCGACCAGTCCGGTTGCGCGCCTTGACCATTTCGTCGAGCATCCTGATACCTCTTTAAGCCGGGACGTTGAGATCGCCAATACTATCGCTGATCCTGGTTTTCCCGTGAGAGACCACGTTCGTTCATTTTATGAGGCGCAACAGATTGCGCCAGCGGCAGTTCTAAACGGTCTACGCCGCCGTCTTGAAGGCGGGTTGGATTTGCCTATTGGCTCCGATGACGTTCTCATTGGCGCCGAACTTGTGGATGAAGGCCCACTTGTTGACGCCGTCCTGAGCGACGACGAGGTCCCGAATGAAGGCGCTATCGCACATCTTGTGGGATCCAAAACGATCGGACTCCTCATCGAAAAATATACTGATTGCAGGAGTGCGTTGGAGGCCACAACCGAATCCAAAGCAATGCGCGACCGTTACAACCGACTACACAGTCGCCTGTTAAGAACCGACGCATCCGCGTTCGTCTCGGCGGTCATTTCGCACGAGCTCGCGCGTGACAGCGCGTCCATTTCAATGCTCTCCTCCCTGATTTCGCTGCATGGGGGCGGCGGCTCCAACAGACCTCTCATTCCGGTTGGCCCGACCGTTCAATCTCAAGTAATCTCGTTACTCGCAGATTGGACGAGGAAAATCATTGAATCTGCCGACGCCACACGCGGTGATCTCTGCAATGTCGCCAATGCAATTGGACGGTTTGGCTTTCCAGAGCTCCTGCCTCAGCTGCAGCGGCTTTTGGACGAAGATTTGGCGCGCCTGACGACGGCCAAAGCCGGATTTCGGTCGGCGCGGCAGCGTGGCGACATTCGGGCGGCATCGGATGCCAGCATGCGATATGGAAATCAGTATCGGGTTGCGTTCGCCAACTTGGGAACTGATGAAGCTGCAAGGATCGTCGCGACCTACCTTAAGGATCACGACTTTGGCTTTGACGCTTCTCTCGTCCTGAAGTCGATCAGCGATAGCCGCCGAAATCGTCCATTGAAGGGACAATTCGCGCGCTGGCCATGGTTGGAGGATATCGCAGAAGCACGCAAGAGTCGCGCCACACGGCCAGCTCAACCTACCGAGGACAACCTAGCAGAGGCGATTTTCGATGCGATCGAAAATCTTACCCAAGAGGTAGACCCTGACGCACATTCGCTGGCGATCCAACTTACTCGGATCGCCCTTTCAATGCCCCATTGCAATCACGACGATCTGGTGGCGCGTGTTGTGTCTCTTCCAAAGGAAATTTCCACGAAATGCGAGCTGTTGGCAGCGATGGCGCTGGATGGACAGGTGCTCGATGCAAGCCTCCTGCTGCAAGGCATAGCAGCTTGGCGCGAAAAGGCGGAGAGAGACGCCTGGCAGAGCCGGCAAAATACGTGGGCGATCGAACCGTGGTTAGAACTGCTGCCGTTTTCCGAGAGGCCTGAACTCATTGTCCCGGCTCTCGTTGATGTCAGGGCATTTTATGGAACCTATCGGCATAGCTTCGAACGCGTTTTGTTTGCCGTCCGCGAAGTTCCCGGCCAGAAGGGTGATGACTTATTGAGGGAGCTCGCCCGCTCACATCCCGACATTGCAAATGGCTACGATTGGATGAAGACAATGTTCGGAAGGGGGCCTTCGGGGATCATGTTGTTTTTAGATCTATTTGCCGATGGCGCCTTCGAAGCCAGCGCTCGGGATCTTAGCCCCTGGAACATTGCTCGCGAGTTTTCGGAGGTCTCGAAAAAATTTCCAGTCGTGAAAGCAGAAATTCGGCGTCGTTACGTTGGAGCTCAAGGGCTTGAAAGGAAAGTCTACGAACAGATTTTTGCCGAAATAGGCGAAAGCGATGATCTTATGGCTATGGTCCGAAGCTACGCTGAGCGAAGCAAGCCATTCGACGATACCATACGAAGAGTCGTCCATTCAGTTGGGTTACGACATCAACCGATTGATGGGAGCTCAACCCATTTCGAGATATTTCCCATCTCAGTCGCCGGCGTTCGAGCATTCTTGTTTGGGATCGCCACCGACTCTACAGAGAGTTCGGCTCTCGCCAAACATTGTCTCGTTGAGCTAGACGAACTGCGAGATGAGCATGGATTCGCGGACGAGGACCCGCGGCATCCGGATATCGCCTCAGATTTGCCTTGGCCACCCGAGGCCAGACTGTATTCCTGACTGGTGAACCGAAACCGATTTGCCGGGAGCGTATCGTGAGGATCTCTCAAGCCATAATCTTCAACGAACTGAAACGGGAACTGGTCGAGCCCCTGGATAGCGATTGGGTTGCCCCGACGACGTTTGCGGCTACACTGGAGGCACACGGGCTTTACAATACGAAGCAGTTCGTTTTGCGATTGAGTCCGCGTGTTCACGAGCTGGTTGATGCACTTAGCAGTGGTGACTTCGAAAGCCATGACCCGGCAGACCTTATTCAGGCCTACTCGACCTATATCCATGAAACCATACATTGGTGGCAGCATGTCGGCTCGACCGCAGGCTTAATTTACAGCTTGTGCTATCCAGCGCAGTTTTCAAGCAGCCTCGAACATCTTCAAAAGGCGATTGGGCAAATAGGGCCGAAGAAATCCTTGAAACGATGGGCCGATGACGCTTTGAGAAATGGTTCTGCTCCGTCACCGGAGGCGTTGGCCGAAGCCAACATCGCGGTCAACAACGCTCTGGATATCGAATTCTACAAAGTTCTCGCATCAAGCCCGAACCGCGCCGTCAAATTGAGAAGCAACCAGCATTTTGAGAGTGTTGGCCATTCCTACCGGATTGCCTACGGTAACACCCTGATGGCCCTTGTTGAATCATGTGATTTGGATGTAGGTAGCGTGCCAAATCCCGAAAAATGGCAACAGGCTTTCGATCGACTTATGCTCTCGCGCCACGAGGGCTTTTACCATGGCTCACCAATTACACAGAGCGAGGTTGGGCTTCACGCGATATTTGAGGGTCAAGCGCGATTCATCCAGCTCCAATTCCTGGCAGCTTCAGGCGGACCCACGAGCTGTGCAGCCTACGCCAAAGACGGTTATTTCAGCGGCATCTATGTGGCAGCCTTCGCGGAATTCCTCAAATTAAGCGAATCCGACTGGCCAGAGACAATTGATAGCCCCCTTATCGGACTCTTTCTCCTAATTTGCGATCTCGCGATAAATCCGACACGCGGATTTCCGCTCGAAATTGTCTACTTCGAAGACTTTATCTCAGATGTCGATCCAGGCGCTCGATTTTCCCTGCTTTGCCAAGCGGCTCGGGAGCACCCTGAACTGAAGCAGGCGATCCACACCTATTCCAATGATGAATACGCGTTCGTATCACGGGTGCTTACCCAGCGTTGCGGATATGATGAGCCTTCCACTTCTCTCCGAGCTATTGTCGATCTTTCTCAGACTGCGGCCGGAGGGAAGTTGATGAGCGAATGGGCCAGCTTCGAATTCGGCCTCAGTAACTTACCCATCCGTGTGATCACCTCTCATTTCATGGACTTTTGCCGGAGCAAGCTCGCAAATCCGCATTTCTTTTGTTGGGCAGGGCGCTTCCTTGCCATGGGGAGTGCCACCGATAGTTCGCGAGAGACGTTCAGTCGCCACGTCTCACTTTTTACGGACCGGGCGGACACCGAGCAAATTTTCGTTCGGGCGTTCACGGGCCGCGACGGCGATGCATTAAAACGCACGCTTGATACCTTCATGGGATCAACCATCCTCTACGACCTAACCCTTCAGTGGATTCTAGACGATGGACCGTTTCGATACGACTACCGCTCGATCACCAGCGTAGACCGTGCCGATGCAATGAAGGAATGGGCAAAGCACGGGTTCAAAAGGGTCTTCGGCTATCATCCCGATGAATTCGAACAACTGGTTCCCCCTAGCGCGCCCGCGTCCTCATCATAGGATACCCCACGCCCGAAACCTCCCCCTCCCCGTCATCTCGCGAAGCCCGAGCTCCGTCACGATCCGCCGCGCCGCTTGGGGCGTGACGTCGAGCGTCTTCGCCACCACCCCGGCCGACACCAGCGGCTTTGCCATGACCAGCTCGACCAGTTCTGGCAGTTTCGAAGATGTCCGGCGCCCCTCCAGCTTCCGCTCCATCAGCGTTCTGGCCAGCAGCAGCCGGTCATGCTCTTTCATACCGATCTCGGCCGCGGCCAAAAGCCCGTGGGCGATGGCCAGCAGCCGCGTCTCTCGGTCCCGATGGCGGCGCCGGTCGACGGGAATGGTTTTGAGGCCGAGATTGATGGCGGCGAGATGGGCACCCGTGGTGACACCGGCCTGGCGCAGGATCGAAGCGGCCAGCAACCGGGCGAGCCACGGCGCATGTTGCAGCACCGAAATTCCGTTCCAGGCATCGAGGGCGACGATCGCCTGCAGCACCGCCGGCAGATTTTCGAGTTGGCGCAACACAGCACGCCATTCGTCGAGCCGGGCATCCTCGTCCCAATCGAGATCGTAGATCATCGGATCCTTTTCGGCCGAACGGTTACCGCCGCCGCGCCCAGGCCGTGTGGCGCTCTCGATCGCCGCCTCTGATCGGGCGAGCACCGCATCGATAGCTGCATAGTCCACGCCGGGCAGATTTCCCGTTTCGTCATCATCATCCCCTTCCCCTTCCGCATCCACGGCGACGGCGGGCCGGATGACGCCGGCCGCATTTACGCTCTCAGCGTTGGCCGACGTGATGTCCGATGTTTGTCGCAAGGTTCGGATACCCTCTGGGGATAGGGCCCACTCGGGTGACTGGTCTGAGATGCGCCGGCGGGTGCGCAACACGTCGCGGGCGATGGTGAGTTCGCGGGTTGGGGTGCGGGTATCGCGAAAAGCGTCGTGGAGGACGAGGTCTTCGAGATGGACGAGTTCGCCATCGATCCACAGCGAGGCACACGCGTCGGCGAAATGAGTACGCTCGATCCAGCCGTGCCCGACCGGCGAACGGGCGACGCGTTCGTCGAGGCGGGTCAGAGCGACACCCGCGTCGAAAGCCGGCCGCATCAGGGCTGTCATGCTGATTTTCGCGAGATCATAAGCCATTGAAATCATGGTAAATGATTTGCTAAACGAAATCTATCTCGACATTATGGTTCGCCACTGGATATGTTGCCCTAGGCCACGCCTAGCCAGCGATAAGTAATGCGTATCGGGGGTGTAAGACAGGCCGCAGCCTAGGTTGGCGCCTCCCTTCTCGCCGGCACTACGCCAACGGCACTCTTGCCGCCAATTCGCTTCCCCTCCCCTCCTCAACTTCCCTTGCTTTCCGGCGTTTCCGCCAAGGAAGCCCGCTGGCGCACGTTTGTCGCTGCGGACGCTCCGATACCCATGCGCAGCCGCATTTCGAGTCTGGTGGGCCAACACGCTTGCAACTGAACGATTTCTCACGCATTCCTTATCTGTACAAATCACTTCGAACGGCCCGATAAATGTGCGATGGCGAAGCGACAAACAGTTAACGTCCAACAGCGTGTAAAGCGGCTGATCGGCTACGCCCGCGTCTCGACGGACGACCAGGTCCACGATGCCCAGATGGACGAGTTGCAGGCCGCCGGCTGCGATCGGATCTATCAGGAGCATGGCTCCGGAGCATCGCGCGCTCGACCAGTCTTAACCCGGCTGCTCGGCGAGTTGACCGCGGGTGACATCCTCGTGGTGGTCCGCCTCGATCGTCTGGCTCGATCGGTGAGTCACCTCTTGTCCGTGATCGAGGACCTCGAGCAACGCGGCGTTCATTTTCGATCGATCCGCGATCCAATCGACACGTCGACTCCGCAGGGCATGTTTTCCCTCCAGGTTCTCGGTGCCGTCGCGCAGCTCGAGAGAGCGCTGATCGCCGAACGAACCAAAGCCGGGATCAAGGCAGCAAAAGCTCGTGGCAAGCTACCGGGCAACCCTGGTCTTCGCGAACGGCGGCCAGAAGCGATCAAGGCGGTGTCGAAGGCTCGGGAAAAACTCTATCTCGACGAGCTGATCTTATCTGCCCAAACCTGGCTTCCAACCGTCCGGCAACTTCGCCCGCAGCACAGCTGGGACAATGTCACGCGAGTCCTTAATCGCCGCGGCCATGACTGGACCGTGGAGAGGCTGCGCCGCGCCGTGCATCGTATGGTCCGCGAGAAACTGGCCGAACCCGAGCTCCTGACCCGCTCGCCTCGCCGCGCGCCAGAAGATCACCTCATGAAGCTCGTCGCGGCGATTGCTATTGCCGATCCCGATCTATCGCTTCGCGATATTGCCGCACAACTGGATCAGATGGGAGAGCGGCCGGCGCGCGGTGGGCGAAAATGGCAACCGTCCTCTGTTCGTCATCTGCTGGATGAGGCGCATCGGTTCGGTCTCATCCGTCATTGAGCGCGGGGAGCATCATCTGGCCCCTGCCGCGATTTCTTGCCCGCCCTGATTTCGGCGGGCGGCGAGCTGTCGGTATGCGGTTTCAGGGTTAAGCTCCGGGACGGACGTCACCTGCATCGGTAGAAGGGCATGAGACTTTGGGGTGGTTGGTTCAAGCTCGGACGACTCTTGGTGACGGACTTGAGGTCGATATGGCGTTGCCGTTTCAGAGGGCCCTTGGGCGACACGGCTTCTTAGAGCTACTGGTGATCTTGTTTCCAAAAGTCCACGAACGCGCGGAGCTTGGGCAACATCTGTTTCCTGTTGGGGAAGTAGATAAAGAACCCGGGACTTTCAGGCATGAAGCCTTCCAGGCACGGCTCGAGCAGTCCCTGCCGGACCAGGGGCTCAACAACCGAGGCAATGTTATAGGTGAGGCCGACGCCCGCCACCGCGGCGGACGTGCATGTCGCCGGCCCGTTGACGGTCAGCGGGCCCTTTACGTCCATAGCAAAGGTTCGCGGTTCACCGCGTCCGAATCGCTCCGTGAACATCCATCGGTAGAGTGCTCCCCCGAACAGCCGAACGTTGATGCAAGCATGCTCACTGAGCTGCTCCGGACGTAGCGGTTTACCTCTCCGGGCGAAATATGCAGGAGATCCGACGACCGTCAGCGGCGATGGCTTCGTGAGCCTTACCGCGATCATGTCCTGTGCGATCATCTCGCCGATCCGGATGCCCGCGTCATAGCCCTCCGCCACGATATCGACGAAACGGTCTTCAAACACCAGCTCCAGCTCGACGGCAGGATACGCAGCGGCAAAGCCGTCCAGCACCGGCTCGATCAGCGTCTGGGCCACGTAAGGGACGCTGAGGCGTAGCAGCCCTGCGGGATTGACACCCATTCGCTGGGCGGCCTCAATGGCCGCCTCGACATTGGCCACGCTGGCCAGCGCCTGCTGAAGGAACAGTTCACCGGCTTCGGTCAGTCCCACCGACCGCGTTGTGCGGGTCAGTAGCGAGGTGCCGACACGGGCCTCAAGCCGCTTGATACTCCAACTCACCGCCGCCGTTGTGACCCCGAGTTCCACGGCTGCAGCGGTGAAGCTGCGCTTCTCAGCGACGCGCGTGAAAATGACAATCCCGTCTAACAGATCGGCCCGCATTATCAAATCCTACTTAATAGGGCGTCAAATGGATCGCCGATTGTTAAGTTCAGCGCATAGCTTAAATTCTTATCAAACTCAATGAGGATGCTCTTATGACCACCACATCGATCTCGCGCCGGATGTTCGGCTTTGCCGTTGGGGCAACAGCCGTCCTCCTCAATACAGGAGCCTTTGCCATGGCAGAATCACTGACTGAACGGAGCCAGCCCAAGTCGCACAAGGTCAGCTTTCTGAGCGGTGATGGTTTCGTCGTGGGAAACCTTTACCTGCCCGAAGGCCATGACCCTTCCCGGCAGTATCCCGCTGTGGCCGTCGCAGGCTCACTGAGTTCGGTTAAGGAACAGATGGGCGGTAACTATGCCGGTGAGCTCGCCAGGCGTGGGGTCATTGCACTTGCGATCGATTACCGGAACTATGGGGAGAGCGGTGGCGCCCTGCGCCAGTACGAGGACCAGTCCTCCAAGGCCGAGGACCTGTCGGCTGCACTACGATTCCTGAAAGCAAGACCGGACGTGAAAGCAACCGGCCTTCTAGGCATTTGCACGAGCGGTGGCACTGCACTGTACACGGCGGCCAAGGACGCCAACGTTCAAGCTCTCACAACTGTCGCCGGGTTCTTTTCCGAACCGGACTTCGCGGCCAAAATCTTCGGCGGACAAGAGGGAGTGGATCACCGGATTGCGGCGAGCCGTACTGCCCGCAAGCGCTACGAGGAAACTGGCGTCATCGACACCATACTGACTTATAATCCCGGCGATAAGACCGCCGTGAGCGCGAGCCCAAGCGAATATTACTTTGACAAGACCCGCGGCGGCGGTGTCCGATCGTGGCGGAACGAGTTTGCGGTGATGGGCTGGGAGCCTTGGATCGCCTTCAATCCGGTAGCGCAGGCTTCAAAGGTCAAGGCGCCGGCGCTGATGATCCATTCGGACGGCGCGGCGTTCCCCGACCAGGCACGCAAGGTCTACAATCAGCTAGCGGGCCCGAAGGAACTGCATTGGACGGTGGGTAAGCATTTCGACTTCTACGACCAGGCCGACACCGTGCGGCAGGCCGCCGACCGGGTTGCTGCCCACTTCCACAGCAAGCTGGTTTGACATACGACCCAGCTTTGGCGCGAGATATTCAGACCAGAGCTCGCCGGTTTGCTCTTATCCGCCACTGAGGGCACGGTTCATCAGGCGACCGATCACGCGTTCTTCCTGCCGCTGTTCACCGGCATAGCCTTCGCCAGACGACGGTAATCGCCATCGGAACGCAGTGTCAGTTCAGCGCATTCATCCTCGGCCGCGGCGGCGGGTTCTTCCGCCTGCACGCCCTCCCCTCTCTGGATCTTCCTAAAGACCTCATGCACGAAGACTGGGGTGGATCCAAGTTCACGAGACTCGACCAGACCCGCAAGCTCAGCCATGGCTCCGATCGAAAGGAGCCCCCGCCTGACCTGTGAGCGGAATCGGGCTCGCCGTATGATCGATGAATATCTCGGCCTTCTTCACCGACTTCATTCAGCTGCCGACGGCATAGCCGTGCGACGCAACCCAGGAACCTATCTTGCGGCGCAGATAGGGCTCGACCTGCTCCTTGTAGCCATCCCTGATAGTCTTTGTAAAAGCAGCCCTGGACGCCCCCTTGGTCGCCTTGGACTCCGCCAGGGCAACGAACAGATCCTCGCTGCGGCGGGCAGTCCCCAGCAAAGCAAAACGATCATTCTTGTCGTCGACGTGCCGCGCGATGAGATGGCGGCACATCTGAACCTGAGCCCTCGCCGCACGCTGGTCCATCTTTGCCCTGCTGGAGCATTGCGCCATTGCGCCGTAGAGTTCGGCGGGCGTGAACAGCATTTCGGTGTTCTCAGGCGCACGACCGATGATCAGGGGATGGGGTTTCGCGTTATGACCATTGATCTGCTCGACCGCCAGCTGTTTCTGCTTTGCCTTCCACATTGTTGCAGGTCCTCGCAGGAATTCGATGGTCAACGCTGATAACTACCTGTATTGCCATAGCAAATAACTTAAAAAAACGGCTGACAAGTTTTGATGCGCCAGCGCCAGAAGCGGATCGCGTTTTGCCCGTCGTTAATGGCGCAGTCCCGTGTCAGGCCGACCTTCGATGTCCACCGTCATTTGCCTTCATGAGCGCCATCAGCATCGGCCCGAGCGAAAACTCCCCGCGCTCCGAGCGTCTGGTCAAATCCCGCAGATATCCGCCGGCAGATGTTATGAAATTCGACCGCTCCAGAATGCAGGCAACCGCAACTGCCGCATTCTCCGGCCCCATGGCATTGCAGGCCTCCTCGTAGGCTGAGGGGCTGACGCCGAGCATTGATCGCACGACGACGGCCGCTTTCATGAGCTCGCGCCAGTGCTCGATGCGCCCGCCGGGACCGTAATCAGCGATCTGCGGGCAGGCACGCAGGACCATTCCGAGTGGGAATGCCTTGATCGGCTCAGGTTTCGTCTTCGGTCGTTCGTTCGGCTCATTCTTGGTCAGAGGTCCATCCGCCAAGCCATCGCCCTGCTCTTTTCTAGAGCTAGGTTCAAGTTCATTTATGGATTCGGTATTTGAATTCTGTATGTGGCAGGCATTGTGAATGGCATTGCCATGCATATCTTCAGTTTTTAGCTGTGTTTCCAGGATGTTGAGGACCTCTTCCCGCAAGAGCTCCATCTCGTCGAGCGTAATCTCGACCTGTGCGCGGTTCGGATAGCGCGGGAGGCGGGCGAGAATACTGACATACTCAGATTCCACGCGTTCCCAGTTCCCTGTAGCGCCCTCTTCCACGGCAGCCGAGATCAGCTTGCGCACATCGCGACGGCAGATCGTGAGGGCTTCCTTTGCGCGGCGGAAACGAGCGCGTTCGGCGGCGACGTCCTGCGCCATCAGGGCGAGCTCCATGGCACGAGCTAGCAGCGGTCTCAGGTCAAACCCGTAAGCCTGCTCGACCTCGCCATCGCGGTTGCGGTGCGCATAACGTTTACCGTTCGGACTATCGCGCCGCAGAATTAGGCCGGCATCGACAAGTGCTGCGAGTTGTCGGCGCAGTGTCGTCTCGGTGATTCCGTGGGCCCGCACGGACAGCTGGGCGTTGGATGGGAAAACGACCAACCCCTGGCTCGGATCGAGCTCCGCGTGAGGGTGAAAGGTCAGGAGGGCATCAAGGACGGCAAGTGCCCGGTCCTGGATTCCTAGGCGTTCCCGTGCCTCGCACACGTCACGAAACACTTTCCACTTTTCGATACGCGTGTCTGGCTGCGGATTGTCGATCGCCATCTGGCCTCTGACCAGGGCAAGCGACATCGGCCGCCGCCCAAAGGGCGTCGTCACATGTCCCGTCTGCATTTTTCATTCACCTTGCTTCAGGCAAAGGAAATCCGCTCACCAAATCGGCGCCAAGACTCTTGACTGTGATTCCGGGAAATGCGATTCTCGATCCTGCTAGAGATGACGAGAGAGGCTTCCACGGTTCGCCGTTTGGGGGCCTTTTTCTTTTGCGGTTCAGTCTCCGTTTGTTTCAGTTTTCGATCCTTTGTACTCCTCGTACAAACGACCCATGTGGGAAGACAGCCATTCGCTGAAAGGCCTGGCTTCAACATTCGTAAGCTCGATGGCAACTTTCTTTGCCTTCGAATTCATCACCACGTTTAGTGCGCGATCGGTAGAGGTCCAGTCCCGGACGGGGACGTTTGCCTTCGGCTTTTTTGCAGCTGACTTGGCCTTGTATCGCTTCAGGTAGTCATGTAGCTCATCGAACCGCTCACCTTCAGGAAGCTTTTGAAAGTCAGCAGACCCCGTATGCTCTACTGCAACCTTGGACAGGGCAGGGGCAAGAACCAGTTGCCGAAGGCTGAGCCATTTGTCGCGCCCGATCTTCTTAGATGCACCCAGAGCCTGGACCACTGACGCGGGCACCGCCTCGACAACTGCAAGCATCTTGGAGAGCATCGCCTCATCGACGGCGAGTGACGAACGAACCGTTTCCTTTGTCATTCCTGACGCAATCAGGTTCTGAGCGAAGAACGCGCGCTCTATAAAAGACAGGTTTGAACGGGCCGCGTTCTCCTGTCCTTGCACAATGGCGGAGGTAATGTCGTCGAGCTTCTTAACGATTGCCTTGACCGGCACTCCAAGCTCGCGAGCGACTTTCAGGCGACGATGGCCGAACACGACCATATATCGTTTGGCATCTGTCGAGCTCGGGCGAACAAGAATAGGCGTTGTCTGACCCGACTCCTTGATAGCATGTAGCAGTTCCTGAAACTCCTCGCCGTCATCTGACAGTCGGTCGGCGACGAAGGACACGTCGATCAATCGCGGATCCAGGTCCACGATTACCTCACCCTCCATAAGCTTCTTGGTATTCTCCGCCATGTCCTCGATGGAGCGAACAACTGTCTTCGCAGCTCCGGTCATGCCGTAGCCTGGCTTTGTCGGCGTTTGGTTTGCCGAGATCGAAGCCATATCTAGTTTGGCGAACGGATTTTCACGGGACATGAGTTCCCTCCCAACCTGCAGTCAACACCGACAAGCCACTGATGACGTTGAGCAAAACGTTGAAAAAAACGGCTGACAATCCTCTCATTTTCTCCCCCAGACGCCGTGGATGAGCTCGACAATCTCCGCGTTGGCTGCGTTCAGGCTCTCCATTGCCCGGTCGTATGTCGCCCGGACGAATTCAACCCGCTCGACCTCGTACAAAGTCTGCTTCTTGATCGACGCATCGGAAATCGCGGTCGACTTCAACACGTGGTTTCTCAGCATCTGCTGTGCAAACATCGACTGCATGAACCCGACCATCTGAGCCTGCGGGATGTCCGTGGGTTCAAATCGCGTGATGAGGTACCGGAACCACTGAACACGCATTTCGGCGCCGGCCTCGGCGACGGGCCCCATGATCCCGCCCAGCATCATCAGAAACTGGCTCATCGACATGATGTCCAGCATCTGAGGATGAATGGTGATGAGGATCCCGGTCGACGCCATGAGCGCGGTAATGGTCAGATAACCGAGCTGAGGAGGGCAATCGATGACGACCACGTCGTACTTGTCATCGACCTGCTTCAGAGCGCTGGCGATCCGCATGTAGAACAGTCGGCCGTCCTCACCTTTCTTGGAAGAGATCGCCAGCGGCACGTCATACTCGTATTCCTGAAGAACCAGGTTTGCTGGCACGACATCCAGTCCGGGAATATTGGTCGGCTGGATGACGTCGGCGATCGACTTGCGCTCGTCGTCAAAGCGAAGAGCCTCATAAAGAGACGCCGTATCATCAAGCTCCGGCTGGATCCCGAAGAGGGAGGTCAGGGATGCCTGGGGATCGAGGTCGACCGCGAGCACCCGATGCCCGGTGAGGGCGAGATATTGTGCAAGATGTGCGGCCGTTGTGGTTTTGCCGCTTCCGCCCTTGAAGTTGACGACCGAAACAATCTGCATCGGCTCGCCCTCTCTGCGCTTAGGAACATAGTATCTCTTGTCGGATTTCTTGTTGGCCTCAAGATAATCACGAAGCTCGAGCATCTGATCGGCGGTATAATAGCGGCGTCCGCCAACCGACTCTATTTCAGGCCCCTTGCCATCGGCATGGATCTGCCGGAGATGAGTCTGGGTTACGCCCATGAAGTCGGCAACCTCCGCAAGCTGAAACTTGCGCAGTCCCTTGCGGGCGTCCGGCGGATACTGCTGGCTGCGCAACATGTGCAACGCACTTGAGATCTTCGCCCCTTGTTGGGCGATCTCAATATCAAATCTGTTGGGCAACATACTGGTCATTTCGCGAACTATTTCCCCGGAGGTCTTCACTTTCGAAAAAATGGCTGGAATGCCATCATTTGCGAAACTATCTCCCGATTCCCACCGAGCCGCAAGACATTTAAGGTTAACAAGAGGTTAACGCCATCGCGCGGGACAATTCGATCTCACCCGATTTTCTTTTAATAATCGTGAGTTAACAAGGCAGTGGTTCTACTGCGTTCTCTATCTGTTTATCTGTGAATCCTGCAAAACTTGCCCGACGGCTTTAGCGCGTCGGCGCATGATTTCCGCAAACAAGGCGATCATCACGGAGCGACTCACTCGCCAATCATTGCAGGATCCTCCAACTACCGCTCAATTCCGTTCCATGCTGACTTCTCCGCCGATTAACGACGACGGAGAAATTCATGCAGGTTTTCGCGCTCAACAAACCGCGGAATGTTCACGAAGCTCGGCTCATCCAGCAACATCACCAGCTACGCGCTCGCGTCTTCTCGGAGCGGCTGGGCTGGGAGGTCAACGTCGTAGATGGTGAGGAATCGGACGGCTTCGATTCTCTTGACCCCACCTACATCCTGGCCGTTTCCGACCTCGGCAAGGTTAGCGGTTGCGCCCGGCTCCTGCCGGCCACTGGCTCGACCATGGTGACCAACGTCTTTCCGTCGCTTCTACCGGAGGACGGGCTGCACGCACACCCCGCGATGGCAGAGAGCTCCCGCTTCTGCGTGGATACGACCCTTGAAGAGGGCAGGGGATCGGGATCGGTGCATGAGGCAACGCTGACCATGTTTGCGGGCATCATCGAGTGGTGCCTCGCAAACGCCATCACCGAGATCGTGACGGTGACCGACCTGCGGTTCGAACGCATTCTCGGTCGTGTCGGCTGGCCCCTTCAGCGCATCGGCGATCCGAGCCGTATCGGCGTGACTATAGCCGTCGCAGGGATGCTCCCGGCGAACGTGGAAACATTTCTGAGGCTCCGCCCGTCCAGCTATCGCTCGCAATTCAATGGTCCGCTGGGTCAGGCAGCATAAGGAGAAAACCGTGAACCAGCTTCGCTCTCATCCTCGACTCGTCCGCAAGCTTCAGGAGGCGCTCGGCGATCAGCTCTGCGTCGCGCTCGATGATTCGACCGTTGTCGAAATCATGCTCAATCCGGACGGCAAACTGTTCATCGAAAGGCTTGGCCATGGCGTTGCACCCGCCGGAGAAATGTCGTCCGCGGCGGCGGAAATGGTGATTGGAACGGTGGCGCATGCGCTCCAATCCGAGGTAGATACCGAGCAGCCGATCGTCTCCGGCGAACTGCCGATCGGCGGCCATCGCTTCGAAGGACTGTTGCCTCCGGTGGTCTCCAAGCCAGCGTTCACCATTCGCCGTCGCGCCTCGCGCTTGATCCCCCTTGAGGATTACGTGCGCACTGGCGTGATGAGCGAGCAGCAGGCGTTGACGATCCGCAGCGCGATTTCGTCCCGGCTCAACATCATCATCTCCGGCGGGACTGGCTCCGGCAAGACGACGCTTGCGAACGCCGTCATCAATGAAATCGTCAGGTCGGCGCCGGACGACCGTCTCGTCATCCTCGAGGATACCGCAGAGATCCAATGCACAGCCGACAACGCCGTCCTTCTCCACACAAGCGATACTGTCGATATGGCGCGGCTCTTAAAGAGCACGATGCGGCTGCGTCCCGACCGGATCGTCGTCGGCGAAGTCCGTGACGGCGCTGCGCTCACTTTGCTCAAGGCCTGGAACACCGGCCACCCTGGTGGCGTCGCGACCATCCATTCCAACACTGCAATGTCGGCGCTCCGCCGCCTTGAGCAACTGACCGCCGAAGCCAGCCAACAGTCGATGCAGGAGGTGATCGGCGAGGCGGTCGACCTCATCATCTCGATCGAACGGACGGCAAGGGGCCGGTGCGTTCGCGATGTCATTCAGGTCGAGCGCTACGCACACGGCCACTACGAAATCGAGTCCGATGAGCTCACGGAAGAACAGGAGGCGCGCTATGTCGCGTAAGAACGCTACTATCGCCGCCGCGCTCCTTGCAGCGCCCATCGTCCTGGCGTCGCTTGCCCCTGCACTGGCGAGTTCGGGCGGCAGCCTCCCATGGGAAGGACCACTGCAACAAATCCAGGAATCGATCACCGGCCCTGTTGCCGGTGCCATCGCGCTTGCAGCGGTGGCGATCGCCGGCGGCATGCTGATCTTCGGGGGCGAACTCAACGATTTCGCGCGGCGGCTCGTCTATGTGGTGCTTGTCGCCGGCATCCTTCTCGGCGCGACGAACATCGTCGGCCTTTTCGGCGCCACCGGCGCCTCGATCGGAGCGCCTGACGAGCGCGCCACGTCCATCGATCCAAGCTCAGCAGGGGAGGGGGGTCATGGCTGAGACCTTGTCCGGACTGCAACGCAACCGCATTCACCGCGCCCTGTCGCGCCCGAACCTGCTGATGGGCGCGGACCGGGAGCTGGTGCTGCTCACCGGGCTTGCTGCCGTCATTCTCATTTTCGTAGTGCTGACGGCATACTCCGCCCTTTTCGGCGTTGCCATTTGGATCGTCATCGTCGGCGTCTTGAGGATGATGGCAAAAGCAGACCCGCTCATGCGGCAAGTCTATGTCCGCCATATCTCCTACAAGCATTACTACAAGGCGACCTCCTCGCCGTGGCGTCGGTATTGAGGAGGAGACATGGTCGCGCTCAAACGCTTCCGGGCCACTGGCCCGTCCTTCGCGGATCTCGTTCCCTATGCCGGTCTGGTCGACAATGGTGTGCTCCTGTTGAAAGATGGGAGCCTAATGGCCGGCTGGTACTTTGCCGGCCCGGATTCCGAAAGCGCGACGGATCTGGAGCGCAACGAACTCTCGCGCCAGATCAATACAATACTGTCGAGGCTCGGAAGCGGCTGGATGATCCAAGTCGAAGCGGTCCGCATTCCGACGTTCGACTATCCGTCAGATGATCGTTGCCACTTTCCCGACACGGTCACGCGCGCGATCGACGCCGAACGGCGGGCGCATTTCGCGCGCGTGCAGGGACATTTCGAAAGCAAGCACGCGCTCGTCCTCACATATCGGCCGCTCGAGTCCAAAAAGACGGCGCTCAGCAAATACATCT
The DNA here is from genome assembly GCF_002531955.1 of Rhizobium sp. M10. Taxonomy (NCBI): domain Bacteria; kingdom Pseudomonadati; phylum Pseudomonadota; class Alphaproteobacteria; order Hyphomicrobiales; family Rhizobiaceae; genus Rhizobium; species Rhizobium sp. M10. The sequence goes on along the minus strand of NZ_NWTA01000017.1, from coordinate 108,567 downwards.
ACTCGGACGAGGAGAGCCGCAAGAAGAGCTATGCGGACACGGTGCTGTTCGTCTTCAAGAACGCCGTGCGCGAGATCGAGCAGTATCTTGCCAACACCCTGTCTATACGCCGGATGGAAACGCGCAAAGTCGTCGAGAGGGGAGGGGAGCGGGTCGCCCGCTATGACGAGCTGCTGCAATTCGTTCGCTTCTGCATCACCGGCGAAAACCATCCGATCCGACTGCCGGATGCGCCGATGTACCTCGACTGGATCGCCACCGCCGAGCTTGAGCATGGGCTGACACCAAAGGTCGAAGGCCGCTTTCTCGGCGTCGTGGCGATCGACGGTCTGCCGGCGGAGAGCTGGCCGGGGATTCTCAATAGCCTCGACCTGATGCCGCTTACCTATCGCTGGTCATCGCGCTTCATTTTTCTCGACGCACAAGAGGCGCGGCAGAAACTCGAACGCACCCGCAAGAAGTGGCAGCAGAAGGTAAGGCCGTTCTTCGATCAACTCTTCCAGACGCAAAGCCGCTCAGTCGATCAGGATGCCATGAGCATGGTGGCCGAGACCGAGGACGCCATTGCCCAGGCTTCCTCGCAATTGGTGGCATACGGCTACTATACCCCGGTCATTGTCCTCTTCGATCACGATCGCGAAGCCTTGCAGGAGAAGGCAGAGGCTGTCCGCCGGCTGATCCAGGCAGAGGGTTTCGGGGCGCGGATCGAAACGCTCAACGCGACCGACGCCTTTCTCGGCAGTCTGCCGGGCAACTGGTATTGCAATATCCGCGAACCGCTGATCAACACCAGCAACCTTGCCGATCTCATTCCACTCAACTCTGTCTGGTCGGGCAGCCCTGTCGCACCGTGCCCATTCTACCCGCCGAACTCTCCGCCGCTGATGCAGGTGGCCAGCGGCTCGACGCCGTTTCGCTTGAACCTCCATGTCGACGACGTCGGTCACACGCTGATCTTTGGGCCGACCGGTTCGGGCAAGTCGACGCTGCTGGCACTGATCGCAGCGCAGTTCCGGCGCTACGATCGCGCCCAGATGTTCGCCTTTGACAAGGGGAACTCGCTCCTGCCGTTGACACTCGCCGCAGGCGGCGATCACTACGAGATCGGCGGCGACGCTCACGAAGAGGCGCTGGCCTTCTGCCCACTCTCGGAGCTCGCGACCGATAGTGATCGCGCATGGGCGACGGAATGGATAGAAATGCTGGTTGCGCTGCAGGGCGTTGCCATCACTCCAGATCACCGCAACGCTATCTCGCGTCAGATTGGTTTGATGGCGAACGCAGCCGGCCGATCGCTTTCGGACTTTGTGAGCGGCGTTCAGATGCGCGAGATCAAGGACGCGCTCCATCATTACACGGTCGATGGACCGATGGGTCAGTTGCTCGACGCCGAACAGGACGGTTTGACCCTCCGCGCCTTCCAGACCTTCGAGATCGAACAGCTGATGAATATGGGCGAGCGCAATCTCGTGCCCGTTCTCACCTATCTGTTCCGCCGGATCGAAAAGCGTCTCGATGGCTCGCCTAGCCTGATTGTCCTCGACGAGGCCTGGTTGATGCTCGGTCATCCGGTGTTTCGCGACAAAATCCGCGAATGGCTTAAAGTGCTGCGCAAGGCCAACTGCGCCGTCGTGCTTGCCACGCAGTCCATCTCGGACGCTGAGCGCTCCGGAATCATCGATGTCCTGAAGGAATCCTGCCCGACGAAGATCTGCCTGCCGAACGGCGCCGCTCGTGAGCCTGGGACGCGCGAATTCTACCAGCGGATCGGCTTCAACGAGCGGCAGATCGAGATCGTCTCGAACGCTACTCCCAAGCGCGAATACTACGTGGTCACCCCCGAAGGCCGGCGGCTATTCGATATGGCGCTCGGCCCTGTGGCGCTCAGTTTTGTCGGGGCCTCCGGCAAGGAAGACCTGAAGCGCATCCGCGCGCTCCATTCCGAACATGGCCGCGATTGGCCGATCCACTGGCTTCAAACGAGAGGAGTTCACGATGCCGTATCGCTGCTCAACTTCGAATAGATTGCTCGCCGGTCTGGCGGCAGTCGCATTGATGGCCGGCACCGCCGTGCCCGCAGATGCCGGCACCGCCACTGGTGCCGCCACAGAATGGACGCAGGTCCTGAACAACGGCGAACTGGTCGCGCTGGTCGGGAAATCGGGCGAGCAAATTCAGAACCAGCTCACCCAGATCAGCCAGCTGGCGCAACAGATCGAAACCCAGCTCAATATCTACCAGAACCTGCTGCAAAACACCGCGACGCTTCCCTCGCATATGTGGGGACAGGTCGAAAGCGATCTCAATCAGCTTCGCAGCATCGTCGACCAGGGCCAGAGCATCTCATTTTCCATGGGCAATGCCGACGATGTGCTGCAGCAGCGCTTCCAGAGCTATTCCAGTCTCAAGACCAATCTGCCTAGCTCCGAAAACTTTTCGTCAAGCTATCAGACCTGGTCCGACACCAACCGGGACACGATCGCCAGCACGCTGAAGGCCGCGAGCCTGACGGCAGAGCAGTTCGAAACCGAAGAAGGCACGATGTCTTCGCTGCGGTCCATGTCCGAGACCGCCGACGGGCAGATGAAGGCTCTGCAGGTCGGACACGAGATCGCCGCGCAGCAGGTCGCACAGATGCAGAAGCTTCGCGGCCTGGTATCCCAGCAGATGACCATGATGGGCACCTGGCTCCAGACTGAACAGACCGACAAGGACCTCGCGCAGGCGCGTCGCGAGAAATTCTTCAGCGGAACGGCACCGTCCACCTCCGGCGGCGAAAAAATGAAGGTGGAATGGTGAGAACAAAATCGATCCTAGTCGCAATCGCGATTTTCCTGGCGGCCGGCAGCGCTGGCATCTGGCTGCTCATCTCCGAAAAGCAGGTTGCTCAGGAGCGTCGTGACCAGTTCTTCGGCTCGTCGAAGAAATATCCGACCTCTGGCGGCGAAAAAATGAAAGTCGAGTGGTGAGGAGATGACGGCAATATCTCTTCAACGGCTCAGGGCAGCGATCCTGCTCACGACCTTATGCGTGCTGGCGGCTCAGCCAGCCCTCGCCCAGGAAGGCTCGGTGCTAACCTCATTGCAAAGCCAGATTACAACGGCCGCGAAGGGTTGGGAAACAACCGTCATGGATGCGGCGAAGTCGCTTTTCTGGATCCTGGCAACGATCGAGATCGGCATAGCTGCCGTCTGGCTCGCGATACAAGCTGCATCGCTCGACAGCTGGTTCGCCGAGCTCGTCCGGCGGATCATGTTCGTCGGCTTCTTCGCTTTCGTGTTGGCACAAGGGCCGACCTTCGCCAAGGCAGTAGTTGATAGCCTGTTCCAGATCGGCGCCGGAGGCGGCACCGCTTCGCCGGCCGATGTCTTCAATGCCGGACTCGCCGTCGCCACCAAGATGTCGGAAAAGATCCAGTTTGGGCTTTTCGAGGACAATGCGCTGGCGATCTCTGCCGCTTTTGCGATGGTCGTCGTTGTCATCTCGTTCTCGCTCGTCGCCGCGATTTTCGTGTCTGTCATGGTCGAGATGTATATCGGACTGCTCGCCGGCATGATCATGCTCGGCCTGGGCGGTTCCTCCTATACCAAAGACTTCGCTGTCCGATATTTGATCTATGCTTTCTCGGTCGGAATGAAGCTCATGGCACTGGTCATGATCTCGCGGATCGGATCGGAGGTTCTGATCGGATTGGCAAACCAACCCGACATTGGCGAACAATTCCAGACCGCGCTTGCGATTGCCGGCATTGCCGTCGTCGTTTTCATTGTCGCGATTTATGTGCCGAACATCATGCAGGGCGTTGTCCAGGGCGCCTCGGTTTCGGGCGGAATGGAGGCGATCCGCCACGGCGGCCAAGCGGCATCCTTCGCCACGGGCGCCGGGTTCCTTGCAGCGGGTGCGGCGGGCGCAGGCTTTGCGGCTGCCCAGGCTGCTCGCGCTGCTGGGTCATCCGTTGCAGGTGCAGCTCTTCGTGGTTTCGGTGCAGGAATCGGGTCCGCTGGAAAAGCGGCGGGGTCCGCTGCTAAGGAAAAGGCCATCGGTTCTCCCGGAGCCTATGCCGGATCGATCCTCGGTCTCGCTAACGCCAAGCTCGACCAAGCGCGCAGCGGGCATAGCGGGCCGAAGCAACCTCCCGAACGCAAAGACTAACAGCAATCAGAAAGTGATCGATCGATGGCAGCGAACCGCGCCCCCGAAAACCCCTATCTTGCCGCGCGCCAGGAATGGAACGAGCGATACGGTTCCTATGTGCAGTCCGCCGCCGCTTGGCGCACCGTCGGCATACTCGGCCTGACCATGGCCGTGATCGGCTTCGCATATGCGATGTATCTGAGCACCCAGGTCAAGCTGGTTCCCTATATCGTCGAGGTCGACAAACTCGGGACCGCGGTGACATCAGGCTATCCTCAACAGATCGAATATGCCGATGTTCGGGTGGTCCGCGCGACGCTCGGAAACTTCGTCACCAGCTTCCGTTCGATCACGCCGGACGCCGTGGTGCAGAAGCAGTATATCGATCGAACCTACGCGCTCCTTCGAACATCGGATCCCTCGACCGAGAAGATCAACGCCTGGTTCCGCGGTAACTCGCCGTTCGAAAAGGCGAAGGCTTCGACGGTTGCTATCGAGGTCAACAATATCGTGGCGCTCTCGAACCAGACCTATCAGATCGACTGGACCGAATATGAACGGGACCGCAAGGGCAAGGAAATCGGCACGCGTCGGTTTCGCGGGATCGCAACGGTGACGCTGACGGCACCGCAGGACGAGGCGACCATCCGCCTCAATCCAATCGGCCTCTATGTCCGGGATTTCGACTGGACGGCACAGCTTTAAGGGCAGGGGATTTCACATGCACAGAACAGGATTGATCGCGGCCGCCGGCTGCCTGGCCGGACTCGTCTTTGCGATCAGCGCTCAAGCGCAGAGCATGTCGGCGAATGAGATGAAGGGTACGAACATTTCAAGAAAATGGCGCGGCACGCCCGGCCTGGTCACGACCGGTCCGGATGGCAAGGTCATCTTCCTCTTCGGCGAGACGCAGCCGTCGGTCGTCTGCTCGCCGCTGCAGGTCTGCGATATCGAATTACAAGGCGGCGAGATCGTTCGCGATGTTCTGGTTGGCGATACCGTGCGTTGGAAGGTGGAGCCCGCGACCTCCGGCGCCACCGGCGGCCAGGCGATCCACCTGATCGTCAAGCCATCGGAGGCGGGCCTCGTCACTTCCATGGTGGTCACGACCTCGCGACGCACCTATCACATCCAGCTCAAATCGCATCCGAGCCAGTACATGGCCCGCGTCGGCTTCGAATACCCCGAGGACGTCTCGACCAAGCTTGCCGACATCAACTCCCGGCTGGAGACCGGCGGCATTCCCGGAACCGCGCCCGACAAGTTGAACTTCTCCTACTCCATCAGCGGGAGAGCGCCCTGGAAGCCGAAGCGGGTCTATTCGGATGGCACCAAGACCTACATCCAGTTCGCGAAATCAGTTTCGAGCCAGGATGCGCCGGTTCTTTTCGTCGTCAGCGGTGGCCAGAACCGCATCGTCAATTATCGGATGAAGAACGAGATGATGATCGTCGACTACGCGGTCGACAAAGCAATCCTCGTCTCCGGGGTCGGCTGGCGCCAGCAGAAGATCACCATCCGGCGGGGCGGCTGAACCATGCGCAAGCCTCTCATCACTGTCTTCATCGCCGCCGCCGTTCTTTCCGGCTGCCAGACCGCCGAGGACGGACTGACCACCGGTACAACCCCAACCACTCTCACAGGTCCGGCCGCAAGTGCAATTGCCGGCGACATGGCAAGCCGGCTTGCCGAGCAGATCGCTCCCGCGGGCACGACGACCATCAAGATGGAGAAGGACTCATCAGACTTTGCAACAGCGCTCGAGGCTGCGCTGAAGGGTTGGGGTTATACGGTCGTAACCGATGGCAAGGTTGGCAAGGACATCAAACCCGTGGAACTCGCCTATTCGATCGACGGCGTCGACGGCCAGGTGCTTGCAAGGCTGTCAACGCCATCCATCGCGCTTGGCCGCGCCTATACGGCAACGGCAGCCGGGGCCACCGCGGCAAGCCCACTGTCGATCATGCAGCGCAATTGAGGGGAGGCGAGCATAGCATGGTCCAATCTCTGCAACTGGGCACCTCCAGCCAGGCCGACGATCAGAAGGGCATGCGCCGTCTGAACCGGCTGCCGATCATCCTGGCCATCATCATCGTCGCGCTGTTCGTCGGCGTCGTTGTCATCGGCTTGTCTTGGCGCGGGCTTCCTTTCAATCGGAACAACGATCTCGACAGCGCCTCGGACGCTCCCGCAACGAACTTCGGCGACCAGCTCAAGCGTGGTGTCACCGACGGCATCATCGGCGATCCGGAACAACGCGAAGTCTTCCAACCGACGCCCGCCGTCGAACAGAAGGTCACGAAGGAAACCGCCGTCGTCGACCGCACGCCCATCCAGCGAGAGGAGCGGCGCCCGAGACTGGAATCAGAAGCGGAATGGAAAGCGCGCCTGAAACGCGAGCAGGATGAACAGTATATCCGTGAAGCGCAACGACAGCGCATGGCCCGGCTGCAGGCACGGGCGACGGCCTTGGACTCACCGTTGAAGGTGGATATTTCGGACGTCGACAAGGCTGCCAACACCTCCAGAGAGACCGACCGGCAGGCGATGACTGCCAATAGCGCCTCGGACCTTTACGCCGCTGCCATGAAGTCCGGTCTGCTGGGGCAGAATGTCGATCCAAACGCTCAGACATCAAAGGAAGATTTCTTCAACCAGGACATCAAGGACCTTGGCTATTTGCCGAACCGGGTCGTGCCGCAGATGTCAGCCTATGAGCTCAAGCGCGGCTCAGTCATTCCCGCCACCTTGATCACGGGTCTCAACTCCGACCTGCCCGGACGGATCACCGCGCAGGTCAGTCAGAACGTCTATGACAGCGCCACCGGTTACCGGCTTCTGATCCCGCAGGGGGCAAAACTGTTCGGCCGCTATGATTCCAAGGTCTCTTTCGGCCAGGAACGTGTCCTTGTCGTATGGACCGACCTCATTTTCCCGAACGGGGCGACGCTGCAAATCGGCGGCATGGCCGGCACGGATGCCGAAGGCTATGGCGGCTTCAAGGACAAGGTCGATCGCCATCTTTGGCGCACATGGAGTTCTGCGGCACTCATCGCGCTGATCGGAACCGGGATCGACATGTCGATGCCGCAAAGCTCGACGCTCGCGACGCAGGAGACCGCATCGGATGCGACCCGCCGCAACTTCGCGGAATCGTTTGGCAGGGTCGCCGAGCAGACCATCTCGAAGAACCTGAATGTGCAGCCGACCATCCAGATCCGCCCCGGCTACAAGTTCAATGTGCTGGTCGACCAGGATATTATATTTCCGTCGACCTACAGCAGAAACTGACGAACATCGTCCGACGCTATTTCAGCCGCTGGCATGCCGCGCATGCCGGTGCAACATTGCAATCCCGCAATAACTTTCCTGTCTTTGTCATCTTTTTAGTTCAAGGGGACTTGAAACTTGTCTTATCGCAGGTAGTGCTAGACCTGCACGGCTAGAGGTATTGCTCCGCGCTACGCGGGCACCGTGGGTTGCGTCGAGATGCCTGTGGCTGATTATGGCTATGGCTTGGCCGCCGGGCGGCGAGGCTCGATCGAGTGTCTCGACGTGCCAGATCATGACCGACCTACAGGTCGATAAGACAGGAGAAACGCTGGTGGATGGAGAATTTCGCTCGCTCGTCGACATGTTGGAAGCTGCGCAGGACGAGCTTACGATCAAAGGTGCCATGAAGCGCTTCGCAGAGGCCTGCGGCTACGAGCGGTTTGCCTATCTTCAAAAGGAAGGCGCCCAGATCAAGACCTTCAACACCTACCCAAAGCCATGGGAACGCACCTATCTCTCGGCCGATTACTCCAATATCGATCCCGTGGTGACGCAGGCAAAACGAAAAGGCGATATCTTCTTCTGGACGGCGGACGATTGGAGACCGCGCGGCTCAACTGAGCTCAGAAAGTTTCGCAATGAATCGATCGAGCACGGAATCCGTTGTGGCATGACCATTCCCGTGGAAGGCAGCTACGGAACATCGATGATGCTGACCTTCGCATCCTCCGAAAGGAATGTGGAACTGCCGGTCGCTTTTGACCCGAAAAAGGCGGTGCAATTGGTGATGATGATCCATTATCGCTTGAAGATGATCGGCGGCAAGACCACGCTCAATCCAAAGCAGGCGCTGTCGCCGCGTGAAATGGACTGCTTGATCTGGGCGGCAAAAGGAAAGAGTACGCTTACAACCGCCAATTTGGTCGGCATCGCTTTCCGGACTGTGCAGCACCATCTCGATAAGGCGCGTGGCAAGCTCGGCGCCGAGTCGGTTCCGCATCTTGTGGCGATCGCCAAGGATCGGGGTTTGCTGCCTCCCAGCTAGCTGACATCGTCATCGACCGGTACTTCCGGCACGAAGCCGAGTGCGTCGAGCATATCGGAAAGCTCATCCTGCTGAGCTGCGGCCCTATTCTGACGCGCAAAATGCTCCTCCTGAAGGGACTCCAGAACCGAGCTCGCGATTGTAGGATCCTCGCTTGCGCGTATCCACTCTTCGTAGACAGCCTGGTCGGCGGCAAGGAGACGGCGATGTTCGCGAATGGCGGCCACTGTCAGCGTCTCCAATTCCGCCTTGTCCATCAAATCGTATCGAGGTTTCCTCTGGTCTCCTCCGGCTTGCGAGGAACCCACATCTTGCATTTCTTTTCCTTCCCAGATCGATGGATTGGCACGACTGCGCCGTATTCGCGCACGCCTCTTGGCTCCTATGTCAGACGATCCTCTTGGAAGAGTAAACATCCGACCACCGGCAATATCACAGGCTTTGTCGAATCGGAACTATAGTTCCTAGAACAATAGTTCCGATTCTGGTTCCGCTGATGTCATGGATCTCAACGAGGTCATGGCGAGGAATCTGCGTCGTATCCGCCATGGCCAGAAACTGACGCAGGAAGAATTGGCCCATCGCACAGGCCTGAGTGCGCGCCATATCGGTGCCATTGAGCGTGCAGAGATGTCTGCAACGCTCACGGTCCTTGGCCAGATTTCCAAAGCACTGGCTGTCGATCCAAGAGAATTCCTGACGGAGACAAATCCGGGCTGACATTACCACGCGAAAGTCAGATTTGGGATCGCCAAGCCGTCGTGAAGTTCAGGGCCGTCATCATTTCGAAGCTGTTGCACCACTTGACACCGAGATCCTTGCAGACATCGGGGATGCGGCGATTTGCGCGCTTTGCGCTTGGCTTCGAAGCCTCAACCGTCACCACGATTCGATTGGCGGGCAGCGCCATCGCATAGGCGATCAGGAACGGATCCCGCCCGATCTCGATGACTTCCGCGTCGTTCAGATCGGGAGCGTATTTCTCGATAACAGCTTGCACCAAGGCCGGGTCGACATCTTCGTCCAGCCGCAGAACACTGTAGTTGTCAGCTTCGCTCAGCCAGCGACCGATTTCCGAACCCTCGGTGATTTCTTCGAGGATCTCCACGGGAACTTTGATCTCGCCGGCCTCGCCCATATGGACCAACCAATCCCAGAATTCCGGAAACCGGCCGATCGGGTAGTACAGATTATGGGCGGTTATCAGAACGTTTGCGTCGAGGAGATGCACGGCTTCTCCTTACGCCGCGCTATCGGTAAGGGAATAGACGTTGCTGGCTTTAACACCGAGGATCGCGGCGGCCTTCGAAGGCGACAAGGCGCCCTCCGCCAGCATTCGCCTGGAGAGTTCGACGAGCCGATTGCCGAGCTTATGGCGTTTGACCGTATAGTAACTTGGACCGCCCTCGTTTTCCCTGGCACGATCGCGTTGCGTGGCTCGGTTCCTCAGCCACTGCTGGCGGAATAGCGTGGTGACCGCTGACCATGTTTCCTGGTCGATGATGCCTTCGCGATAGAGCTTGTAGGCCACCATGGAGTGGCTGACCTGCCGAGCATCCGCGATTGCGGAAATCCGCGCTATCACCTGTTCCTGCGACGCCCCAACGAGCGAAGGCTCCTGCGCGATTTCCGCCGTGGGCAGCAGGATGCGCCCGGCAACATCATTGCAGAACGTCTCGATCGCGCTTGCCGGCCGTCCCCCGCTGACACCGGTCCGACCGAGCCAGATATGGGCAAGCTCGTGCAGAAGCGTGAATGACCACGCCTGCTCGCTGTCCTGATCGTTGATCACGACGAAAGGCGCGACGGGATCGGCGAAGGCGAAGCCCCTGAAGAGTTCGACATTCAGGGTGCTGTGATGACTGCCAAGGTTGCCGATAAGGAGCACGAAAATGCCGGCCGCCTCGGCCCGCTCGCGAAGATAGGCGAAACCCTTGGGCGTTCCGCGGCCGCTTCCATGCCGGTACGTCTTTAATTCGAACACAAGGCGCGTCCGGATGGCCGTCGCCAATGCCTCGGCGCCCAGGCTTTGATCAAACGACCCGACGAAATCAAGCGGGGTTGCCTCGTCCTCGGCTTCGAGCGCGGCTCGAACCATTTCCTGCCGCGCGCGCACTTCACGCAGCAACGTGTCGACCAATGCCGCATCGCGCTTCGCGAACTCAGCCGGCAGGGTCCGAAAATCCTCGCCGCGCGCGGCCACACCCGGTGGCTCTGCCAAATAGAACGTCAAAAGGGGCCGGCGATATTGCGCGGCCATTTTCAAAAGCATCGGCCGTGTCGGCTCGCTTTCCCCCGCCTCGAGCATGGCCAGGCGATCGCTGCCCGCTACGCCGCGAGCCTCGCCAAGACCGACTTTTTCAGCGGCATCCTCGAGAGTAAGCCCCGCGGTTTCGCGAGCCCAACGCAGGATCGATGGATTGACCTTAGGCACCGTTTTCCTCTGTTCGAAGCAGGCGATACGCCCTTTGATATGATCATGCAATCGTTAGGAAAGATATAGGAAGGGCAGAGCCGTGCGCGAGCATGAAGCGTTTTTCCCGGTCGCCGGCTCGCCTTCGATAGATCTGCAACGCCAGGCATCGATCGCGCCTGATCATCCTGGACGAAGCCGGGCAGCTACTTTTGCCCACCAATACGCGAAAGATCAATCCGCATCCCCGCTGCGCCAACTTGTCTCTCATCTTGAGGTTCGGCGTCGGTCGGCGGGGAAGCGTCGTCTGCTGCGTCATCAGTTCCCCCGCTGTCGATCGGCTCACGCTGATTGACGACTGAGCCCCCTGGATCGGGCGCCTGGAAAACGCTCACGCCCTCGAATTCCCCCGTCTTCCAGGCATAGACAGCGTCCTCGAATATTTGCGGGAAAACCTCATCGCTCCTAGGATTGCCATACCATTTGGCGACGATGCGCAACACTTTCGCGAACATCGCCGTCCCCTTGCGAAGGTTTTCGCAACTGTCGAGCAGGTCGGGCTTCAGATCGGAGACATCCTTGATCCCGACGCCCGCCGGAAACTGCGTCAGGCCAACGCGAACCACCGCCTGTCCGACATACTGCCGGATGATCGCCATCGCCTCGTCAGGGGACGCCGCCTTTGGAACGAGAATCAATCGGCCGCCGGATTTGACGGTGACGGCCATTGGATCGTTCGAACCTGCAGCTGCCACAAACTGTTCGACGATCGCGGGCTTCAGCGAGGGGTCGGCGCATTTCTGAATGAGGGCCGCGTCGAGCATGACGTCTCCTTTGGCAATCAGGTGTTGAAGGAAAAAATAATTGGCTTGGCAAAGAGCCGCGCCCAGGCTTTGGCGCTGGCGCGCTGAATGGCGACGATGGATGTCCCTTGCGTCCACCAGCCGTTGCCGACTGCGACGATGAGATCAGGATCCTCAAGCATGGAGTGCAGGACCGGCCAGACGATCAGCTGCTCGTAGCAGATCAGCGGGGCGCCCCGACTGTCGGCAACGGTCACGACCGGGTTGGCGAAGAAGTGGGCCCGCGCGCCGCCGCTCTGATCTACGAAGGGACGCCAAGGTTGCCACATCGAGCCTGGGACCGGCATACGCTCGCGATAAAGCAGCCGAGACCCGTCGCCGGAGATGGCGATCAGAACGTTGTCGTATCCGCCCGCATCGACAACTGCCGCGCCGGCGATGACGATGGCGTCAGTGCCCTGCAGTGCTTTTACCCAGAGCCGTTCGACGGTCGGCGTCCAGAAGCCCAGAGAGCTTTCCGGAAGCACAATCGTGCGGGCGCCGCCCGATGCCCGAGCCGTCACCGTGGCAATCAGATCACGGTGACGCTGGATGCTGGTGTCCCGGCCTAGCGATGCGCCCATTTCGAGGTCGACCCCCTGCCAACCTTCGGGTAGCGTCGGGTCGTCCCAGGTTGCGGCGGACCAAATCCAAAAGCCTGCCAGGACGATCGCGACAGCTGGCCACATGCGGGTTACGAGGCCCATGAGGCTGGCTGTCGCTGCCGCCAGTCCCCACCATCCCCATCCTGGAAACAACACGCCCGCGGCCGTGATCGGATGAGCCCAGCCGGGGATGCCGAATGGCGGAATGGCCATGAGTAAGCCTGCCAGGAGATAGTGACACGGACGAATACCCTTCCTCTTCGTCCAGAGGACGGTGTGCACGATGACGAAGCCGGTGGACGCACAAAGCCAAAGCAGTAGTCCCGGCCAGAAGTCCGAGGAATAGAAGGTGGCAACACCCTGTGGCAGACCGCGTGACGCAGCGAGGAAATAGCCGGCAGAGACAAACGCGGCGGTCAGTCTCGTTCGCGCCAGCCCCCAGAGAACCGGAAACGTGAACGCGACCGGAAGAAGCAGGACGTGGCCACTCCATCCCACCGCACCGGTGACGATTGAAACGGCGATCAATGCGCCTGGCTGGAGGTGCTCACGGCGCATAGGTGAGCACCGGTTGCGCCAGGCCGAGGATCCCTGAGGCGGGCAGGGGGCCGAAATAGCGGGAGTCATACGAGCCCCTGAGCGGTGAATGGAGAAAGACGCTTTCGTCAGGCACGATCCCGCCGGGAAAGGGCTTCATCGGCCGACCCTTACCGTCTTGCGCGATCAGGTCGGAAGACGCGATCGGACGCCCATCGATCATCACGCCGGCGCCGATTTCCACATGCTGCCCGGCAACGGCGACGACCGTCTTGATGAGCGGCGCAACGCCGCCTGGGCAGGTTCCTGACCGGAGATAACCACGCTCTCTCGCCTGCACCATCGCCACCGTTTGCGGAGGGCAAATGAAAACGAGATCCCCACGAGCTGCCGGGCGATCGAGCGCCGCGATACGCCAGAGGCCGAGGGGTTCGCTCGGTGTCAGGTTAATGCGGAAACCGCCGACGATTGCGGCAGCAACTCCGCCGCCAATGACAGATATCGCCAGGGCCAAGAGCACGACAGCAAAGGTCCTTTGAGCGCTTCGCGTGCCGAACGCAAACACGGATGTTTTCATTTGAGCGAGAGCCCCTGGCTCTTCGTATGACGCATTGTCTCCGCATGTTTCAGCGCCTCGGTCGTGCGCTCATGCGCGGCGAGCTGCTGCACCGTCCGCATCATATTCCACGCCGATTGCACCTCGGCCTTCTGTCCAGCCGTCATTCCCGACGTGACGGCATTGAAGGTCTGTCCATTGGGGTCCTTTGCAGCAAGCGACAGGAACGTTCGCTCGCCGAACCGCTCCGATACCGCCTTGGCGAAACCCTCCAGTTCCGCCTTCACCATTTTGTCGGCGAGCGCATATTCGAGGCCGGCGGGCAGGTCGTTGCGGTCGATCGCATCGCGAACGCGCTCGAGGGTCTGCTTGGCACTTTGCGACAGCGCGGGAATATCGATCGAGACCTTCAGACGGACAGCGCGTTCTTCGACCTCGAACTTCCGTTCCGCCTCCGCCCGCTGGCGCAGATAGCGCTCAAGGTTGCGGGCCAGCGCCGGCGCATTCGTTTGCGCCTTTTCTCGCTCCTGTCTGTCGGCGTGGCTGGCGAGGATCCCGGTCTTGCCCTTCAGCGCGCCGAAGTGTTCGGGCTTCGATCCGATCGTCGCCAACGTGGATTTTGCGACGCTCTCGTCCTTCAGCATCGCATCGACATTGACTGCCTTGAACGCGCTTTCCGGCTGGGCATAGACGCGGTGGAAGCGGGTCGAGACCTCCTCCCATTGCTTCTTCAATCCTGGATCGGCGGCGACCTTGTCCTCGATCGCCTGGTCAACCGATTTGACGAAGGTTGTGATGCCCGATACCATCGGCTTTTCCTCCTTGGTGTTGTTTTGGGTTGGGGCCTGCGCGGCGCCGCGGACAAGCCCGAGCTTGCCGGCGATGGCCGCAAGGCGGAGACCGAGATTGGCAAGTTTTTGCTTCTGGCTGACGACCCATTCCAGCCGGTCGCGAACCAGGGTGCGGGCGACATTGACGAGATTGAGACCGCGGGCTTCTGAAAACCGAAGCGCTTGTCGGTAGAAGGCGCTCTTCTCGTAATCGAGCGTCGTTTCCTTCGCATTCCTTCGCGACAGGATCGGGATAAGCCCGCCGTTCCTCGCGAAGGATCTGCGGCCGTAGTAGACGGCCAGATCCTCGCGATGACGGGTCATGGCGACATAGGTGAGGTGGCGGTCGAGCGAAAGGGAGGCCAGCACCTTGACCTGGTCGACGGTCGCACCCTGGCTCTTGTGGATCGTCGTGGCATAGCCATGATCGAGGTTGTTGTAGAAGCGCTGTTCGACCAGCACCAGGCGGGCATTCTCCCCATCGCCGATCCGCGCGGTGATGCGTCCCGCTCCAACCTCCACGACCTTGGCCAGCATGCCGTTCTTGACGCCCAGTGATCCCTCGTTCCTTAGGAACACGATCTGGTCACCGACGGCGAAGTTGCGTTCGCCGTCGGCGGTCTTGAACATGGTTCCCTGATCGAGAACCCCGCGTTCGATGAGTTTGATGCGCGCCATCTGGTTGAGCATGTGCACGTCCCGGCGCAGATGAGCGAGGATGAGCGACGTCTTCGCCGGATCGTAATCGCGGTCCCAGGCAGCGATGAGGTTGTCGACCGCGTCGGCTTTGAGATCCGACCCGATGACCCTGCCATTGGCGCGATAGGCGTCGACCGCCTTGCCGACCTTGCCGCGTGCAAGATCAAGCGAGGCGTCACGCATCCATTGCTGGCGCTGGCGATAGATGGTTTCGAGTTCGGCATAGCCGATGCGATCGGCAATGGCGCGGAAGGCAGCACCGGCCTCGATCGGTTGAAGCTGCTCGGGATCGCCGACGAGAACGAGCTTGGCGCCGGCCTTCGTCACCGCTTCGACGAACAGCGCCATCTGCCGAGATGACACCATGCCGGCCTCGTCGAGAACGAAAACCGTCTTGCTATCGAGTTGATCCCGCCCTTGGTTCCAGCGCAGCTCCCACGAAGCATGCGTGCGCGAGATGATGCCCGCTTCCTTCTCCAGGCCCTCGGCCGCCTTGCCGGCAAGTGCGCCGCCGACGACCCGATAACCCGCAGCTTCCCAGGCCTCGCGTGCGGCCTTCATCATCGTCGTCTTGCCGGCGCCGGCTCGGCCGATCACGGCCGCGATCCGCTCAGGTCCCGCCACATGCTCGATCGCCGTTTTCTGCTCATCCGAAAGACGCTCATGGCGCTCGAATGTCGCCGCCAGCACTGCCTCGCGAACGCCATGCGACGATCGCTGAGACAGCCAGACGGCGCGATTGGCCATCTCGGCTTCGAGCCGGATCATGTCGCGCGTAGTGTATTTGGCCGGCACTCGGATGCCGCTGGCAAGGTCGATCCGCTCGCGCTCGATGCGGAAGGTTTCGGGGCAGAGCAAGATCCTCACCATCAGGCTTTGGAACAGCACCGCGTCGTCGACGTAACGGTGCAGGATTTTAGCCACGTCCCGTTCGTCAAAGACGCTCTTCTCCCGCATGATCAGGGCAAGCACGAGCTCAGGATTCCTGTCGATCCGCCTGACGTTTTCGCTCCGCCTCGCCTCCTGCAGTTCGAGACGCTCGAGCTCGACCGGCTCGGACGCACCATCGGATTTTCGTTCGATCGCCTTCGTGCCGACGCCGAGATGGATGGTCGGTTCCAGGTCAATTCCCTGCTTCTCGAAGGAGCGGCCATCGACGCGGATGTCGAGACCCGCAAGGGCCAGGTGCCGGTTCTGGCAGGCAAACCATCCGTCCCGAAACAGGTTGAAATCGTCGATGCTTCCGGCCCAGAGCTCATAGACGATCTTGCCGGCATCGTTGCGGATCGAATTGCCGTCTGGCCCCGTTACCGGGACCTTCTTAGCGCCAAACCCGTCCGCAGTCAGTGGCCGCAACGTCGTCATGAGATGGACATGCGGATTGCCCGGTGCGTCGTGATAGACCCAGTCCGCGACCATGCCCTTCGCCGTGATGTGCTGCTCGACGAAATCCCGCACCAGCGCAATGTTCTGCTCGGGCGTCAACTCGATCGGCAAGGCGATCGTCACATCCTTGGCGAGCTGGGCGTCGGAGCGTTTCTCGAAATCTTCGACCTTGTTCCAGAACGCTTCCGAGGCGCCGGCCACCGATCGATCCGCAATCATCGCGCGCAGCCATTCCGGCGCATCGGCGGGGATGACGAACTCTTCGTGGAGCAAACCCTGCTTGCGGGTGTAGTCGATCGTCCGCGCCTCGCGCTCATACTCCATCTTGGAGCAGTGCCGGTAGGCCGCCGACAGCACCGCGCTGCGGCCGGAGCCGCGGGCGACGACGCTGACGGAGAAATGGGGGACGGCCACGGCGGAGTTCTTTCCCGGTTGCGAACAATATCAACGGGTTCGTCGGGAGCGGCAGGCCCCGCCAGGGCCTAAAAGCAGGGCGTCGCGGCAGCGACGTATAATTGCGCCCTTCGGATCCGCTCCTTCGGAACGGCCGGGATCATTCACCAAAGCATCGCCGCTGGCGATTGCATGATCCGCCTAGTGCGTTCCGCGAGTCGATCGGGAAGACTGGCCTCGCAAGACAAAGCTTTCTCACCCAGGAGTCATCAGCACATGAAGAAGCCATCCTCGAAAATCCGCGACGAAATCGCCAAGCTCCAAGAGCAACTCAAGGCGGCCGAGACCCGGGAGGCTGAGCGCATCGGCCGGATCGCGCTCAAGGCAGGTCTCGGCGAGATCGAAGTCGATGAGACAACGCTGCAGGCAGCCTTCGAGGACCTGGCGAAGCGGTTTCGCGGAGGAAAGGTCGCTGCAACCGGAGGGAAGAAGGTGGGTAGCGCCGGCGAAAGCAGCGCATCGTCCACGCAGGACGCGGCTGGCGCGACTGCGGGCGGGACTGCTGAGGCTTGAGCGGATGGCGCGCACGGCGACTTCCGACGCCCGCAAGAAGGACACGCGGGAAAAGATCGAGCTTGGCGGCCTCATCGTCAAGGCCGGGTTTCGCTACGAGAAGCGGGCGCTGCTGCTCGGGCTTCTCATCGATGCCGCCGGCCGCCTGAAGCAAGACCAGCAGGAGCGCGTTCGCCTCACTGCGATTGGTGCTGCGGCGTTCGGAGAGAGCGATGAATAGAATCCTTCTATACGTTGCACCTTGCGCATTGATGATGCTGACGGCAGTCGGCATGGCGGGGGTCGAACACTGGTTGGCCGCCTTCGGCAAGAGCGATGCCGCAAAAAAGATGCTCGGCCGGGCGGGCATCGCTCTGCCCTATGTCGTCGCCGCCCTCGTCGGCATCGTCTGCCTGTTTGCGGTGGCCGGCTCAGCAAGGATCAGGTCAGTAGGTTGGGGTGTATTCACGGGCGCGATCGCCACGCTCGTCGTTGCGATCCTGCGTGAGGCGATACGGCTCTCGGCGTTCCGGGGCGAGGTGCTGGCCGGCAAGTCGATCCTGAACTATCTCGATCCCGCAACCACGATCGGCGCGGCCGCCGTGCTGATGTCGGGGCTGTTCGGTCTACGGGTTGCGGTCGCTGGCAATGCTGCCTTTGCCAAGTCGGAGCCGAAACGCATTTACGGTAAGCGGGCTCTACACGGCGAGGCCGACTGGATGAAGCTGTCGCAAGCCGAAAAGCTGTTTGCAGCGGATGGCGGCATCGTCATCGGCGAGCGCTACCGGGTCGATAGGGACAGCGTCGCGGCACACGCGTTTCGCGCCGACAGCGCCGAGACGTGGGGAGCAGGCGGGAAGTCACCGCTGCTTTGCTTCAACGGCTCGTTCGGCTCGTCGCACGGAATTGTCTTCGCCGGCTCAGGCGGCTTCAAGACGACATCGGTCACGATCCCAACCGCGCTAAAATGGGGCGGGGCGCTCGTCGTCCTCGATCCCTCGAACGAGGTCGCTCCGATGGTGTCGAAGCATCGTGGCGACGCCGACCGAGATGTCTTTGTCCTCGATCCGAAGCGCTCGGAGATTGGCTTCAACGCGCTCGACTGGATCGGCCAGTTCGGCGGGACGAAGGAGGAGGATATCGCCTCGGTCGCGTCATGGATCATGAGCGATAGCGGCGCTGCGCGCGGCGTCCGCGACGACTTCTTCCGCGCCTCGGCTTTGCAGCTGCTGACAGCGCTGATTGCCGATGTTTGTCTCTCCGGCCACACGCCGGAGAACGACCAGACGCTTCGGCAGGTGCGCAAGAACCTCTCCGAGCCGGAGCCGAAACTGCGTGAGCGGCTGCAGTCGATCTACGACAATTCGGATTCAGACTTCGTGAAGGAGAATGTCGCGGCGTTCGTCAACATGACGCCCGAGACCTTCTCCGGCGTCTACGCCAACGCGGTCAAGGAAACACATTGGCTGTCCTATCCGAACTACGCCGCCCTGGTCTCGGGCTCGACCTTTACGACGCAGGATCTCGGAGAGGGAAAGACCGACATCTTCATCAACGTCGACCTCAAGACACTGGAGACGCATTCGGGCCTGGCGCGCGTCATCATCGGCTCGTTCCTGAACGCGATTTATAACCGCAATGGGCAAATGGAGGGCAGGGCGCTCTTTCTCCTCGATGAGGTCGCGCGCCTCGGCTACATGCGCATCCTTGAGACAGCCCGCGACGCCGGGCGCAAATACGGCATCACGCTCCTCATGATCTACCAGTCGATCGGGCAGATGCGCGAGACCTATGGCGGCCGCGACGCGGCAAGCAAATGGTTCGAAAGCGCGAGCTGGATCTCCTTTGCCGCAATCAACGATCCCGAAACCGCCGAGTACATCTCGCGCCGTTGCGGCATGACGACGGTCGAGATCGACCAGGTCAGCCGCAGTTCCCAGGCGAAGGGATCCTCTCGTACCCGATCGAAGCAACTCGCCGCCAGACCTCTGATCCAACCGCATGAGGTGCTGCGCATGCGTGCCGATGAGCAGATCGTCTTCACGGCCGGGAACGCGCCGCTGAGATGCGGACGCGCCATCTGGTTCCGGCGTGAGGATATGAAGAGGTGCGTCGGGACGAACAAGTTTCAGCAGCTCAAAGACAGGCCCGAAGCAAATCCGATCGAGCCGGCGCGCAGTGCAACGAGCAAGGCCGATCGAGGATGATGAAGAGTATCGGAGAAATCAGCATAGCGGCCACCCACCGGGTGGGATTTCGGGAATTCTCGTCGTGCGGGGAGCGGGAAGCAGCGCAGCCGCAGGAGCCTCAACATAGTGGCCCAAAAGGGGGAGGCGGGACCGACTGCGCCCCGCTCCCGCACTCCGCTAACCGGCCCGACTTCAGCTCGGGCCGTAAAGGCAGATGAAACCAGGTCCGAGATAGCTTGAGGCAAACAGAAGAGGACGGGTAAGTGGCGAAATCGAATGTGGTACCGTTCAGAAGGCCGCGGAAGTCCGGCAGTAGGAATGATCGATATCGCCTGCGGGGAAAGTCACCCCGGTCCGGACAGAAAGGTCCGCGCACATCGCTGATGGCGTTGATCTCAGCCATCATGATTGCTGCTGGAGGCTGGTTTGCCATCGGCGGCGGCGATCTCTCTGGTGTGCTCGCTTTTGCCACAACACCGACGGATAGATTGGCGGCTGCGTTTGCGTATTGCGGCGAGAGCGCGCGCATGAACTGCGTCGTCGATGGGGACACGTTCTGGTTCGAGGGCGAGAAAATCCGCATCGCGGATATCGACACACCGGAACTCAGCCCGCCGCGCTGCGAAGCGGAACGCATGAAGGGCGAGGCCGCGAAAGCACGCCTGCTAGCGCTGCTCAATGCCGGCAACTTCTCACTGGCGGCCGGCTGGCGCGACGAGGACAAGTATGGCCGCAAGCTCCGGGCCGTCTTGCGGTCAGGACACTCGCTCGGAGACACTCTCGTCGACGAAGGCCTCGCCAGGCCCTGGGACGGCGCCAGACACGGATGGTGCGGCTGAGGACCCGCGAGAGGATCGTTACCGGATGGCCTAGACCGCCCGGCGGGTTCGGGGAGCGTGAGCGAGTAGAGCCGTACGCCGAAGGCGTCTCGCCCAAGCCTGTCTCGTCCCCTCGCTTATCATCACCGCCGTGAATCGATCAGAGCCGACCGATTCATAAGTGTCGTTGGACGTGATTCCCGGGATCGGCGATTCTACCCTCATGATCGCGCAGCCCTACCATCTTTATGTCGAACGCACCGATGTAGCGAAGAACATGGCGCGCTATTATGCCTTGTCAATCGAGCCGAACCTGTTCGGCGATGTCTGCCTGCTGAGGAAGTGGGGTCGAATTGGCGCCAAAGGCCAGATGATGGTTCATCATTTCGGACGGGAAGAGGAAGCCGTAGACCTGTTTCTCGACCTGCTCCGACAAAAGCGCAAGCGCGGATATCGTCCGCGCGCCTCCACGGCGAGATGAGAACGGCCCGCCGAAGCGGGCCGTGAGGGTGCCTCATCGGCGGCGGTTCCAATCGGTCTCGAACGACACCTCGATCTCAACGAAGAAGGGGATCTTGATCGCGAGCTTCAGTGCGAGCTTGCCCTTTCGGAAGAAGTGGCTGATCACCTTGCCGAGGGCGCGGAGCCGGCGGCCGGTGGCGGCGAGGAATCGAGCGAGCTGTTGCATGATGGATCTCCTTGTCGATTGCGTCATTGCGGGGATCGACAGCAGACCGGGAGGAGGGTTGCACCTCGCAAGGCCGAAACGAATGTGGAGGACCTGGCGGCGCCTGAATTTTGATGCGCGAGGAGCCGCAGAATGCGGTGGGGAAAATTCCGGCGGCGCCAGGTTGCGGCCGGACGGACGGGCTGCAATATCCCCGATGAGAGATGACAGCTTGTCGACCAGGAGACGTTGAACTGGTCACGCTCGCTGCGATCGAAAGCTCGCCAACGATCTCGCCGTCCTCGAAAATCGCAAGAGCCCCATCAGGAGCTATCGCATCTCGCGTAGGCGACACGCGCCGCATGAATGACGATGCCTGTTTCCTGGCGGATATCCCTGACGATCGCTGCCAAGGAACCCAGTTCGGTCTCGCTCAGCGCGACCAGTCTTGGATAATCGATTTCGACGCCGTCGCAATCCGCCGACAAAGCATTGGTCCAATCGCCACCGTTGATGCGGTATTCGTGCGTGTCGAAATCGATCTCGAGCTCATCCAGCAAGTTGGTGGTGAAACGCTCGAATATCTCGTACTCGCCTGCGAGCCGATAGGCGGCATAGTCGTCCTCGCCGGCAAGAACAGTCCGCTCCAATGCCATGATGGTTCGGACGCGAGCGTGAGCCGCATCGAGCTCTTCCATCAGGCGGTCATGAAGCGCTCGTGAAAACGCGGTATCGCAGCCGAAGCGGTTTGCAAGCACGACGAGCCGGAAACCGGAAAGCTTGGTGTGGAGCATAAGGTTCTGATCCGTGGTCATGATGTGATCTCCTTCATCTTGATGGCGGAGATCGGCCACTCCGTGGCAAAGAGGGGTCAAGGAGCGCGGAACGCGACTTGCAAGCGGGGGAGCCGATTTTTCGGGAAGCGCAGCGACGGAAAAATTGGGGGAGACCGCGCCGTTCTTGACGCCGGATTTGCTGGAGTAAAATGGGACGTCAGAGAGAGAAGAGACCCGCGGACCCGGAGGGGCCGCGACCGTATCCGGCGTGAGCCGGCGGGAGTGTCGAGGGGTGAAGCCCCTGACAGCCGGGAAGCCGGTCAATCCGGCGCACCGGCTCCACGTGCGGCAGAAAGAGCCGCCTCAAAAAGGCGGCTCGGCCCCAATCGCACCATCCTGTTCGGCAAGCGTCACGGCCAGATCAGCCTGGGCGAGTTCAAGCTCGGCCTCGATCTGGCGGCGCTCGGCGGCATCGCAGACGTTCTTCAGTTCGGCCCGCAGTTCTTCGATGTGCTGTTCGATTGTCATCGTCTCATCTCCTTGAGTTCGTGAAAGACGAGACCGCGCGGCGGGAGGAGATGACGGGGTCAAGGAGCGCGGCAGCGACCGGCGGAGCCGGCGCGTGGGGGAGCCGATTTTGTTAGAGCGGAGGGAACCGGAGCGGAGGCAAAATTGGGGGAACCGCGTGTCCTTTGACGCCGGCATTTTCTCCCGGCACGATAGCCCGATCTGAGCAGACAATAGTCCCTCTCCGTATCGCACCAAAAAAGCCTGCGGCAGGCTCCATGCCTGCCGCAGGCTTGTCTCTGTCGCGGGGTTCGGCCCCGCCTTCCGGCGGGGCCTGTCCGGACCTCAGTCCCGGTTGGGGCGGGACCAGATCAGCTGGTAGCCGTCCTCGCCTTCGACTTCGGTGAGCGTTGCGTAGATCGGGGCGGGGAAGCTCGGATCGTCGAGCTTGACCGAGAGGTAGTCGCGGTCCTGCTCGGAGCGCTTCTGCCAGGCCGCACCCAGCTCGACATTGCCTGCGTAGATGCGGAAGTGCGGGCCCTTGTCGGAGGGGTTTTCGATGCGGGCGATGCGGGCCTTGACGTTGAGGGCGAGTGTGCGGATCGAGCCGTTGAAGCCGGTTTCGGAGGTGGTGAAGGTGCCGATGGTTGCCATTGTCGTATTCCTTTGCTGTTTCGGGCCGCGCCCATCGCGGCCTCGATGGCTGTCGCAACGATCGGGGACGATCGGTCCGCACCCGGAGGGCCGAAATGAAATGGAGGGCGGCCTGGAGAAACTTTGTTGCTTCGCGAGGAATGAGCGCATCGCGCTCAGGGGAAGAAAGTTTCGCAAGGCCGTTGCGGGAAGACGATCGAGGCGAAGCCGGTCTTCGATCAGACATGCCTCATCGAGCCCGCGAAGGTCGTGGCCTGGTGCAGTGGTCGAAGGGATATGGCAATGGCAGCCGATCCACAACTGCCCGTACGACCGCTACAACGATCGCTCCGCTTTTCCTGTCCACTTGCCAGACCCAAACCTCGCTGAACCACCAAGCGTAGGGCGTTGCATTGCCCATCCTCCGCGCTATCGTCGCGCCTTGCGATTCGTCGCCTGGAGGATTTATGCGTCAGCAGACAAAGCCGTTTATCGTCGAAATCAAGCCGTCCCGGAAGCTCAAGCCGATCGACCGGAAAACCTCGATCTGGGGCAAACTGGACCTTGCGGCTGATCATGACACGCCCGCCGCGACCGACGGCCGAGAGTTGCCGGTCGCTGGCGAGACCAACGACCGGCGCTGACAGGTCTTCATGCAGCAAGGAGCTCGTCGGCTGCGTCGGGCTGCAGCGAATGCAGGAACGTCACAGCCCGTTGCGCATGCGCTGCCGCCTGGAAGATCGCCCGTCTGTCGTCGGTCAGGACCTTAAGCCAGGAGTCGAGGTAAGAGGCGTGATCGGGTCGGGGCTCGAGTTCGGGAACAATTCCAAGGTCGGCACAAAGGAAGCAACTGCCGAGCTCGGCAATCAATTCCTCGCGCGCACGCTCGCTCTTGTCTTTGGCGTAGCGGCTGAGGTCGCGACCGACACGGTGGTCCGGCGCAGTCCAATGGGTAACCTCGTGACTCAAGGTTGCATAGTAGCTAGCAGCGTCCTTGAAGCTCTCGAACAGCGGCATATGAATGAGATCGGCGGCCGGCGAGAAGAAGGCCTGGTTGCCGCCATGGCGAACAGAGGCACCGGTGTTGCGGAAGAACCGATCGACATGCTCGATGCGCTTGACCGGATCCGGAACCGGGCCTGGCCGGTGATGATACTGCTCGGGAAGTCCGTCGATCTGTTCGACGTTGAACACAGTGTACGCCTTCAGGAAGGGGATTTCCCGCTCGACCTCGCCGCCGTTTCCGTCTGCTTCGGATTTGGTGAACCGGCTGGCGAAGACGACGGCCGTGCCGGTCTCGCCTTTGCGGACCGCGGCGCCCAGTTCGAGGGACTGCTTGAACGTCATCCATGTGGATGACGTATAACCTCGCGCGATGCCCTCCGACCATAAAAGCAGCACGTTGACGCCAGTATAGGGTTGCCCATTGTAACGCAACGGCCGGGTAATGCGACCTGCCGGGTTCGCCGCATTCCATGGTTTCATCCAGGGCCGCACGCCCTTCGCAAGATCTCCGATGATCTTGTGGGTGATGCGGCTGTAGAGATCGCCCCGCTGATTTTCTGTCCTGTTCATATCCAAACCTCCGTTTCGAGGCCGCGCCTGTCGCGGCCCGTTGCGGAGGGGCAAGGGCAGGAGTAGGTCAGCCGGCGGATGCACCGGAACGGCCGCAACGAAGTGGAGGACGGCAAGGCCGTTGCGTCCGCCGGCGGCTCCTGCAGACCCGACGAGCGGAACGGGCCGCGGCGGGCGTGCCATCGGCTTCATTTCATTTTGCTCGTTTCCGCCTCCGCGCACGAAAAAGGCCGGTCCCGCCATGGAACCGGCCGTTCTTGTGTCGACTGAAAAGCGGGGCGGAGCCCCGCTCGAGCTATCTAGTCGAAGGCTGAGATTTGCGCTTCGGCGGCCTTGCGGCTGAGCGACGTGCCCGGCTGCTCGACCGGCCGGTCGAAAGGCTTCCAGGTCTCGCCGATGACTTGGGCATAGGCAGCGACGGCGCCTTCGGCTGCCATTCTGAGCGAATGGGCCTGTATGCCCATGTCGGCGGCAAACTCCCGCTTGCGCTGGGCGGCGCTGTCATAGCCGACGGGGCCGTCGAGGTCCTCGTCACGGGCATCGTTGGCGGCCTTGGCCGTGGCATCGCGCGCCTCGGTGACGGCGCGGCTGTAGAACTGGCCGGCGCCATGGGCAGAACCGACATAGGCGCCGACGATCCGCTGCAGGTGGATCTGCATGGCCTTGTCGCCAAGCCCATCCGCGAGCCCATCGGCGGTTTCGATGATCAGGCGCTCATGCAGGTCGCGGATGCCGTCGCTGTCGATGACGGCGGTCCCGAAACTCTCGGCGATCTTCAGCGCCTGGCTGGCGTCGGGGCAGGTAAGCCTGACCATTTCGATGGTAGCGCCCTTGCGCAGTTGCACGACGCGTGGGGATTGGCGAGGAGAGGATGCGGGCTTGGCCATGGTCGTTTCCTTTCGAGGTCGTCCGAAGCGGCTGCGGCCCCATGCCGGCTTGCCCTTCGGTGCGGTCAGCCCGAACCGGCGGAAAGACGGGCGCTTCAGGGTCCGGCCCCACCTGGACGAGCGGAGCCGGTTTGCGTGCGAAGAGGGGCAAGCTGCCCTCGACAGAGCACGCGAGCCTGTTCCGAGAAGGACGGCGGGGTCCGGCCGCACCGCGGCGCGACAGCGGCCTTGAAGCGCACGGCCGCCGGTTCAGACCGCAGCAAAACCGAAGGGCAATCCGGTGGAGAGGAAGACGACGTCCTCGAAAGGAAACGAGAGGCTCCCCCGCAAACTCCGTCTTCCCCACATGCCGGGCCTGAATGCTCGCCTACCGCTCGTGCGGCTTGGGCAACCGGTAGGATTGCAGCCAGGTCGGACCGTGCGAGTTGCGAAGACCGCGCAACACGCCGCCATCATCATGCGGCGGACCGCCCATCCAGGCGTTGCTGAGGATCGATTTCCAGCGGCGGCCATGCCTGACGGCGTAGGCCTGAAGCGCTGCTTGCTGCTCGGCCGTGAGCGGCGGCAATACTTCGCGGCGAAAACGGGCAACGCGCGTCTTTGGCGAGGCCTCGGACACTGCTTCCCTGGCCGCGATCAGGCGCCTGAGTTCCGCAACCCCCGCGTTGACGCAGGCTTCGCCCTCGAGGTGATGGAACTGGCGCCAGAATGCGGTTCTCTCGGCTGGCGATGTGCCGATACCGGCTTTTCGCTCCAGTTCTCCGATCGTGCTCATGGCGACGCTCTCCGGGCGGTTGCGACGGGTGGATCGGATTCTACTCGCACCCGAAATGCCGTGATTGCCGCGTCCTGCCGGGCAAGTTTTCGGGTAAGCGCGTCGAGCTCGGGCTGGCGCTCGGCCGTCAGAGCTGCCAGGTTCGCGCGGTAGCGTTCGAGGAAGGCGCCCGGCTCCGGCGGCTTGCCCCGGCGAAAGCCAGCCTGACGTCGGCCAAGCTGCGGAATGAGCGCTGTCATGCGGCGCGTAATCTGCCGCTCGATGAGAGCGAGCTGGTGCTGTGTCTTTCGCCGCGCCGCTTCCATTCTGGCAAGCGAGCCGGCCTGTCGTTCGGAACTGGCCATTACGACGCCCTCCCACGCCAACCGGCGAAGCTGGAGGGTCCGTCATAGACGGCATGCCTCGCCTCATCGATGACAAAGCCGAAGCGGCCGATTGCATACTCATCGCTCGGCACCAGGAAGCGACGCTCTTTCACGCGCTCGCCGCGCTTGCCGCCGATCGTGGCGATCACCTCGGTCATGCCGGCGTTATGGTCTGACCGTAGCGCCGAGATGACGATCCAGTCGCCAGCGTGCTGCCGCGCGAAGGCTCGGGCATCCTTCTCGTAGCACTCGCCGGGTGCAAGGGGGCGACCGGAGATCGCCTCCCAGACATCCGGCCAACTGTCGCGGATCGTCTTGTCCGAGCACTTGCGTTCGTAGGCCGTGAACAGGTCCGGAAAGGTCAGGGCGACGACCGCCCACGCGGCATCCTCCTCGTACCAGCCGCCGTCTGCCCTCAGCATCGGATGGACCCTGGCGTTGCGAGCAGAGGAGAGTTGGAAGCCGCCATGGCCAGCCGTTGTGTGGGAGACGATGCCGTCGGCGTAGACGGTGGCGCTCTGCGACGCACCCCAAGGCGTGCTGCAGGTCATTCGCACGCTCTGTCGGGAAAGCAACCCCAACTCGCGGCTGTGTTCCGCCTGTTCGATCATACGGTCGCGAAACGCCGCTTCGTCGGCGACCGCGCCATGGTGGGAATAGAAATCATCGCGCTTCAGCGCGGCAAGCGGCCGCGACACGCGCCATGCACTGGCGAGCAAATATTGCCCGCCACCGGCAGGAACCATTGCGAAGACGAGATCGCCGATCCGCGCGACAGCCATGTCGTCGGCGGCTCTGGCGAATTCCACCCCTAAATCTTCAGGGGTGGAGGCCTCTATTTGGGGCGTGTGTGCCGGGTTCATGCCGCAGCCCTCCCTTCCATGTGATCGGCAGCAATCTCATCCTCAGTCACCTCGTCGAGAACGGCATGAGGATAGCCGTGCTGGGTGAGCCATTCCTCGGCCGCGTGCCGATCAACGGCGAGATGCACGAGCTCGGCATTGGCGCCGGCGCGATCGAAAACGCGAACCGATCCGAGCGGCGGCCGCTCGATCACTTTGAATGTCAGCGTGCTCTCGAGCGAGAAGGTGCGGTGGATGCGGATGGCGATCACGCCACTTGCGCCGAGATCGCCCTCGTGAAGCGTAAAATTGGGCGACAGGCTCGTGGCGCCGAGGCTGCGCTCGCCCTCCTTGCGGACCA
The DNA here is from genome assembly GCF_002531955.1 of Rhizobium sp. M10. NCBI lineage: Bacteria > Pseudomonadati > Pseudomonadota > Alphaproteobacteria > Hyphomicrobiales > Rhizobiaceae > Rhizobium > Rhizobium sp. M10. The sequence continues at coordinate 80,907 of NZ_NWTA01000017.1, read as the reverse complement.
GCCGGCCCTGACTGTTCCGGGTCTTCCAGGCGGCGAGCTTCTTGCTGAAACGCTCGGGCGGTCGGGGAGTGCCATCCGACCAGGCGACGATGGAACCAACAGGGGCGAGGTCATAGATCAGAGACGCGGACATTTGCGCATCCTCCTTTGAGTTTTGATGGTGGTGGAAACGAAACCGCCGCCGGGGCGGCCGGCGGCGGAGGATCATGCGGAGAAGAGGGTCTGCTATTCCGCCGCGATCGCGTAGGCGGTTTCCTCGTCGCTGGAGGGGTCATCATTTGTCGTCACCGCATCAGCGTCAGGATCCCCGTGATCCAGATCCTGTGCGTCTGAAGCGTCGGCGTCGTTGCGAGCGTCCGGCTGCGCATCGCCGCCGATATCGCCGATCGCCTCTTCGACCGGGGCATTCTCCTCGTCGAAGCAATCGCGATGTTTCAGGAGATCGGCGATGTCCTTCGGGTCAGGCGCAAACAACGCCGCCGGATGGACGAAGGTTGCCTCAGTCGATGTGAAGTGGTCGACGAGGGCTGCGCGGGTTTCGCGGACCCGCGCCCGGGGCTGGAGGTTGGCCTCCTTTGCCGCAGTCTCCAGGGCCTGGCGCGACAGGCACAGAAGGAAGTCCTCTGTTCCCATATTCGGTAGGAAGCCTTCGGCGCCGATCGCCTCGCCGGCGATCCTCGAGACGACGCCGCTGTTCGACATACCACGGCGGCAAGAAAGCACGTCGATGAGGACCGAACGGGCGGCGACACGCACGCTGTCCATATCGACCGACAGCCTGCCATCGGCGGAATAGAGGCGCGCGGCATGACGTTGGAACCGCCTCAGTCCGAACATGGTGTCGTTGGCGCCGGAATCGACCCGGACATTGGTGCCGGCAAAGGCCATGACCAGGAGAGCCATCAACATGTCGTCCTCGATCGGCGCGCGGGCCAGCGCCTCATGCAGCGCATCGGTCCGGAAATCACCGATCATGTCGAAGCCCTTCTGCGTGACGTCGGGCCTTGTCTTTCCGGCGACCGCCGCCTCGTCGTTGGCCTCCTCCGTCCCATCGGCCGCGGTGCCGGTCTGGCCGGCGGACTTCCTGACCTCCGGCATCCGGTAGTGAACGCTCTTCACCTTGCCCTCGCGATCGAGGTACATTGCGGTGCAATCGCCTTTGCCTGGCTTGCCGTAGACGCGTTCGGCCTTCTTCGGCAGGTCCGGCTGGCCCCAATTGTTGACCTCGACGATCGCACCCTTCTTCGGCAGGTTGCTTGCCATCCACTCCTGCTGGGCGCCGAGGAACGCCTCGACATTTGTGGTGTAGCGATTGTCCTGATCGGCCGGGCCGAACAGGTCCTCGGACCACTCGATACCGTAGGCCAGGCGAAGATCATCGCCGAAGCTTGCATCGCGAGCGTACATACGGGTTTTCGACAGCCCGTTGGCGATCTGCCACCAGGCTGCCGTATCGCCCTTCTTCGGCTTGTGGGCTTTCCAGACCTCTTTCTGCTCCTCGGACGAGGCAGCGGCGATCGTCCTCAGCTGCTGCTCGTTCGGCATGTCTCCCTTCGCCATCTGGTCGAGCATCGAAGGCAGAACGTTGGCGAGCAGACGGAGCTTGCGGATCTGGCGGACGGGGAGGGCAAGCGCTACGGCGATCGCCTCCTCGGTCCAACCAAGCGCGACCAGCCGCTCGATGCCGCGCCATTGGTCGACGGGGTTCAACGGCTCACGCGCGATGTTCTCGATCATCGAGCGCATGGCGCCATTGTCGTTGGCCGCCTCGACGACGATCACGTCGATTTCCTCGAGACCGGCGGCGACCGCCATGCGTGTGCGCCGGTGACCCGCTTCAATGACGTAGCCGTTGCCACCGGCTTCCGGGAAAATGACGGGCGGCTGGATAACGCCTACAGCCTTGATGGTCGCCAGAAGCAGGGCGTCGGCCTGCGGCGTCGACTTCGACTGACGCGTGTTGTCGGGGTTGTCCTTCAGCGCACGCGGATCGACCTTCATGAGTTGCATGGGATGCTCCTTCTCGGGGATTTGGACACGGCCCTTCTGCCTGTCCTTCTCGCGTCTTCATTTTTCCGAAGACATCTCCCGGACCGCGGAGCGGGCGGCCGGGTGCAACTGCGGCCGAGCATTGCTGCCGCGAAGGACGAGCGGGGCTGACAGCCCTGCGAAGGCGAGTGGCCGGGATGCGGAGGCGGCGGTTGAGCGGAAGCGGCGACCGGCGAACTGCTCTGCGACGGTTCCTCTTCCTTCCTTCCTTCCTTCCTTCCTTCCTTCCTTCCTTTCTCCCTTGCTTCCTTCTCGTGTCGGCGGCAGAAGCGGCGGCTTGCACGCGACTGGACGTCGATTTTGATAAGATGGAAAATAAAAAAATGGGCCAGCGGAAACCGCGGCCCTTGAAGTGTGAAGGTCAATAAACCTCCAGAGGGGAACAGCTGCTGCAGCGGCACTGGGAGGAGAGGCCGCCATGTGCATCAGCTGCGTGCATTATGAACATTATTTGAGCAGACGGAAGTCATTTATTGTGCAATGCAGCTATGCACATGCTGCACCGCATCCAAAAGACCGCAATCGGCCGATGGTCAAGCTGCCTCTGGCCTGACGGCCGCTTCCTCGCGCGCCGTAGTCGCCAATTCCTCCTCAACGTCTCGAAGCTGCCGGCGCTTGTCGGTAAGCTCATCTGCAAATGCGAATACGCCGCCTTCGCGCGAGCGATAGGCGCCAAGACGCCGCTCGGCTTCATGCAGTCGATGCCGATACCGCGCCTGTTCATCATCAAAGCCTGCAAGCGCGTGCTCCAGCCGCGAGATCGCGCCGATCGGCGTCACGGTGACGGCAAGATCGACCTCCTGGGTGGCGCCGGTACGCTGGAGGAGGGTGGCGTAGTGATAGCCGTCACCCTTACCGAACCGCTCGCCGGAATAGATCACATCGAAGCCGCCGATCGAAGCAATGGCGACATCACCCTCCTGTTGAAGCTGGACGAGGGTCAGGATTTCCTTCATCAGCGCCCGGCCGGCAAGCTTACGCTCCTCATAGGTCTCGCCCTTGACCACCATCACGAAGGCATCGCCAGCAGTCGGAATGAGCTGTTCGATGTCCCTGGCAATCTCGCCGATACGCCGGATCGAAACCTCGATGTCGCGCTCGGCATCACGGATCTGCCGGCGCACGGCATACTGATCGTCATCATGAGCGGCGCGCAACCGTTCGAGCCGGGCAATGTCGGCCTCGAGCCCCGCCTTCTGCATTAGCCGTTCGTCACCGCTCGCGATCGCCTTGGCCATGGCGAACTGGTTGGCGGCTCCTTCGCCGAGGTCTTCCAAGCGGCGAATCGAAGTATCGCCTGAAAGTGCCGCGGCAATGAAGCGGGCCTTGCGCTCGTTGTTCTGCCACATAGCAGCGTCGAGCGAGCCCTGGGTGGCATAGGCGAAGATATCGACCTCGTCATGCTGATTGCCCTGGCGGACGATCCGGCCCTCGCGCTGTTCGATCTGCGAGGGCAGCCAGGGAACGTCCAGATGATGCAGCGCCTTGAGGCGAAGCTGGGCGTTGACGCCGGTCCCCATGGTTTCGGAAGAGCCGATGAGGAAGCGGACCTTGCCAGCGCGCACGTCGGCGAACAGACGCTGTTTCGCCTCGCTCTTCTTGTAATCCTGCATGAAGGCGATTTCGGAGGGCGGAACGCCCATCCGGACGAGTTCGTCGCGGATCCATCGATAGGCGGAAAAGCCTCTCGTCTTCTCGACATTGATGGTGCCGAGATCGGAAAAGATCATCTGCGCCGCCCCGGGCAGATCGAACTGCTTGCCGTCCGGCCGCAAATAGGTCCGTTGTGACGTCTCCTGCCAAATACGGAAGGCGTTCTGGACCAGCAGGTTGAGCTTGTTTTCCGGCTCGTTCTCGCTGTCGGGATCGACCAGGCGGAGGTCAATGGCGGCATGGCGCCCATCGGTGATGACGGAGAGCAGAATGTCATCGCCGGGCTGCGCCGGCCCTTCGCGCATCTCGATCGCCTTGATACGGGCCTCGAGGATGGTCTGGTAGTTCTTGAAAGCCTGCGTCGGCTTGGCGGTGAGAATTTGCCGCCGGCCGGTGGAGATAATAGGCACCTTGACGTAATCGCGCAGATCCTCGGGCATCACCACGTCAGCGAAAGACCGGAACATGGCGATCAGTTCCGGCACGTTGACGAAGGAGGCAAAGCGGCTGACGGGCTTGTATTTGCCGGACGGCTGGATTTCCAATTCCGTCGTGGTGTCACCGAAGGTCGAGGCCCAGGCGTCGAATTCGTGCAGGCCGCGTTCGGCCAGTGCGGCGTGACCGAGCAGCCGTTGCACCGAGAACATTTCGCCAAGCGTATTGGTGATCGGCGTGCCGGAGGCGAGAACCAAGGCCCGGCCGGGGTTCTTCGTCTCGATGAAACGGGACTTGACGTAGAGGTCCCAGGCACGCTGCGAGCCGTTCGGATCGATGCCTTTCAACGTCGACATGTTGGTGGCGAAGGAAAGCTTGCGGAATTCCTGCGCCTCATCGACGATGATCTGGTCCACGCCGATTTCAGAGATCGTCAGCAGATCGTCCTTGCGGGTCGACAACGCCTCCAGCCGTTCCTTCAGACCTTCCTTGAGCCGCTCCAGCCGCTTGCGCGAAACCCGATCCTCGCTGTCGACCTTGGTCAGCAGATCCTCATAGAGCTCCAGCTCGTCCTGAATCATCTGTTGCTCGAAGGCCGATGGCACGGCGATGAACCGAAATGCCGAGTGCGTGATGATGATTGCATCCCAGGTCGCGGTTGCGGCGCGGGAGAGGAAGCGAACGCGCTTGTCCTTGGTGAAGTTGGTCTCATCAGCGACGAGAATGCGGGCGTTGGGATAGAGCGCCAGGAATTCGCGCGCCGCCTGCGCCAGGCAATGGCCGGGCACCACCAGCATCGCCTTGGCGATCAGTCCGAGGCGGCGCTGTTCCATGATAGCAGCCGCCATGGTCATCGTCTTACCGGCGCCGACGGCGTGCGCGAGATAGGTCGTTCCCGACGAGATGATGCGCCAGATGCCACGCTTCTGGTGCCCATAAAGAATAAAGGCGCCAGAGGCGCCGGGGAGTTGGAGGTGGGAGCCGTCGAAGCGCCTGGGCGCGATGTTGTTGAAGCGGTCGTTATAGACCCGCGCCAGCCGGTCGGTACGATCGGGATCGGTCCAGACCCAGTTCTGGAAGGCTTGCTTGATTTTCTGCAGCTTGTCGCGGGCGGCTTCGGTATCGACGACGTTCAGCACCCGGCGCTCACCATCCGCATCCTTGAAGATGTCGAAGATCTGCGGCACCCGGCTGTTCAGCGCATCGGCAAGCAGCTCGCCGGCGTGGCGGCGATCGGTGCCCCATTCCGATGTGCCGGCCGCTGTCCATCCGAGCTGCCGCGCCTCAACCGTCCAAGAGCCGAGCTCCGGCATGTGGTGGATCCTGATCTCGGCGCCCATAGTCTGCTGCACGAAGTCGACGATATCGGCCGCCGGAATCCAGGGAGCACCCAGTCGAGCGGTGATGTCCGAGGGGCGTAGATCGGCGGGCTGTTCTGCCTCAAGCCCCCGGACATTGCGCTCATAGGCGGGGTCCAACTCGGCCGCGGCTTTTGCGACGGCGAGTTTCGTGCGCACGGCGCCGGAGAGATAGGCGTCCGCGGTCTGCCAGGAGCCGTCGGCGGGGTCGCGAAAGATCGTATCGCCGAGCTCGTCGCGAACGGCGTCGATGTCGCGATGCAGGAGTTCGGCGATGTGGTCGAGGTCGACACGACCGCGCTCGTTGAGGACGACGGCCAAGGCATCGGCGGCCGAGGTGATGACCGGTGGGGCAGGGGGCGCAATGACGCGTTCGGAAAAAATCGCTCCAGGCCTCGCCGTGTCGGTTTCGAGATCGTAGTCCTCGATGGAGGCAACCAGCCAGCAGTCAGGATCGTCGCGGAACGGCTGCAGGTTGGGCTGGCGATGGGTTTCACGAGCCTCGCCCGTCGTCTCATCCTCGACGATCGTAACCGTGGTGTGGTTGATCGGGCCGAAATCACGCACGAAGCTCGACCAGGCGATGCGCAGCCGCACCTGCAGATCGCGCCACGGACGGTCCAGTTCCTGGGCTTTCAGAACCTCGCGCACGGCATCGCGGATCGGGATCAGTTTGCGAATGATCCGGACGTGCTTTTCCGAGATTCCCTCGCCGCTGCGGGCCTTGCGCACGTGAACCGGAACCGGCTCGCCGTCGACGACCTGCATGAGGCCATGTCTGATGTCGACAAAATAGCTGCCTTCGCGCACCTTGGCATTGTCCGGACGCAGATCGACGATCTCGGCAAGCTCATCCTCCAGATCGATGTCGATGGCGGTCGGCTCGCCGTTATAAAGGCCTTCGGGAAGAAGCGCGACGGCTGCCGTCAGCGCCGCGTCGAGCTCCTCACCGGCGCGTGGCCGGCACGTATAGGTCTCCCCGAACGGGCCGGAAGTCAGGGCATGATCGCCGAGCACGAACGCCTGATGTTGGGCGAACCATCGGTTCACGCGGATCACCCCCTCGTCCTCGACAGCCGGCCGGACGTCCTCCAGGTCGAGCCACGAAACGTCGCCTTCCGGCTCGCCTGCTTTGCGCTTGCGGAAGAAAAGAATGTCGACCACGACGTCGGTACCGGCGTCGCGCCGAAAACTGCCTTCGGGCAATCGGATCGCGGCGATCAGGTCTGCGGACTTGGCAATGTGTTCGCGGGCAGTACGATCGGCCTTGTCCATGGTGCCGGCGCTGGTGACGAAAGCGGCCAGGGCGCCCGGTTTCAGGAGATCGATCGATCGGGCGATGAAGTAATCGTGCAGCCGAAGGCCTAGCGAACGATATTGCCGGTCGGAACGAACCGTGCGATCGGAGAAGGGCGGGTTGCCGATGGCAAGATCGTAGATCGCATTAAGGTCCGTGCGCGCGAAATCGCCGTTGATGATACGCGCCTTCGGCTGCAGCAGTTTCGCGATGCGGGCCGTGACGGGATCGAGCTCGATGCCGGTGACGTAGCTCAGTTCGCGATACTGTTTCGGCATCAGCGCCGGAAACAGGCCTGTTCCGATCCCCGGCTCCAACACTCGGCCGCCGCGCCAGCCGAGACGATGAATGCCCATCCAGATTGCCCGAATGACGAATTCAGGGGTGAAGTGTGCATATTGGGTGCAACGGGCGAGCGACGCGTATTCGCCCTCGCTGACCACTGTTTCCAGCGAGTTGCCGAGATCATCCCAACCTGTGCGGAAGTCGGTTTCCCCAGGCCGCCGGAACATGCCGTTTGCCAGCTCGCCGGCGCCGAAACCGGTGAAGCGGATCAGCCTCGCCTGGGCGGCCGGAGTCGCCGGCAGATTTTGCCTCTCGATTTCGTTTGCGGTGAGGATGGCCGCGACATTGATGCGTGCTCGCTCCTTCCAGGTCGCGGCGAGATCGCGGTCGCCATCGTCGAGATAGAAGTTGGCGCGCTGCCCCTGCTTTCGCTGGACCGGCCGGTTGGTCGCCGGCAGAGCCCGCGCAGGAGAGGGTGGGGTCGGGTCGGGCTCGTCGTCGTTGGCGGCAAAACCGCCGAACGCCGTGACGCCAAGACCAAGTCCTGATGACAAAGCGCTGCTACCAAACATATCAAGGGTGAATGGATCGGTGCTCATCGAAAGCTCCTTGTGAGCGAGCGTCATCGATCCGCCGCAAGCGACAGTCGAGGAACGCGAAGGGGTGGAAGGGGCCGCCTGCATGGGCTGCGCGGCTATCGTGGGCCGGGCGCGATTGCTTCGCGCACGGATGCAATCGGAAACTCTCAAGCCGCGATCGGCGAGGGGAGGTGGCGCAGTTGTACCGGCAGCTTGGCGGCGATCTCGTCGTCGCTGAGGCCTTCCAGCAGCTTCAGAACAGTGCCGTCTTTACCGCCGTAGATCATCACAGTGCGCTTGCCGCGCGAGGCCTCCGGCCAGCGCTCGCCCGCATAGCCGCGAAAGTCGTCCGCCGTGCTGCTCCAGATGTGCTCAAGGCGTTCCGCGCGCGTTAAAACCCGGACCGGGCGGCTCTCGCGCTCGATAATCGCAAGGCGCATGGTCTCGACTGACGCTTTGTGGGAAAGGTCGCAATAGCCGTGAAAATAGCGGATCGCCTCATCGATCCGGAGTGCGAAGAACACTGATGTCACCGAACCGGTCAGGAACTCGCGCATCGCAAACATCGAACCGCAGATCCAGAGCGGCGGCAGGATTTCGAACCATTCGCCGTTATAGAGCGGTGTTGCGTCGTCTTCCCAACGGTTGGGCCGCTGGAGATGACGGTCGAACATGCGGAACATCTGCGGTCGGCTTGCGACGCCCTGGAAGACTTTTCGGATTGCGGGGTAGGGGTTCATCTGCACTCCTTCGGAGGTTTCGGGCCGAAGCGCGGCACTGTCCTATCGACCTTGCCTTCCTCTTCAGTCCTTCATGACCCCTTGGCTGCCGCCGCCATCGCGGCCGTCAGGGTCAAGGGCCGGCTCCGCCGGGCGAAGCCTCCCTTGACGCGGACGGCGCGCATGCGGCACGCCTCGTCCTTCCATCGTTTCCCTCTTTTCCTTTTCCCTGATCTTCAGGGTTTCGTTCCAATCCTCTTGCGGTGGCCGAAGTCGAAGCCAGTCGCAGCCTGCATCGTCGGCAAGCGTCCGCAGCCGTTCGGCAAACATCTCGCCCTGCGGATTGGCGTCCGTCGCCGCTACCATCTGGACGGCGGGCTTCGCCGCTAACTTCCGCAACGCTGCCTCCGTGGTCGGCGACCATCCGCCGCCAGTGCTGAGATAAAGCGTCCCCTCCCGCAAATCTTCGATCGCCGCGAGGCTCATGGCGTCGATCGCCGCTTCCGTGACGGCCAGGCGCGAAGCGCTGTCCGAACCGAGACGGAAGAGAACCTTGGTTCCTCCGGATGCAAAACCCCGGTATTGCGGACCCCGCGCTTCCCAGCCGGTCAAGACCCCGGCCTGGTCCCGGTGCGCCGCCCACATGCTGCCTTGCGGGCCTTCGCGCAGAAGGTCGCCTTTGACGGTCGCTCGCAGCACGGTCGCTGGCAGATAGCGCTCGCCGTTGAGGTACCGCCACGACGAGGAACCAGGCCAGGGTCGCCTGCGGGACTGCCAACGATCGGGAAGAGAGAGGTCGGATCTCTGACCATCTTTCGCGGGCTGCCACTCCGGCCCCGTGATCTGAAACCCGACCAGAGCCGCGACCCGTTCTGCACCTTCGGGAAAACCGACCCGATCGAGATGCTCGACGAGCCGGAACACATCGCCTTTCGCGTCGGACAGGGGATCGAACCACCCACGCCCTTCATAGGTGACGATAATGATCTCGCCGCCGCGGCGGAACTTGGCTGCCCGTCGCGTGCTTTCCTTCGCGTCTATTGCAAAACCGGCATGCTCAAGCACTGCCGCACAACTGACCTGATCGCGCAGCGCTTCAATCTCTCTTCTCTTCATTTTTCATTCCGATCGCCCAGCGATCGGCCTCCATAATCCTTCCTTGCCCGTCGGTTCACCGACGCCTTTCGGCAGGCCCCGAAGAGCAAAGACCGCAAGGGCGCGGCTGGCAATTGTCGGATCATGCAAGCTGACGTCGGACGCGGCGAAGCCCCCCTTGCGGCCTGCCGCTCGCAAGGGGCACCCACGCGGCGCCGGCTCAATGAGCCGGCCATGGCGTATACTCGTGCACGATCGCCAGATCGTCGTCGGCGTCGATCTCGTCAGAAGGAAGGACGCCGTATTCTCCGTCGACCTCGAAGAGGGTGACCGGGACCATCAGGTCACGGGAAAGCTGGAGGGCGTGGGACTGTGCGAGAGAGAGATCGTGCGACATTTGAGAGGCTCCTACGGGAGCGGGCCAATTCCCGCTCGATGGCTCCTCAAAAGGCACGGGGTCCGGGCGCGATCACCGCGAGGCGAAGCCGACGCGGCCGCAGCTTGCTAGCGGACCCTTTATGGGTTGATCATGGAAGATCCGGAACCGGGCCAGGACGCCATCACAGACAAGCGGGATTGGCTTGCTTCCGTTTGGGCCACCGTTCGACGCACGATTTTCGAGCTTCGTGCCAGGTCGTCGCTGCCCGCAGGCCGATTACTCGTGTCTTCGATTTAGCGGGTCAGGTGTTGGCTGAGCGAAGGACTCTGCGTCGCCGCGTGACCGAATGTCGCGTCAGCTTCAGTCGTGGCACCGCCTAAGTTGCGATGAGTCGTGCCTTTCGCGGTTTGCGGAACCCGACCCTGCAAGCGAGAGCGATGGTGCCCGGAGACCGAATGCATAGTTCGCCGCCGACCCAATCTGTCCGCCAAATTTGATTCCCGGATGGCCGCGAAAGCGGGTGTCCACCCTCGGGCGGCACACGGAGGACTGTTGCCGGATTTCTATCGCGGCGCGTTTCACATCAATAACCGAGCGGCACTCTGGATTGGCTTCCCCTTAAGCTCGGCATCACTTCGGTTCTCACTATGATCACGCTCAAGAAGCGATGACACTATTGAAGCCTATTGCGGGTTCCCTCAGACAACTCCTTGAGGATCAGCGCGCAAGACGTCGCACCAGCATCCAGCACGCCGAGCGATCGTTCGCCCAGCCTGCTGGCTCGGCCGATCCGCGCGATCAAGTTCACCGTCGAATCGCGGCCACTTTCGGCTGCCGCAACGAGGAGTTCCAATGCCTCGTCGAAGGATTTTCCTTCTGATGTCGCATTGTCAAAAGCTTCAACAGCAGGCACCAACGTGTCAAGCAATGTCTTGTCGCCGACTTTGGCCGAACCAATTTGTTGAATACCCGTCAAGCCAGCATGCAGCATTCGGCTGAACGTCTTGTTGTCGATCTGGTCGACCTGATCGATCTGCTGGGCAAACTCGGTGAACATCACACCGTAAAGCGGACCCATAGATCCGCCGATCTCGGTCATCAGGACTGTTCCGAGGGTCTCAAGCGCTTTTGCGAGCGATAGCTCCTTGCCGCGTATCCGGTCGGCCACTAAACCGAAACCTTTCGCCATATTTATTCCGTGATCGCCGTCGCCAATCTTGCCGTCGATCTCGCTGAGGTAGGCGCGGTTATCGATGATCGCTCTTGCCATGGAGACTACGATTTCTCCGGCTGCCGCGTTATTCATTTTTTGCATTGTTCTCTCCTTAAAGCGTCGCCGCGCAGCGAACCTCGACCTCCAGTAGCGACTTTAGCTCTTCATCGAGCGCCATGACCGTCAAAGTCGCTCCAACCATCTCAAGAGACGTGAAGTAGTTACCAACATACGCTTTGTGGATCCTGAGGCCGCGGCCGGAGATTTCCTCCTCGACGGTGTCGAAGAGAATGTAAAGTTCGTTCAGCGGTGTCGCGCCAAGGCCAGATACCAGTACGGCCACTTCTGTCCCCGAGCCGAGATCATGATCATCCAGCACGATCTGGCACATATCCTTGGCGACCTCTGATGCGCTCTTGAGCGCTTCTACTCGCACGCCCGGCTCGCCGTGATGGCCGATACCGACTTCAATGGTGCCAAGCTCGATCTGGAAGTTCGGATGTCCGACCGCTGGAAGAGTGCACGGCCCCAATCCGACACCGACCGAGCGGCAATTGTCGATGGCCTTCTGTGCTGCGTCACGAACCTCGGATAGGCTGGCGCCCATCGACGCTTTCGCTCCGCCGACCTTCCACATGAAGATCTCTCCGGCAACGCCTCGGCGCTTCTCCCGCTCCTCGGCGGAGGCGGAGCACACGTCATCGTTCGCAACCACCGTGGCAACCTCGATGCCGTCCTTCGCGGCGAGTTTCATCGCCATTTTCACGTTCATGTTGTCTCCGGCATAATTTCCGTAGAGGACAACGACGCCGTTTCCACCATTCGCTTCGCGTATGGCATCATGAAAGCTCTTTGCCGTTGGCGACGAAAACAGCTCGCCGACCGCGACCGCGTCGAGCATGTTGCGGCCTATATAGCCACTGAAGGCAGGCTCGTGTCCGGAGCCACCTCCAGTTACGACACCCACTTTTCCTTGCGTGGGCCGGTCAATCGCCGTCACCACGCGTTGGTTTTCGGCGAGGCGCACGATGTCTCGGTGTGCCTTCACAAAGCCCTTGATGGTATCTTCCACGACCTCATCGCGGTTGTTTACAAAACGTTGCACTGCGTCCTCCTCCAGACACGGTCATTGATTGTGGTTGAGCGCTCGCCGGACGACCTTGAGCGACCGAGCCAGCGAGTCCTCGATCGTTGACAGCGGCACGGGAACTTGGCGGCGAACGGGCTGCGCCTGCCGATTGCGATGCAGTCTCAAGGGAAGTTCAATACTGACCGGGAGGCTGTCGAGCTTTGCGATTGCGGCCAGGAGGCGCTCGCACCCGACCTTGCCGTCGCCGATATCGCAGAAAAACCAACCTTCGTCGGTTTCACGGACATCCTTGATATGGGCGTGCGCCGATTCCGGCAGCGCCAGGATTCCATCACCTGCGAGATCGTCCATGTCCGGTCGATGTGACGCCGTGTTTGCAGCGTCGTAATTTAGCTTTAGAAAGGGCGATCCGAATTCCTCAACAAGAGAAATACCGTCCCGCGCGGTGTTGATCAGGCTATCGCTGCCGTCTCCTGGGTTTTCCAGGCCAACGATGATATCAAAGGCTTCCGCTCTTCTCAGTATGGTTTCGACGTTGCGACGGAATGTTGCCTCTCTTTGTCGGGCGGCCGCGTTGGTCGCAATAACCTTGGCTCCAATCGCCGCGGCGAATGCCATGCGGCCCGTGAACACTTCGACCGAATCTTCCAAACCGAGGTCGATGTGCGACGACATTGCATGACACAAGAGCCCCGAAGACCTAAGCGCGCTGCGCCAACTGGTCATCTCGGAAGGTGTGAAGGCGGTCTCATCGAAGGGTTCTGTATATCCAACGATAAAGGCCGGCTCGAAATGCGTGAACCCGAGGGCTGCCGCGCTCTCCAGTGCGGCCTCTCTGCTATGCCCGTCGTACGGCGCGCCGGACACGGAGATCACCCGTTCAGCCATGCATTCCTCCCTTAGCAAAGAACGGCGCAAAGGCCGTTCCGAAGGGCAAAGTGTTAAAAACGCTTCATCCGGACAAGCGAATTCCATCGGTCAATGCATGAATCCATCTCAACAAATGCATCATTTGCGTTAAATTTCCTCATGGAATATAGAGGAAGGGCGTCCTCCAGCGTACTGAATGTCTCAAGTAGGAACGGTGGCGAGGCACGCATAAACGGGAGGAGGGGTGATGAGCGCGTTGGAGTTTCCTTCGCTGCGATCGCTACAGGTGTTGGAAGCTGTCGCACGTCTTGGATCTTTTGGAAAAGCCGCCGAGGAACTGAGCATCAGCCCCTCGGCCGTGAGCCATCAAATGGCCGCGCTGGATTCGGAGCTCGGAATTGCTTTATTTCATCGCTCCGGGCGTTCAATCATGCTGACTGACGCGGGAAGGGCTTACGCTGAAGAGATCAGCGCCTCCTTTCGAAGGATCGAGAGCGCCACGCGAAATTTCACGAAGAAGGGCAAAAGTGACATTCTGAATATCCATTCGGTTGTCAGTCTCGCTTCGCAGTGGCTCATGCCTCGCCTCGCCCGGTTTAGCGCCCGCTATCCGGAGATCGATCTTCGACTGCACGCTTCTGGTGACCCGGCCGAGCTCAGGACCGGCAACGTCGATATAGACATCCGCTACGGAACGCAGCCCGTGGAGGTTGGCATCGCCGTCGAGCCCTTCCCGCCCGAGCCAATAGTGGTCCTGTGCGCCCCATCGTTGGTCGAGGGCGCAAACGGAATACGCTCACCGCAGGATCTCGCCAGATTTCCGCTCATCCACTCCGAAGTGAACCTCTATCGCTGGCAGGATTGGGCCGACGACCACGGTGTGAGGCTCAACATGGATCGGGGGCTGCGTTTCGATAGATCTTTCATGTCCATCAATGCGGCCGCGGATGGACTTGGCGTTTGCCTGGAAAGCCTCATACTCGTCCGGCAAGATCTGAAAAGCGGGAGGCTCGTTGCGCCGTTTGGCCTGGAAGGCCCCAGCATCAATTGCCATAGTCTCGTGTACTTACGGTCCAGGGCAAGAACGCCAAAGATCGCTCTGTTCAAACGTTGGATCGAAGAGACCCTGGCTGGCGACGCGGTTTCTGCGAGTGAGATCGACGTCGGCGGGAGGTGAGTTATGCGCAATCAGGGTCGGTGATGCGCGACTGGTGGATCAGACGCGCATCCCCGACGTCAGGCAGTGGTTTAGCCGAAGAATTTCCCGAGTTCGTTCGCTATGAATTCGGGAGCTTCTTCCGCAACCCAGTGACCCGAGCCCGGGATCAATCCGCCTCGAACGTCACTTGCCACCCGCTGCAGTGATTCCATCGTCTCCATGCCGCGGCCAAAACCACTGTCTCCGCCCAGGGCGAGGACCGGCATTTCGAGCTTGCCATCCCTCTCGAGGAATAACTCGTTGTCTTTGACGTCGGTTGGAAAGCCCCGATAATAGGCGAGAAGTGTGCGCAGGCCACCCGGTTTCAGGTAGGTACGGAAATACTCATTCTTGTCTTCCTGAGATAGCACGTTTGCCCGGCTGCCGTAATTGTCAAACAACCATTCCAGATAGATATGCTCGCGACCGCCGAACATCGCTTCCGGCAAATCCGGCGTCCTGAAGAAAGGGTGGTGCCAACGGCGGCCGCCTTGCGACATGTCCGCTCCATCGCCAGGAATGGTAACGTCCAGGATCGCGAGCTTGCTAACAGCCCCCCGGTGCTGCGCGGCCAGGGCAAACGCCACCGGGCCGCCCCAGTCGTGTCCCACAAGATTGAAGCGATCGATCTTCAGATGTTCAGAAAGAAGCTCCCACACGTCCTCGGCAATCGTTTTCTTGTCGTACCCATCGGCGGGCCGGGAAGTGTCGCCGAGGCCCCGCAGGTCCGGCGCGATGATCGCGTACTTGTCCGCGAGGAAGGGGATCACGTGCCGCCATTCGTGCGAACTCTGCGGTACCCCGTGAAGGAGAACCAGCGGCTCACCGGATCCTGCGGTCAGGTAGTGCATGGTGATGCCGGACAGTCGCGCGTAATTGCTTTTGATCTCGGCACTCACTTCTTTGCCTCCTTCTGGCCCGCGGTCATTCCCCGATACGCACGAATGACCTGACTGTCATCTGCCGAGCCTGACCCCTGCCCAGACGCGGCAAGGAAGAACTGATGCGCAACGGAGGCGAGCGGCAGGGCGGCCCTGGCAGAGGAGCCAGCGGCAAGCACGATACCGAGATCTTTCACAAAGATGTCTACCGCGCTCGTTACCTCAGGGTCTTCCAGAAGCATCCGCTGGCCACGATCGTTGAGCATCCAGCTGGCGGCCGCCGAGCCGGACACGATCTCGAGTACCGTTGAGGTGTCGAGGCCAGCCCTTTCGGCGAGCGACAGCGCCTCAGCCGCTGCCGCCAAGTGTACGCCGCACAGCAACTGGTTGACTGCTTTGGCAACCGATGCCTGGCCAGGCCGCTCTCCGAGATAATAGATCTTGGAGCCGAGCACGTCGAAAAGATTGCGGCTCATCTCATAGGTTTGCCTGTCGCCAGCCACCATGATGGAGAGCGACGCGTCGCGCGCTCCGGCGACGCCGCCGGAAACAGGCGCATCCAGAAACCGGTGACCGCGAGCAATAACGGCCTCGGCGAGCTGTTCAACCTCGCCGGGAGGGCATGTTGACATCAAGATGACCACGCTGGCCTTGGCTGAATTTGCCAGGGCGCCCCGTTCGAAGAGGGCTTGGTGCGCCTGGTCGATGTTGACTACCATCAACATCAAGACGTCGGTCTCGCTGGCCGCTTCTGTAGCGTCTGGATAGGCAGTCCCGCCACTGTCAGCGAAGCTTCTTAGAGCATTCTCCGAGATGTCAAACCCCTTGACCCTGAAGCCGCTTTTTAGGAGATGCGACGCCATCGGCAATCCCATCGAGCCGAGACCGATAAAACCGATTGTCGGTTTTCCCGGTCCTCGTGCCGGGCTCGGCTTTGTTTCTAAAGCTTGGTGCAATTCCGGTCTCCTCCGCGATACTGGCACGTCATAGGCCGGCACATCCCACCGGAGTGCCATGCTCGCATGCAAAGCGGTTAGCATGGCGGCTTCCTCCACATCAAAAGAGTTTGCGCAAAAAACATGTGACCTGGATTCATGTTGCCTGGCGCGTGCTCCCAGAAAAACTTTGTCTCCATCGCGGGTCACGCCGAACTCGCCTGAGTTCAACTCACCATTGGCCGGAGGCAATTCATTTGCGGACGTTTGGCGCAAGCGCCTAATTTACGTCCAGCCGCACAGTGGGAGGCTTCCGGCTTCAGCGACATCAGTCCAAGGTCTAAGCAACCTGCAAGAAACTGAGGACGCTTACGAGGAGAGCGCCTGCGCTGGAGGCTCCTAAAAACATCGACATAGATCAACACGGTTAGAGGAGGAACCAATGATCACAATGAATCGCCGTACCCTTATTATGAGTTCCGTGGCGATGACCGCCGCGCTTGCGGCACCGCGCATCATGCGTGCGAGTTCGCCTGAATTCTCGTTTAAATTCGCCAACATCATGCCGGTTGATCATCCGCTCAACACGCGGATGACCGAGGCTTCCGACAAGATCAGCCAGCAGACAGACGGCCGCGTGAGCATTCAAGTGTTCCCCGCGAGCCAGCTCGGCACCGATGCTGATATGCTCAGCCAGCTTCGATCAGGTGGCCTGGACCTTCTTGCGCAGACAGGCCTCATCGCAGCGACACTCGTCCCGCCGGCGGCCATCACCGGTGTAGGATTTGCCTACCCCGACTACGCGCAGGTGTGGAAGTCGGTGGATGGTGAGCTCGGCCGGAGCATCCGGACGGCTTTTGAGAAGGTCAACCTGATCGCCTTCGAGAAGATGTGGGACAACGGCTTTCGGCAGACGACCTCGATCGGGAAACCGATCAAGTCGCCCGAGGACCTCAAGGGCTTCAAGATCCGCGTCCCTCCTGCGCCGCTCTGGACATCGCTTTTCAAGTCTCTCGGCGCCGCGCCGACGTCGATTCCATGGGGCGAAACTTATTCCGCACTCCAGACCCACGTCGCCGACGGTCTCGAAAACCCGCTCGCTGGCATTTACTTTGCCAAGATGTACGAGGTTCAAAAGTATCTCTCCCGGACCAACCATATGTGGGACGGCTTCTGGATTCTCGCCAATCGGGACAACTTCGAGATGCTGCCTGAGGACTTGCGTGACATTGTCGTCACCGAGATCAATCGCTCGGCTCTCGTGCAACGCGCTGATGTCGAAAAGCTGAATTCCGAACTCCAGGCAGAGCTGACGAGCAAGGGTCTTGAATTTATCGACGTCGATGTTTCCAAGTTCCGCGCGACGCTGCAAGCTTCGTCGTTCTACTCCGATTGGAAGGGGCGTTTTGGCGAGGAAGCATGGGCGTTGCTGGAGTCTACCTCGGGCAAATTGATCTGAGGCGTTGACATGGCTACTTCTGAAAATGTCAGCCCCCCGGTGATCGGCGCGTGGCCAGTCCTGGCGAAAGCTGAAGCGGGCGTGGTGCGCCTGATTGAATTGATCGCCGCAGCACTTGTTGTCGTCGAGGTACTCGTGCTGTCGGCGGGCGTCTTCGCCCGCTATGCATGGGGCGAGCCGCTCATCTGGTCGGACGAGCTCGCCTCCATGTTGTTCCTCTGGCTTTCGATCGTGGGCGCGGTCCTCGCTTTTCACCGCGGACAGCACATGAGGATGGGCGTTATCGCGGACGCGATGCCGCCCGTCGTAAGGGCAAGACTGGAGGTGGCTGCACTTGTCTTTTGCCTTTCGGTCTGCGTGCTTCTTCTGCCCAAAGCCACGGTCTACGCTCTTCATGAAGTTCCGGTCGTCACTCCCGCGATGGAGGTTTCGGTCGCATGGCGTTCATTTGGTCTTCCGATCGGACTTGGCCTGATGCTTATCCTTGGCGTGACCAATGCCCTTCAGCGCATCAGGCTGAGCGATTTCCTGATCGGAGTCCTTGTAGCCGCATGCTTGATAGGGTTGGCGATTGCGGCGAAACCGTTGATCATGGCGATGGGCAACTGGAACCTCGTGCTTTTCTTCGTAGTCTTCATCGCACTAGGTGTGCTGAGCGGCGTACCAATCGCGTTCGTGTTCGCTCTCGCTGCCATCAGTTATGTGGCTCTGGGTACGAGCCGTCCGATAAGCGTGATCGCGGGTCGGCTTGATGAGGGAATGTCGCATCTTCTCCTGCTGGCGGTCCCGCTGTTCGTGCTGCTGGGTATGCTGATGGAGGTTACGGGCATGGCAAAAGCGATGCTGAACTTCCTGGCGTCCTTGCTCGGACATGTCAGAGGCGGCCTGTGTTACGTCCTCGTCGCGGCAATGTATCTGGTGTCTGGGATATCGGGTTCGAAGACCGCCGACATGGCTGCTGTCGCCCCGGCACTGTTCCCGGAGATGAAAGCGAGAGGATCAAAGCCCGGTGATCTCGTGGCCCTGCTTGCGGCTACGGGTGCGCAGACGGAGACGATCCCGCCGAGCCTCGTATTGATCACCATCGGATCGGTTACGAGCGTATCGATTTCGGCCCTGTTCATAGGCGGTCTTTTGCCGGCGTTCGTCTGCGGTTTGATGCTTTGCGTTGTCGTCTGGTGGCGCTATCGCAACGAGGACATGTCGGGTTTTCGCAAGCCGCCGGCCAGGGAGATCTTCCGCACATTCCTGATTGCGCTTCCGGCTTTGGCCCTGCCTTTTATCATCCGTACAGCGGTTGTCGAAGGCGTTGCTACCGCCACGGAAGTCTCGACAATCGGCATTGCCTACTCGCTGCTGGCAGGCCTCCTCATTTACCGCCGGTTCGACTGGAAGCGGGTGGGTCCGATGCTGGTGGAAACGGCGGTCTTGTCCGGAGCCATCCTTTTCATTATCGCGGCGGCAACGGCTGTGGCCTGGTGCCTGACGCAATCGGGTTTTTCGCGTGGGCTGGTTCAGACGATGGCAGGTCTACCCGGAGGAGCGCCGATCTTTATGATCGTGTCGATCGTCGCGTTCATTGTGCTCGGTAGCGTGCTGGAAGGCATTCCCGCGGTGGTTCTGTTCGCACCTCTGGTATTTCCGATCGCCAAGGGATTAGGGATCCACGACGTGCACTATTCGATCGTGGTCATTCTCGCCATGGGGGTGGGCCTGTTCCTGCCGCCGTTCGGCGTCGGTTATTATGCCGCCTGTGCAATCGGCCGTGTTAACCCGGTGGAAGGGATAAAGCCGCTGTGGGGGTACATGATCGCCCTGCTTCTCGGGCTTGCGATCGTCGCAGCGGTGCCCTGGATCTCGATCGGCTTCCTATGACGTGCGACCGTAGGCGGCCGGTAGAGAAGTCGGCCATTCTACAGTCGTAACCATGTCGGATAAGGCGGAATGCCGGGCTGGCAACGTGCTTCAGAAGCATGCTGCTGGCTCCGCAATATGCCCGGGAAGGAATGTAGCGCCCACCGGAAGATCGTTACGTCCTCGCGGTTTTCCGTGGCTTCTTCCTCAAGGAGCGGTGCTTCGAGGGAAGAGGTAACATCTATCCTCCTACCGCTTAATGAACACCGTTGGCGACCTGACGCAGGGCCACTCACATGACAAAGAGGCAGCCAAGGCGATCCACGATAATCTTGCCGATATTCGGATGCGAGCCGCGTCCCGCAGTCAGGGAGCCAAGAGTTCTTTCGAACTCACCGTAAGCCAACGAGATCTGATGGCCGGAGCAACGCGGTACCCCGAAACCGGTTGTTTCGATTGATGAATCGCAGGTCCGAGCGAGATCATTTGTTGAGCGATGCTCATTGAAATGGACTTGCAATTCAATTGTCGTAGACCTGCCACTTGATACCTTTCCGATGCAGACAAAGCCGAAATCCGTCGCAAGACAAGCGCGGTCTGCAGACGCATTTTACAAATGGGGAGGAGTGAAATGGGAAATGAACGTTTCGAGATCGACCGCCGCAACTTACTATTGGCAGGGGGAGCTGCTTTGAGTGGAGCCGTTTTGGGTGCGAACAGTATAGCGGCTCACGCTAGGGCGAGCCCCGTTTCCGGGGCACAAGCTCCGGACTTTTATCGATTTGCCATTGGGGACGCCAAGGTAACCATCGTATCAGACGGCCCACTTCCGCTCGGCGACCCGACACAAAGCTTTCTCGGCGTCCCGGCCGACGAGATAAGATCCATGCTAAACCACAGCTTCCTGCCCACGGATGAGGTCGTTCTCGCTCAGAACGCACCTGTCGTAAACATCGGTGGCAAGCTGATTTTGTTCGACACGGGGATGGGATCGCTTAAGCAATTTGGCCCGACGACTGGCCGTCTCAAGTCTTGCTTGGCCGCCGCGAATATTGCGCTGGAAGATATTGACGCTGTCGTCTGTTCGCATGCTCATTGGGACCACGTCGGCGGAATCTGGGGCGACGACGGGAAACCAACGTTTCCAAACGCCCAGGTGTACATCAGCCAAACCGACTACGATTTCTGGACCGACGAGAAAAAACTTGGAGGCGATCTCAACGGTCTTGTTAAAGCCGCGATCCACAACCTCAAACCCGTGCGGGACCGCATGGTTTTTTTCCAGGACGAACAAGAGTTTCTTCCTGGTATTCATGCCATTAGCGCTCCTGGACACACACTCGGCCATAGCTGCTTTATGATTGAGTCAGCAGGAAAGACAATGTGCTATGGCGGCGACCTCACTCATCATCCTGTGCTTCTGTTCGAAAAGCCTTTGATGGAATTTGCGTTCGATACCGATCCCAAACTGTCGGCTCAATCGCGTGTGCGCATTCTGAAAATGCTGGCCTCCAATAGAATACCCTTCATGTCCTACCACTTCCCATGGCCGGGCTACGGGCACGTTGGCATAGCGGGAGAGGGCTTCGAGTATTTTCCTGAGCCACTACATCTTAGCCTGTTGGACTGAGTGGTAGAGAAGGGCGCGAGGGCAATGCCTTCGCGTCAATCCTATCCGGAGGGCAGTCGAACGAAATCATCACATGGCGGAAGTTACGCAACAAGCAATGTGCGCCTTCATCGCGTTGCTAGACATCAAGTCACGCGGGAACGCCAACTGAAATCAAGAGCGATCGGCGGACCGCACCTAAAGGCCATTCCTGATCGGAAACATATCCTCGCCGTAGTGGTGAAGCCTTGTGTGATGCCGTCGGCATAACCAGCGCACCTTTAAAGGGTCGTCGTATTGATCATGATGGGCGTCGACCGTTTCAATCCCGCAGACCTCACATGTTTGCTTTTCCAGCTCGCCTGCCTTTACGGCTCGCTGTACAGCAAGATGAGCATCATATTTCGCTGGATTAGCACGGCGCCAATTTGCTTGGCGGGTGTCGGTTTTCAGCATCGCCGCATCCTGTGCCTGTAATTTTGCGCTCTCGACCGATAGATACCTGGAAAGGGCTGCGGGCTCAAGTTTCCGCACAGAGCGACGGCGTCTGTCCGTGGCTCCGCGTCCGAAAACAAGATTTCTCATTGCCAGAAATGATCAGGGTTGGGCGATCGAGATCCACCTTTGCTGCCCGCAATCTTTGCACCGGTGGATACGATATCGCTCGGGTCGATCGGTGCTCCCGATCTTAGCGCGCTGGATGACTAAGCTTGAAATTTCTGCTCGATACATATGTCCTGAAGGAGATCGGTCGAGCCGAACTGCACGAGAATGTGGCAGCCCTCGATACGATTGACGATTCCGATCTCGCGGCTAGCGTGAGCTCAGTTCGAGAGACTGCGAAAGGCATCAAAAAAAGCATAGGACCGACGCTGTCGCGAACGTGTCCGCCAACGCTTCCGACGCCATCTTCGCCGCCTATGAAGGTCGGTATCCTTCCTGTCGATGACAATATCGCCCGTTTTGAGCCATTCTTTCACTCATTCACCGAACTTCACCGCCACTGCGCTCTCTTTTGGGACTCAACCACCGCCAACGTAGTCTTTGCTTCTCTGCACGATTAGAGCGCTAAGACAGCGCCCTTTTGCGTGACAGTTCCACTCAAACGGATGTCGGTGGCCGAGAACCCAACCATAACTGCAAATTCCCCCGTCTCTATCCGCCAGCACCGCTCGGTCGTGTCGAAGAAGGCAAATGTTCGGGCGTCAAGAATGAAACTGAGCCTTCGTTTCTCACCGGGTTCCAGGGCGATTTTCGAGAAGGCTTTCAATTCTTTAACCGGTCTGGGTACAGATGCTTCAACATCGCCGACATAGATTTGCACCACTGCCGAACCTGGCCGCTCGCTGACGTTGGTCAATCCCAGTGTCACTGTCACCGCGCCGGCAGGATCCGGCAGCCCTACCGTCAGGTCTGACATCGCAAAGCTTGAATAACCGAGACCATGACCGAAGGGGAACAGTGGCTTAACGTCCTGGCGATCGTAGTGCCGATATCCAACGAACACACCTTCGTCATATCGCACATGGCCATTCTTGCCTGGATAGACCGCGTCATCCTCGGTATGTGTGGGATTGTCAGCCCAGCGCACGGGGAAGGTCTGTGCCAGTCGGCCCGAGGGCTCGGCCTTGCCGAGGAGCACATCGGCGATCGCGTTGCCAGCTTCCTGGCCGGGATACCAGCATTGCAGTACTGCACGAGCACCGGAAAGCCAAGGCATTTCCACCGGTCCACCGGTTTGTAGGACGACAATCGTGTTCGGATTGGCCGCAATTACCGCCTCAACAAGCTGGTCCTGCAGACCGGGAAGTGCAATGCCGCGGAGATCGGAGCCCTCGGTATCCCAGTCGCCCGTTCTGCCCACGAAGACTACCGCATGATCAGCCTTCGCGGCGACGGCTGCTGCCTCGGCAATCTCCGCTTCGGCCGAAAACCTGCCTATTCCTACCCGAATTGCGGCGATATAGAGGTTGACGTGATCGTGCCGGGCGTACTCGGCGACGACCTCGTATTTACGGCCGGCTTCGAGCGTGATTTCACCCACGACCTCCTCGCAGCCTTCTTCAAAGAATGTGGTACCACGTGTCCAGGAAGCCCAGGCGTCCACCACAAGCCTGCCGTCCACATAGACCCGACCAAGCCCGGCCGAGGTCAGGCCGACGCGATAGACGCCGGCTTCTAAGGCTGTGAAGACGGTGCGCATTCGGGCGGAAAAGCGATGCGGATCGACTAGGCCCCCGGCCACGGGGGGCAACCATACACCGAGGCTCGACGGTTC
The DNA here is from genome assembly GCF_002531955.1 of Rhizobium sp. M10. Taxonomy (NCBI): domain Bacteria; kingdom Pseudomonadati; phylum Pseudomonadota; class Alphaproteobacteria; order Hyphomicrobiales; family Rhizobiaceae; genus Rhizobium; species Rhizobium sp. M10. The sequence continues at coordinate 57,672 of NZ_NWTA01000017.1, read as the reverse complement.
CTCGATAACCATCACGGGCTCGCCAGCAAGCTCCCTTTCTTGGAAAAATTCGAAGGTTGTCGGGTTTTCGATCAGCGGCTGAAACCGATAATTGCTGCAACCCTGAGCGTAGCACACGTTCTCCTCACCCAGGGCGTCCGCCAGCCCCTGCCACGGACTGACGACATAGTGGGGGTTCAACTGCGCCGAGCCGCCTCCCATAACCTGCGCGATCTTGGCATTGGGTCCAATGATGGCGACCGTACCTTGCTGAGCCAATGGCAGGATGCCGTCATTCTGTAGCAGAACTGCGCTTTCCGCTCCCGCGCGCCTGATGAGTGCCCTATGTTCCGGCCGATTAATGGCGTACTCCTTAAACTCGCGATGATCGTTGATTGCGCCGGTGCGTTCCATCAGGGTCAGGATATTGTGCACACAGGCGCGGACGGTCTCGACACTTACCTCGCCCGCGTCGATCGCCGCCAGAAGCTTGGAGCCGCGGTCGCGGGTCGGGCCCGGCATCTCCAGATCCAGCCCAGCATTCACGGTGGGTGCGGTCGAACGCGAGCCGAACCAGTCCGACATCACCACGCCGTTAAAACCCCAGTCACCGCGCAGTACCTCGTTCAACAGCCAATGGCTTTCCGCCGTGTAAGTACCGTTTAGTTTGTTATATGAAGACATCACGGCCCAGACCTTTGCCCGCTTCACCGCAGCCTCAAAGGGTATTAGGTAGACTTCGCGCAGAGTGCGTTCGTCGATATCTGAAGAGATGGTTGTACGTTCGATCTCGGACTCGTTGCCGGCGAAATGTTTTATCGTGGCACCCACTTTCTTGGACTGCAGACCTTCGATATAGCCGACGGCAAGTTCCGCCGTCAGTATCGGATCCTCAGAGAAACACTCAAAGTTGCGGCCGTTTGTGACGCTGCGCTGGATGTTAACGGTCGGCGCCAACGAGACATGGGCCCCTTTGGAAAGAACCTCGTCACCTAGCGCACTGCCGATTTCCCTGGCTAGGTCCGGGTTCCAACTCGCTCCGATGGCAATGCCTACCGGGAAAGCCGCTGCAGTCACACCCCCGACAAAAGACCCGGCCCCGCGGGCGCCGTTGGGGCCGTCCGTCAAGCGCAATCTCCCTATCCCTAGGCGGTCGATGGGCGGTAAAGACCAGAACGTATCGCCGGAAAGTAGCGAGACCTGCTCGGCCAAGGTCATATTATCGAGCAATGCTCTCGTATCAGTCATCTTCTCTGCTTCCTCAATCTCAACACTTACCGTTCCCAGATCGGGCATCTCGATATGCATATTGGGAAAGCTGGTGAGGTCGGCGTCATCCGTGGAGCCGTCCATCCATGAGAAGGAAGGCCCGTTTGTTCACCAAGGCGCCGTCACCACGACGACGACATGTTCGCAGCCTTCACATGGCCGAGATGCCGTCACCGCTTTCCACTGAAAACAAAGACATCGCGGTTTGATCGATGTCAGCGGTGAAAGTTGTGCCGGCTGCGGCAGCGCCGGTTCTGGAGTTATTCCTCCGCAAGTTCGCGAGGCAATTTGATAAACCTGAACATGCTTTATCAGACAATCTGTTGACAGACAATCTTCAGTCGCGCAGCCTCGTGTCGTCATTGATGATTCGATGCTTCCATCGGAAGCGGATCCCGATTGATGAAGCTTCTTCACCGCCTATGGACAAGGATGGACCACAATGGACAGGCTGTTGTCCCGTTTCCGGCTACAGACAAAAGTAATCATTTTCGTACTGCCTTTCATAATCAGTATTTGCGCGGTGGGGTTTTTGGGGCACTACGCCGCGGGTCTCCTACAAAGCCGCCTGGAAACCTCAAGCCAGGTGATGCAGGTGCTCTCGGGTTTCCGTGACGTCTCCGCCTCGATGAGAGAGTTTCTCGACGAGGCGTCGGAAGAAAGGCGCGATCGCGTGAAGGCTGACCTGCTCGCGCAGCAATCGCATCTGCAGGCTTTGGTGACGAATGCCGGAGCTACGGCGGAAAGCGAAGGCCTCCAGTCGGCAAACGCGATTATGCTGGACGTGGTGAACAATTTTGGTTCCCTCTGGAGCATCCATGAAAGCGAAGAGAAACTGATAAGCTCGATCGCCAATCATTCTGAATCGCTGGTTTGGTCGCAGAATGAAATGCTCAGGCTAGCAGACGAGTTAAGGAAGTCCGGCGAGCAGTCCGAGGGCATCGCCAAATCGATGTTGCGCGATGCCGACAGGGTGACAGGCTATGCAACCTTCTTCCTTGATCTTGCCGCGGGCTACCAATCCGCCGGAACGACCGAGCTGAAACTCAAATATTTGGGCGGCAAAGTGGGCGAGTTGCGTCGGAGCGCCCGAAATCTGCGGGCTTCCTTGCCATCGGACGCCACAAAACTGTCGAGCTCGGTCGATGGCGCGGTGAAAAGCGTAACACAACTTCTGTCGCAGGGCGCTTCATCGGACAACACCGTAGGCCTCGACACCGCAATGTCCGCGTTCAAGGAAATCTCCGTCGCGATTAACGCGGTAGCGAACCAGCAAACAAAGAAAGCAATCGTCGAGTTCGCAGGTCTCGACCAACATTTGGCGAAGATCAGCAGCGCCTTGGACGGCAGCCGAAGACTTTCGGACTCCAGCTATCTCATCAGGATAAACCTTGCGCGCTTCATAGCCGACCCTACCGAACAAAACCGTGCGCAGCTCGTCCAGAACTTTGACAGAACGAAGAAGGAGATATTGGACATCTGGAGTGCCGCTTCCGACCTCGACCTTTTCAAGGCAGTCCAGAATACGGTGCCGCCGGCGGTAGAGGGTATGACGCAGGACAGTGCGAAGCTCGTCGAGATCTCGGAAGTGAGGCGTGCGCAATATAGGCAAACGACAGACCAGTTGAACACCATATGGGGCCACCTCACGACGTTTGCCGACGCCCAGCGCGCAAGAGCCATTGAAGAGACGGCTTACGCGAATGGCATTGGCCTCATCACGACATTTGCTGGCGTCCTCGTCGCACTTCTCGCTGGCTTCGGGATGATTGCGACTTTCAAAAAACCTGTCGTCCAGTTGACCGACGACATGCGGCGTTTGGCGGAAGGGGACCTTGACATTGAGATCGGCGGTTCTGAGCGCGCTGATGAGCTCGGAGAAATGGCCCGGGCGCTCTGTGTCTTCAGGAAGAATGCCGCGAGGAAGATCGAGATCGAGAACGACGCGGATCGTCAACGATCGGCTTCCGAAGCTGAACGTCGGCACAACGAGGCGGAGAAAGCCGAGATCGACAAACAGATCGGCGACGCCGTCGACAGTCTTGCCGCTGGGCTGGAGAGGTTATCCAACGGTGATGTTTCGAGCACGATCGATCAACCGTTCTCCGGGCGGCTGGAACAATTGCGACGGGACTTCAACAATTCGTTGCTGCGTTTGCAGGCGACGATGTCGGAACTTCGCGGCAACATCGTGCTCATTCGGCAAAATGCAGACAACCTCAGCAGTGGCGCCGATGATCTCTCCCGCCGCAGCGAGCGTCAAGCCGCGTCGTTGGAGGAGACCGCGGCCGCTGTTCATCAACTCACCGCGACGGTGCGTTCCTCGACAGAGCAGGCACAAGCCGCAGCCCAGCTGGTAAAAGAAACCAAGCAGGCCGCGGATGCGTCTGCTTCAGTGGTCACGAACGCGGTTGACGCTATGGGACGAATAGAAGCGGCTTCCGGGCGCATTTCGCAAATCATCGGCGTCATCGACGAGATTGCCTTCCAGACCAATCTCCTGGCACTCAATGCCGGTGTCGAGGCCGCGAGAGCTGGAGAAGCGGGGCAGGGCTTCGCTGTCGTGGCCCAGGAAGTCAGGGAACTTGCCCAGCGGTCGGCTCTAGCCGCCCAGGAAATCAAGGAACTCATAGCAAGATCAAGCGAGGAAGTCGCCTCGGGATCGCGATTGGTGAACGAGGCGGGCAAGGTGCTGTTTGCGATATCGTCGAATGTTGCCGGAATTTCCGAAAGGGTTGAGCTTATCGCTGCGGCGAGCAGGGACCAGGCGGCTTCGCTTATCGAAGTGAACCAGGCCGTTGGCGAGATCGATGACAGCACCCAGCGAAACGCTGCCATCGCCGAGCAAGCCCACGCCGCCACCCAGGAACTCACAAAAGAGACCCAGCGGCTGATGCAGCAGATCGAACAGTTCAACATCGGCAGGCCAAGGGGTCACGTGCTTTCGATCGTTTCCTGACTTCGTAGACAATCACCACTATTGTGTTGACAGATTTTCATACAATCTGTCAAATGGTGCAGCCAATCTGGGAGGATAAGCGGCGTGCTCAATGACCAAGCGCATCAGACTAAGTTGCCCTATTTCTATCCGTTCAAGTTCGGAAGCGGCGAAATAACGGTACTTTCGGACGGACCGTTGGAATTGGGCGACCCACGGGAGAATTTCCTCGGGGTCGACGCAGCCACGGTGACGGAAATGCTCGACAGGAACTTCCTGTCCAGTTCGTCGGTGACCCTCGAGCAGAACATCCCGCTGGTCAAAATCAACGGAAAGACCATCCTGTTCGACACCGGGATGGGGACGTCGAAGATTTTCGGGCCGACGACCGGTCGCCTGCTGAAGAGCATGCAGGAGGCAGGGATCGACACTTTGGAAGTCGATGCCGTGGTGTTGTCCCACGCACACATCGACCACACCGGCGGACTTTGCGATCAGGACGGCAAGCTTAATTTTCCCAACGCGGAGATCTTCATAAGCGAAAGCGACTTCGATGACTGGACCGACGGAGGCAAGCTTGATGACGCTTTCAAGGCCCAGGTGGAAAATGCCCGGAGGAACCTTCTTCCACACCGTGATCGGATAACGCATTTCGTGGACGGTCAGGAGTTTCTGCCGGGCGTGCAGGCAGTGCACGCTCCAGGCCACACCTTGGGCCACTTCTGCTTCCTCATGCAGTCGGGCAACGATCGGCTCTGCTTCCTCGGCGATCTGACCCATCATCATATCCTGCTGATGGAACGCCCGTGGATGGAGTTCAAGTACGACACCGATCCCAAGCTCTCGGCGCGGTCGCGCACACGGGTGCTGGATATGCTCGCGACAGACCGCATACCAGTGATGTCCTATCACTTTGCGTGGCCCGGGCTCGGCAACGTCGCCCGGGAGGGGGAAGGCTTCCGCTACGTACCCGCCGCCATGCAGATGCTCTCGAGATAGGAATACGCGACAATGCAGATGAAATCAGTCATTCTCCGAGAGTCAGGGCTTCCCAAGCCGTATGCAAGTTCGCGGCCTCTCAGTGTCGAGACCGTCGACCTGGGGCCTCCGGGCAATCTTGAGGTCCTGGTCAAAATCAAGGCCGCTGGTGTGTGCCACTCCGACCTGTCGGCGATAAATGGCGACCGCCCCCGTCCATTGCCTGTCGCGTTGGGGCATGAAGCGTCCGGCATTGTCGAAGAAATCGGACCCGGTGTGGATACAGTGAAGGTTGGCGATCACGTCGTGATGTCGTTCCTGCCCATCTGCGGACACTGCGATTACTGCGCGGGAGGACGCGCAAGCCTCTGTGAGCCGGGCTATCGCGCAAACGCCGCCGGGACATTGTTGAACGGCAGCAAGCATATCCGTCTTCGGGGCTACGATATCAACCATCACAGCGGCGTATCGGCGTTTTCGGAATACGCGGTCGTGTCGGCGCACTCGGTCGTCAAGATCACCAAAGACGTGGACGTCACCATGGCGGCCTTGTTCGGATGCGCCGTGATGACAGGCGTCGGTGCCGTCGTAAATACATGTGGCGTGAAGCCGGGGCAGTCGGTCGCCGTCATCGGCCTGGGAGGCGTGGGGTTGTCGGCCGTCCTCGGAGCGGTGGCTAGCGGGGCAAGCGAGATCGTCGCCATCGATTTGATGCCGGAGAAGCTTGAGTTGGCTAAGGCGCTGGGCGCGACGCGTACCTTCCTGGCAACCACGCCTGATGTCATCGGCGAGGTCAAGGAAGCGACCCGCGGGGGAGTGGACTACGCCATCGAGATGGCAGGGTCGAGCAAAGCGTTCGAAACCGCGTATGGCATTACGCGGCGCGGCGGCACGACGGCCACAGCGGGTCTGGCGAACGTGAACACCAAATTCGAGATCTCGCCGCTTCCTCTTGTCGGGGAAGAACGCGTCATCAAAGGCAGCTACATGGGGTCCTGCGTACCTTCGCGCGATGTTCCCCGCTATATCGACCTGTTCCTCAAGGGTAGGTTGCCCGTGGAGAGACTGTTGTCCAGCACTGGCCCGCTTGAGGAAATCAACGAGGCCTTCGACCGGTTAGACCGTGGCGAGGTGATCCGGCATCTGCTGGTTCCTTGAGCCTGCGGAAGGAGCGAGAATTTGACCGACTGGAAAGTCCTGGCGATACATTACGGCACTGCGGTTCGGCCCGTTGGCGAACTCGGCCTGGAAGCAGGAGATCCCCACGACGCCCCGGGCAGGATCGAGTATTTCGTTTGGTTGATCCGCCATGGTGAACGTCTGATCCTGGTTGACACCGGGTTTAGCCCGCAGGAGGCTGAAAGGCGCGGGAGGACCATGTTGATCCATCCGGTCGAGGCGCTTCGCCAGCTCGGGATTTCCGCATCGTCCATTACCGACGTCGTCATCACGCATCTTCACTATGATCACGCGGGAAACCTTGCGGACTTCCCCGAAGCCCGGTTCCACTTGCAGGATCGGGAGATGGCCTACGGTACAGGACGATGCATGTGCCATGATCGTCTTCGGCGTCCCTTTGCAGTGGACGCCGTAGTCGATGCGGTCCGCCTGACGTTTTCCGGCAGGGTGTGCTTCCACGACGGGAACGGCGAGATTATGGAGGGGCTCACTATCCATCTCGTCGGCGGTCATTCTAGGGGCCTTCAGGTCGTGAGGCTGGACGATGGCAATGACGTCGTCGTTATCGCATCGGACGCACTCCATTTTCAACGCTATCTGGAGCATGACGACGTCTTTCCGCTTTTCGCCGATTACGCCGATGTACTGGAGGGATACCGAACTCTCCGTGAGCTTTCGGGACCGTCCGGAGTACTCGTTCCAGGCCACGATCCCGCAGTCCTGACGAGTTTCCCATCGCTGTCACCGGATCTCGCATTTGCAAAGGTTCTACGGTAATGGGGACGCATGGAATGTCCGGTAAGAGGCCAGGCTAGGGTGTTCTTCGCTTTCGTCAGACAATCGGGTTGTCTCATCGGGATAACCCACCATATAGTACCATGACTTGCGCGGCCGGTTCCGGCCTTGGTAAAACGGACTTTTGGATCCCATGGGTGATATGGATTTACAGATTGCACGGCAGAGTGCCACTTTGCGCACTCAGGTAGAAGATAAACTGCGGCAGGCGATATCCAGCGGCCGTTTCAAGCCGGGTCAGCGCCTCGTTGAGCGAGAACTCTGCGAGTCGATCGGTGTCGGACGAACATCAATCCGCGAGGCGCTTCGACAACTCGAGGCCGAGGGCCTCATTACCAGCTATCCGCACCGCGGCCCCGTCGTCAGCACTATCACTTACGAAGAAGCCGCTCAGCTTTACAGCGTCAGGGCTTTGCTCGAGAGCTATGCTGGAAAGGAATTCGCTGAAAACGGAACCGCCCAGGATATCCATACACTCAATGAGGCGGTTGCTGAGTTTGCGGAAGCCGCGGCAAACGGCGGCGGTAGCAGGCTCATCAAGGCGAAAACCGCGTTTTACGACTGCCTGATGCAAGGGAGCGGAAACGTCTTCGTCAAGCAAATGCTGACATCGCTCCACAATCGGGTGACGCTCCTGCGCATGACGTCGATGACGCAGCCGGGGCGCTTGAACCACAGTGTGGAAGAGATAAAGGAGATCGCTGCGGCCATTACCGACCGAAACGGACCGAAAGCCGCCGCAGCCTGCAAGTACCACATCGATATGGCGGCCAAGGTCGCGTTGGACTACCTGCGTAAAACCTCTGAAAACGACGGCGATTGAAGAAGCGGCATTAGCCGGTATTGACAGATTGTCTGATAATCTGCTTATTCGAAGTCATGGCGCTGCCGACGCGTGCGGCCTGGCGCTCGTTCGAACAGGGAGGTTGCTTTGGGCATTTTTAATGAATTGCGGTCCCGCATGTCGGAGGCTCTTGGGGATCAGGAATTGCCCCGGCTCACTCCGGACCTGACGATAAAGATCGCCTTCTACGTCGGCGATCAGGTGATCGCCCTCGATTTCGCTGAAGGCGGCGCGGAGATCTCGGGGGAAAGCAGTGACCCCCAGGTGACAGTGAGGGCCACCACGGACGCCTGGGATCAGGTTCTGATGACGCCGCCGCCGGCTACCTTTCACTCCTTCACGGCGTTGCAGCTTGCAAACCCTCTCTTCGAGATCGCCGGCTCACCGCTCGACCTCGCGAAAGCACGCCCGGCTCTCGAACGGGTGTTCGAGCTCGTCGTCACGTCCCCCGAGATGAAAGCGGAGCGTGCGCAACGCGACCTGCGTCAAATTCGGGGGCAGTATGCCGTCGTCAATATCGATGACGTCCCCCATGAAATATATTACGAAGAAGCAGGTGAGGGGGTGCCGGTCCTGTTTCTTCACACCGCCGGAGCAGATAGCCGCCAATTCATGCCTCAGCTGGCGGACACCGAGCTTGCGAAAAGCTACAGGCTGATCGCGGTTGACCTACCATTCCACGGTCGGTCCATGCCGCCGCTGACGTGGGACGGAGCACTCTACAAGCTCACGGCATCGCTCTACCTGAAATGGTGCACGGCCATTCTCGAACAGGTGGTTCGCGAAAAGGCGATTGTCGCGGGTGGGTCCATGGGCGCGGCAATGTCGCTGGTTCTCGCGGCGGAACGGCCGGAGCATATCCTCGGGATCGTGGCGATCGAGCCACCTTTCCGCTCCAAGGGACGACGGAACCCCTACCAGCACAACGTAAACGTACACGGCTCACTTCATAACTCGGCATATGTCAGAGGGATCATGAGCCCACTGAGCCCCGCGGGGGAGCGCAGGAGGTCAAGCTGGATCTATTCGCAGGGAGCACCCGGAGTTTACCCAGGCGATCTTTCCTTCTACAGCGACGAGTTCGACGGAGCAGTGACAGCTCCCCGCATTGACCCGTCACGCACCCCGGTGGCGCTGCTCTCGGGCGACTATGACTACTCAGCCACGCCGGCCGACGGTGCCAAGCTCGCCGAACTTATTCCAGGATGCCTCCACCTCGTTATGGGCGGACTAGGTCACTTTCCAATGTGCGAACACCCGAACTTCTTCCGGAGCTATCTTATCAAAGGGCTCGATTTCGTACGGCACGCCGCTCGCTGAGCGGTTGGATTGACTCTCGTCGCCCGGTGCAGCCGCCGGGCGATCGCATGCGAAAGCGGGCGGGCGCATACCGAGGCTTTGCAATTGGCGTCCCGGCGATGACACGGCCGGCATCGCAGGCGGCATCCCTCACGCGCTCCCGAGAAGTTCCGGTGTGGAATTGGGAAAATTCCCGCTATCTGGGGGAAGGATCAGGCGCGGCGATGCGCCTATAAAGCGCCGTAGCGACGTCTCATCGCAGGGTCTTGATCACGCAGCTTTGCGCGTGATCTCTATCTTTCCCCACCGCGGGTCTCTGTGTTTCCGACACGTAGTACCACAGTAAAAATGCCTCCCGTGGTCAAGTAGGAGGCACCCGCCAGCACCTATGTGCTTCAGCGCACCAAGTGGTTCCCGATCGACGATCCTCCGTCGACTGTGAGAATGCTTCCGGTCGCAAACCGCGAGCGGTCCGAAGCGAGAAAGAGCATCGCCTCGGCGATCTCTTCCGGGTTGCCCATCCGGTGCAAGGCTGCACGGGCGTTGAAGTCTTCCCGCAGGGCTTGTGGGTCCGCCGCTTCCGCAAAAATCTTGGTGAAATAGGGCGAGTCGATCGTCCCGGGGGCGACAGCGTTGACGCGGATCCCGTCTTTTGCGTGGTCCAGTGCCATGGCTCTCGTGAGTGCCGAGATCGCGCCTTTCGACGCTACGTAGGCCGTGCGGTTGGCGATGGCTGACACGGCGGTGTATGAGGTCGTGTTAATAATCGATCCGTTGCCCTGTTCCGCCATAATCGGAACCACGTATTTCGAGCAGAGGAAGATCCCCTTCACATTCACCGCCATGATCCGGTCCCAGTCGGATTCGGCGATGGTGGTGACGTTTCCCGTCATTCCGAACCCCGCGTTGTTGACGAGAACGTCAATACGCCCCCATTTTTCCTTAACTGACCTGACCAACGCCTCGACTTCGGCGGAGGAAGACACATCGGCTTTTAACGCGATCGCATCCGTCCCAATTTCTCGGGCGACGTCTCGTGCTGCATCGATGTTGACGTCGACGACGCCAACCTTAGCGCCCTGGCGCGCAAACAGTTCAGCTGTTGCGCGCCCGATCCCGCTGCCAGCCCCGGTCACCACACAGACTTTCGATTCCAGATCCATAATCGTCTCCTCTTTCAGTGCCCCGAGAAAACATTTTCGCAGACAATCTGTCAATGACCAATAAAACGTGTTGACAGATTGTCTGCCAATCTGCTTATCTTGGGTCACGAATGACTTGGGGGAGGTAACCATGGCTGGTGCTGAGATAGCAGCGCAAGCGGCGTTCAAGACCGCTTTACGCCGGTTCACATCGACAATTTGCCTGATCACAACGGAATGGGAAGGTGCCCGTTACGGCATGGCTGCAACCGCCGTCCAGTCGGTGACGGCTGACCCGCCGACCCTCCTGGTTTGCATCAACCAATCGGCTTCGATCAGCGGCCCGCTCAAGCTGGCGGGGAAATTCGCAGTCAACATGCTGCATCTTAGCCATGCGCCTTTGGTTCCGCTGTTCAGTGGAAAACTGAAGGGAGAGGAGAGGTTCGCTCATGGTGAGTGGATCGGGGCTGGCGGAGTTCCCGTCCTCGGCGACGCCCAGGCCGCATTCGTTTGCAGCCTCAACTCCGCAGTCTCCGTTGGCACCCATGACGTCGTTCTCGGGGAAGTCATCGAGGCCCGGTTTATCGAGAATATTGCCCCGCTCCTCTACGAGGACGGGAAATTGGTTAGATCGGCAGCGCTGATCGATGCTGCCGCCTGAAACGTTTGGCCGAGCATTCGGCCTATGACATCCACCAAATGCCTTTCGGCCGATAATGAGGAGTTTGATCCGTGACTATTGCCACCGATATGAAATCGCAAGTGAATGGGCGTCCCGTCAGTGAACGGTTCGAAAAGGGTCTGCAGACCCGTCGGGAGGTTCTCGGCGGTGCATATGTGGACGCTTCGGTAAACAAGGCGACCGAGTTCAACTGGCCGATGCAGGAGCTTGTCACCGAGTATTGCTGGAACGAGATCTGGAACAGGCCCGGCCTCGACCGCCGTTCGCGCAGCCTTCTCAATCTTGGCATGATTTCCGCCCTTAACCGCCCCCACGAGTTGAAGCTGCACGTTCGCGGCGCGATCAATAACGGCCTCAGCAAGGACGAGCTTCGCGAAGTTTTCCTTCAGGTCGCGATCTATTGCGGCGTGCCCGCGGCGATCGACAGCTTCCGCGTCGCGCAGGAAGTCTTCGAGGACATGGGTATCTAATCGGTGCCCGGCTTTCGGGCCGGGAACAGACTAACTCTGTGGAGGAGACTTCAATATGACGACCAGCGATGATTTCCGCGCCGCCGGAAACCCGATGTTTAACGGCAACAAGCTGAAGCTTGGCGTATTCGGAACGAATTGTTCCAGCGCTTGCGCCATCACCACCGCGGAATCAACGTTCGAACCGAGCTTCGAACACAATGTCGAAATTGCCAAAAAGCTCGAAGCGGCCGGCTGGGAATGCATGGTGCCGATCGCCCGATGGCGCGGTTTCGGCGGGCCGACGAACTTCAACGGCGTGAACATGGACACGTTCACGTGGGCCGCGGCCCTGGCTGCCGTGACCACGAAGCTGCAGTTTTTCTCGACGACGCATATCCCGACCCTGAACCCGATCGTCGCGACGAAGATGGCGACAACGATCGACAACATTTCGAAGGGCCGATACGGCCTGAACCTGGTGACGGGTTGGTTTACCCCGGAAATGGAGATGTTCGGCGTTCCGATGATGGAACACGACACCCGCTACGAATATGCCACGGAATGGATGGAAATCGTCGAATCCCTGTGGACGAAGAACGGCGTCACCTTTGACGGCCAGTTCCTCAAGGTGAAAGACGCGTTCAGCGAGCCGAAGCCCTACAACAAGGAGACGGGTCGCCCGGTCCTCATCTGCGCCGGTTCGTCGGGCAAGGGCCTGCACTTCACAGCCAAGTTCTGCGACTTCAACTTCGGCTTCATGCAGGACATGGAATCGGGCGCAGCCTGGGTGAAGAAGGTGAAGGAGCTGGCTCGCGAGGAATACAAGCGCGAACTCGGAACCTTCACCGCGTGCCCGGTCGTCGTTCGCGAGACCGAAAAGGAAGCCCGGGATTACTACGACTACTACGTGAACCAGAAGGGCGATTGGGAAGCCTGCGAAAACATCTGCGAGGTTCTTCAGGTTCAGTCACAGAACCACTCGGCAGAGATGTACCAGAAGTTCAAGGAGCGCTTTATCGCTGGCTGGGGCGGCTACCCGATCGTCGGAACGCCGGAACAGGTCGCCGACAAGCTCGTCGGATTGAGCAACACGGGCGTCGACGGCGCGCTTCTCACAATGGTCGACTACAACGAAGAGTTGCCGTTCTTCAACGACCGCGTCATGCCCCTGCTGAGACAGGCTGGCCTCAGGAACTGACCGTTCGGCGGGCGGCGCAAGCCGCCCGCCACCAATCCGAAATCGAAACACGTTTCACCAATTCCGTGGCTCGACGCCAACGGCGTCAACTGCTGTAGCGGATGCACAGAGGGGAGGAGACCCTACACATGCTAAAGAAGGTTTACACCGCATTGAGCGTGATCACCGGGCTAGGCCTGATGACCACCGCCGCATTCGCGGACGGCTTAGACTCGCTACCACCGGACCAGAAGCAGCTTTACGAGCTCGTGGACCCGGCAATTCCCCTCGGTGGTACGCCGCTCAAGGATTTTGTGGCGAAGCGGCCGCCGCCATGGAAAATCGGCTACGCATCCACTTATGCAGGCAACACGTGGCGTGCCCAGATCCTCACTGAATTGAACGAGGTTCTGCTTCCGAAATACAAGGAGGCTGGACTCGTATCTGAGCTTGTCGTCACGCAGTCCGACCTGAAGGACGCGACGCAAATCCAGCAGATGCGCCAGATGGTCGACGACGGCGTCGATGCTATCATCATCTGCTGCTCGAACGTGACGGCCATCAACCAGACCATCGAATACGCGCACTCCAAGGGCGTTCCGGTGTTCTCGTTCTCGGGTTACGTGACATCGCCCTACGCGATCAATGCGACCGAAAACAACACCCAGGGCGGTTATACGGCCGCGAAATGGCTGGCGGAGGAAATCGGCGGCAAGGGCAACGTGCTGACGGTTTCGGGCATCCCGGGCTTCGCATCATCCGACAGCTTCAATGTCGGTGCCAAGAAGGCGTTCGACGAGTACAAGGACATCACCGTCGTGGGCGATGTCGCCGGCAAGTGGACCGATCAGGTCGCCCAGGTCGAAGTCCAGAAATTCCTCGCGACCAACCCTACCGAAATCGCTGGTATCCTCGTCCAGTCGGCCTCGGAAAACGGTGTCGTCAACGCGGTCCAGCAGTCCGGGCGCGACATGATGCCAATCGTCCTCGGCGGCGAGGCGTCGGCGGCGTGCTACTGGCGCAACAATCCCGACTTCATCAGCCAGAGCTTCCATTTCTGGCCGCCGCGGGCTGACGCCCGCCTGGTGTGGGACGTGATGATGAGGACGCTCCAAGGCCAGGGGCCGAAGATCCAGTCGATCCTGCGACCGGCTCTTCCCTACACGATCGACGATGTGAAGGAAGCAATTCCGGAAGATTGCGATCCGAACTCCACGGCGTGGATCGAGCCCAAGGGCGATGCATGGTGGCCCGCGGACGTAGCAGCACAGTACTTCGAGCGCCCGGAAGATCCGCTGGCCTGGCGGCCGAAGAAGTAATCGACGACCTCCCAAGTTGTCCCGCGACCTCCGCGCCGGCTTCATCCGTCGGCGCGGAGGACCCACGATAAGGAACCAGAAGTTGGAATTCCACAAGATACAGCGTTTGCCCCCTTACGTCTTCGACCAGGTGAACCGTCTCAAGTCCAGCGCGCGCGCGGCCGGAGTCGACATCATCGATCTTGGAATGGGCAATCCCGATCTTCCCACGCCAAGCTGGGTTGTGGACAAGCTATGCGAAGCGGTGCAGCATCCGCGCACGCACCGCTATTCGGCTTCCAAGGGCATTATCGGGCTTCGCCGCGCCAAGGCTGCGTATTACGCCCGCCGGTTTAATGTGAAGCTTGATCCGGATACCCAGGTTGTTGCGACGCTCGGGTCCAAGGAGGGGTTTGCGAACATGGCACAGGCCATAACCGCCCCCGGGGATGTCATTCTCTGTCCGAACCCTTCCTATCCGATTCATACGTTCGGATTTCTCATGGCAGGGGCCGTGATAAGGTCGGTACCGGTCGAGCCGGATGAGACCTTCTTCCAAGCTCTCGAAATGGCGGTGCGGCATTCGGTACCGAAGCCTCTGGCGCTCATCATAAGCTACCCGTCAAACCCCACCGCTCGCGTCGCGACGCTCGATTTCTATAAGGACGTCATCGCCTTCGCGAAGAAGCACGATCTCATCGTTCTGTCGGATATCGCCTACGCTGAAATCTACTTCGACGGTCCCCCGCCGCCGTCTGTTCTCGAAGTCCCCGGCGCGATCGACGTGGCCGTCGAATTCTCCTCGATGTCGAAGACATTCTCGATGCCCGGTTGGCGCGTTGGGTTTGCGGTGGGTAACGAACGGCTCATCCGAGCGTTGACGCGCGTGAAATCGTACCTGGACTACGGAGCATTTACGCCGATACAGGTCGCCGCCGCTCATGCCCTAAACTCGGACGGGGAGGACGCCGCGCGGGCAAGAGACATCTACAGGACGCGCAGAGATACACTGGTGAAGACCTTTGCCGATACCGGCTTCGACGTTCCAGCTCCTGCGGCGACGATGTTCGCATGGGCGAAGATACCCCCGCATTTCCGACACCTTGGCTCGCTGGAGTTTTCGAAACTCGTGCTCGAGAAGGCACAGGTCGCGATTTCGCCGGGTATCGGTTTCGGTGAGATGGGTGACGAATACGTACGGCTGGCTTTCGTGGAGAATGAAGACAGGATCCGGCAGGCCGCACGGAACTTGAAGCGGTGGCTTTCTGCAAGCGCGCGACAGCCACAACTCGATAAAGCGATGAAAGGATTTTGAAGATGCCGATCCTCGGATCTTGCCAATGTAAAGCGGTACAGTATGAAGTGTCGGAACTGGACGGCCCGATGTGGAACTGCTTCTGCCAGACGTGCAGAAAGTCCCATGCGGCCGATCATAACACTGCCGCCAAGGTGAAGAGTGAGAACTTCAAGCTGATTTCCGGCGAGGACGTCCTTCACAGCTTTGAGTCGACCCCTGGAAAACTGAGGTGGTTCTGCTCACGGTGTGGTTCGCACGTTTATGCCGAACGGCCTGCCAACCCTGAGATGAAGGTGCTGCGGGCAGGCACTTTTGACACTGATCCTGGTTCGGTTCCTATGTCCAACGTCTGGCTGTCCCACGCCAGGCCGTGGCTTGCTCACGACCCCGCGAAGGAAAACTTCGAAGAGTTCCCGTGATCTCCACGGTTGCGCGCGCCAAGGGCCGATCGACGATGAGTTCGATCTGCCCGCTTCCCCAGCGGGGAAGGCTGGATGATCGAATGGCACTTGCCGCGTTCGACGCGCGGAGGTTGGGATGTTCCGTATGCCCCAATCAAAACGGTTGCCTCTTCGGATTACCGGACACCCTCAATAGTGCTTTGGTCCTGTCCTGATCGCGATGGCTGCCACATCGCTTCAGATCGGGCGGAACTCCGCTCGAGAACCTCCGACCGACGTCAGTTGTGTGACAACATGCTTTTGTAACTTTGAGGGCGTCGGAGCGACCAACCGGTTTCATCGAAATCAACCCGACATCCCGATATCGGCGTGGCGACACTATTGACAGATTAGCAGACAATCTGTCATTCTATAGTTCACCGAGCGAGTTCTCGGAGCGTTTAAAAGACGGCAGTTACAATTCAGCAAGGCCCGGACATCGGATGTCCTGGCACGATTTGCTGCTGCCTAGAGGGAGGATCGGCATGACGAATGACGTCGCCGTAAGCATGACGGCCGTTGCCAAATCGTTTGGTGAAACGAAGGCTTTGAAGAAATGCGATTTTGTGGCCAGGGCAGGAGAGGTGCACGCGATCGTTGGCGAGAATGGCAGCGGCAAGAGCACCATGGCGAAGATCATGTCCGGCGTTATCGCTGCCGATGCAGGATCTGTGCTGATCCTTGGCAAGTCCATCACCTCGCCAGTCGATGCCAAAGAGGTTGGTCTCGCTACGATCTTCCAGGAAGTCCTTGTCGCGGATGAGGCAAGTGTCCTCGACAACCTTTTCGTGGGAAGCGAGGACCTGTTCTCGCTTCGGAAATCCTCCAAGGAACGTGAAAGCGTTGCGCAAAGCCTTCTGGACCGCCTGGTGGGAAAGCATGTCGATCTCCGGCAGAACGTCGGTGATCTTCCGCTCAGCATCAAGCAATGGATCGTTATCGCCCGGGCCGTTCTGAGGAAACCCAAGGTCTTGATCCTGGACGAGTCCTCAGCTGCACTCGATCTCGACGCGACCGTCCGCCTCCACGAAGAGATCGATCGGCTCCGGTCCGAGGGTTGCGCGGTAATCATCGTCACGCACCGCATCGCCGAGCTGGTCCGTATCGCCGATCGGGCGACGATACTGAGAGACGGTTTCACTGTCGGTGTCCTTGAAAAATCCGAGATCACCGAGGCCAACCTCCTGCGCATGATGACCCCTCAAGACCGCCAAATTTCCGCCGCTGCTTCAACGTCTGCACCGGGCCTGTCGGGTGATCGAAAGGAGGCTCTTTCCGTCCATGGCGCGCGCCCCCAGGAGGCATCGCAACCGTTCGACTTCGTCCTTCCGCAGGGATCTATCGTGGGCGTTGCGGGACTGGACGGCCAGGGCCAGGACGCCTTCGTGCGACTGGTCGCAAGGATTATCTCGCCGTTCGGAGGGGAGGTCCGGATCCTGAATAGGGAAAGCACCGGTCTCGTCAAAGTCAGCACGCTCGACGACGCCGCGAATAAGGGCATTGTGTACGTATCCGGAGACCGGAAGCGGGAAGGAATTTTCCCGCAGCAGAGCATTTTCGAGAACCTCGCCATCGGTATCTATCAGAAGAACCTGGGGCCGTTCGGTGTCATCAGGCGGAAAAAGCTGAAGCAGACGTTTGCCCGGGAGGTCGAGCGGCTCCGCGTCAAGATCGGCCACCCGGACAACCGGATTACGTCCCTTTCCGGTGGTAACCAGCAGAAGGTCCTGATCGGCCGCGCCTTCGCCAATGATCCCAGAGTGATCGTTCTTAACGACCCTGCTCGGGGCGTGGACCTCAACACCAAACGCGACCTGTATCGCGAGCTTCGGCTGTTTGCCGAAGGTGGCGGCTCGGTAATCTACCTTTCGAGCGAGATCGAGGAGTTTCTTGGTTTCGCCGATCGCGTCGATGTCTTTCACAAAGGGAGCATCCATCGCTCCCTCGACGGCCCCGACATCAACGAAGAAACCATTCTCGCTGCAATGTTCGGCCGCTCGGTTGCCGACACCATGGAATTCTCCAAAGAGAGAAAGGCACACTGATGTCGCAACGTTTTGGATTTCCTGCGCTCGACAGGTCGCTGACCGTACCGTTCGTTCTTTTCGGAGTGTTGCTCGTCGCTGCAGCCTTGCTGTCGCCGCGGCTGTTCACCGCAACCGGAATAGGCGGAGCAATCATCGTCGCAGCACCTTTGATCCTCACAACGCTCGCCCTGACACCGATCGTGATGGCAGGACGCGGTTCGGTTGATCTTTCCGTTGGCCCCTTGATGGGTTTCGTGAACGTCACCCTGATCGGCTGGCTCTCGGCAAGTGGTTACACGTCGCCACTCGCGGTGGTTTGCTGGGTGGTAGCAGTCGGCGCGCTGTACCAGTTGCTGCAGGCGCTCATCATCATCTACGTCCGGGTTGCCCCCATCATCGTCACGCTTTCCAGCTTCCTCGTCCTTTCAGGCGTGAACCTCATGGTCATGTCAAGGCCCGGCGGCGTCGCGCCGGACTGGATGATGACGTGGGGAGCAGGAACCACGATCTTATCTCCGGTGCTGATTATCGTCCTGGCGGCGTTCGCTCTTTGGGCCGTTATGCGCCGGACCACCTTTTACTCCCACCTCCGCATGACAGGCGCCGACGAACGGATGGCCTACACGAGCGGAGTGAAAGTCGACACCGTACGCATCTGCGCCCATCTCCTCGGCGGCGTCTTCGTTGGCCTTGCCGCGCTCAGCTATACGGCATTGATCTCTTCGGGCGATCCTACCCAGGGAAGCAGCTACACGCTCCAGGCAGTTACCGCCCTGGTACTCGGTGGCGCAAACCTGGCTGGCGGGAGAGGGGGGGCTTTGGGGTCGACGCTTGGTGCGCTGAACATGTTCCTCATCTCGTACCTGCTTTCCGCCTTCAGTTTCGGAAGCGTGACAGGGTTCGTGACGCAAATGGCTTTCGGCCTGATCCTCGTGGCATCGCTCCTCGTCAACGTATTCATGACGGCCCGGCGCCCGGCTTTCTAGGGAGGACTTGTAATGACTTTACTCGCAACGGAACAGACGATGAGCCAAACAGGACGATCGGTAAAACTGCAGCGCAGCATCGTGATTGGCTTTGGTCTGCTTGCCGCACTTCTCGTGCTGGGTACGATCCTTGTTCCGGGGTTCATCTCCCCCCGTAACGCGCGTTCGATATTGCTGCTTGCCGCTTTCCTGGGGCTTGCATCGTTGGGACAGACGCTATGTGCCATGGTCGGCGCGCTTGATCTCTCCATTCCCTATGTCATCGGGGGAGCGAACATTCTCTTCCCAAGCCTGTTGGTCACCGGCATGCCTGCCTGGCTGGCCGCAATAGTGGTCGTTATCCTGGGAGCAGCAATCGGGGTCGCGAACGGCTTTTTGAGCTTCAGGCTGCAGGGCCAGGCTCTCATCATGTCCCTGGGGGTCGGCTTCGCATTTGTCGGTGCGGTACAGCTGTACACCTCCATCGGTTCCGACTACGGCGGCACGGTTTTCGCGCCCGTACCGAACTGGCTCCGGAATTTCGCCGCGTTCAACGGGAAGACCTTCGGGCTTTCCCTGCCGCCGGTGGTGCTGGTTTGGCTGCTCATAACGCTTGCGACCATCTGGGCTCTGTACAACACCTGGTTTGGCCGCTCCATCTACGCGGTGGGGGGCAGCAGGACTGCAGCGGCACGGCTTGGCATTTCCGAAACCAAGGTCTGGACCAGCATTCACGGTATCAGTGGAGCGATGTCGGCACTGACGGGCGTATTGCTGCTCGGGTTTTCCGGCGGCGGATTCGTTGGCGTCGGAGATCCATATCTCTTCACCACCGTTGCGGCCGTTGTGATCGGCGGCACCTCGTTGCTTGGAGGCGCAGGCGGATACGGGGCAACCGTTCTCGGCGTACTCGTATTGACGGTAATGACGTCCCTGCTGGTTGGGCTGGGCCTGAGTTTTGCCGCGCAACAGGCGATCGTGGGTCTGCTGATCGTGCCGATGGTGGCCGTCTACGCTCGTACCCCGCATATCCGCAACCAGATCTGATCGAAAGGCCGGCAAATTGAAGATTGTCGCGATAACTGGCAATGTCTCGCGCCCCTCGAAGACGCGGGCGCTCGGGGAATACGCACTCTCGAGCGTCTCGCCCGGTCACCCACGGTATCTGTTTGACCTGGTCGATGTTCTCCCGGTGTTGGGAACCACCCTGTGGCGTTCTGAGGCTCCTGTTGGACTCGCGAACGTTCTTGACGCAATCCAGTCTTCAGATGTCCTCATCGTGGGCACGCCGGTCTTCAAGTCCTCGATGACCGGCCTTCTCAAGCATCTTTTCGACCTCTTCGAAATGACAGCCCTGCAGGGGAAACCCGTGTTGATATTCGCAACGGGTAAAGCCGAAGCCCATGGTCAGCACGTCGAGGCTCACCTGCGCTCATTGATGGGCTTCTTCAAAGCCGAGGTTCGCGGTGAATTCATCTATGCGATGGACGGCGACTTTCCAGATTCGGCACCGTCTGCGGAACTCCGGGCGCGGGTCGACCGCGAACTCGCACGCACTCTGGGCCATGTTTAGTTCAAGGAGAAGACCATGAAGTTTGCTTCCATCGAGAGCGCGGTTAAAGCAATCGCCGCCGGAGAGATGATCATCGTCGTGGACGACGAAAACCGGGAAAACGAAGGCGACATCCTGGTTGCCGCGGACAAGGTGACGAACGATCATGTTGCCTTCATGATGCGTTATGCGCGCGGCCTGATCTGCGTTCCGATGACCGGGGACCGGCTAGACGAACTGGATATCCCCCTCATGGTGGAGCGTAACTCGGATTCCATGCAGACAGCGTTCACTGTCTCGGTGGACCTGATGCAAGGCGTATCGACCGGGATTTCCGCAGAAGACCGCGCCAAGACCATCAGGGCGCTCGCCGACGCATCGACGATGCCGGAGGACCTGTCCCGGCCAGGCCACATACTGCCTCTGAGGGCAAACCCATCTGGTGTTCTCGGACGCCCCGGCCATACGGAAGCCGCGGTGGATTTGGCTCGGCTGGCCGGGCTCGAGCCAGCGGGTGTCATCTGCGAAATCGCCAACGACGACGGCACTATGGCGCGTCTTCCGGAGCTCAGTGAATTCGCCGAGCGACATGGCCTCCTCATGGTGACCATCGAAGCCCTGATCGAATATTGCCGCGAGATCGACGAAAGCGGCCTTCGTGTCGATCACGCAGCCGCGGCGATGGCGATGTCCAATGTTTCGTATCTGACGAGCAGACGTTCCACCTGCCCGCAGAGGGAGAGCGGAACTCCTGCGTTGGTGGCCTCCGATACACCAGAAGAAAAGCGCGTTTTGAAGGTGCCGACGGGGGGAACGGACCTTGGGTTCGCTGTCCGATGATTGGGCATGACAAACCGTGATCCACTTTATCGCCGCCACCGCTTTCCTACTGAAATTATTGCCCAGGCGGTGTGGCTTTCTTTCCGTTTCGCTTTTGCGCCTGCGGATGGTCAAGGACATCTGGCCGGTCCTGCATTGTCTCGCACTAGACGATCCGCCTGTGGGCAGAGAAATTTGGTCGTACCTTCGCCATCAACAAGCTTCGATCCTACGATGCTGCAAACCGAGTGTTCATGCCGGGTGTAGCGCTTCGGCTCCATCCATGACGGGATTGCCCACCTGTTCCACAACCGCCCCTCGATGGCGATAGGCGGACCTCATGCTCGGATACCGTTTCGTGAAGGAAGTGATGAATGGAGAGTTTGAGAGTGTCCCCCTCTAAGATTGACCATTTCTCGCTCAAAGGCACCTGCAGCGAGGAACTCGCGGAAGCGCTTTCCAGGCTTTCCCCGCAATCACCAGTGCATATAGAGGGCGCTAAGACGATCGCCTACGATATACATGCGATCGCCAATGGCCCGATTGCAGTTATTGCCGCGCACTACGAGGGCGACCTCACGGTCCAGCACCGGGGACCGGCGGAGGCAAACATAGTCATGCTTCCACTATATGGCCAATCGGTCGTTACCGTGGACGGCAGACAAATCCCGTCAGAGGGAAGGCGTGGCGTTTTCGTGAACAGCATGTCGGCGAGTACAATCCAGTTCATTGGGCCCACGAAACATTTAGGTCTTAGGATCGCCCACGATGAACTGACGCGCCGCTTAGGACGTCGGCTCAATACGCCAATAAGAGGCAGCCTTAATTTTTCGCCAGAAATCGACCTGTCGGTCGGGTTCGGCTCTCTTTTGGTGCAACTTGTACCAGTGCTGTATGCTGGATTACGAGACGGAATCCTCCAACAATCACCGATAGCACTTAGTCACCTCACCGAAACGACGATGGAGCTTTTGATCGAAGCTGCGCAGCATCGCTACTCACCTGAGTTATGCCGCGCTGCTGAACCACCCTTACCCAAGGCCGTTAAGCGGGCGGTCGACTATATGCGTGCCAATATTGCTCGGCCGCTATCTCTTGAGGAAATCGCAACGGCTTGTGGCGTAAGCCGACGCACTCTTCAGAACGGTTTTCGCAACTTCCGAAATACGACCCCTCTGGCATTTCTGCAGCACCTACGGTTGGAATCAGTGCATCAGGAACTGATGACAGGCGAGCCTAGCCTCTCGGTCACGCAGGTCGCTCTGAAATGGGGCTTCGTAAATAAAGGCAGGTTTTCTGCGGACTATCGCAAGCGCTATGGAGTACTTCCCTCGGAAACATTGCGTATATCATAGGCGCTCGGGGGATCATTGTCTCGCACCAGTCGATCCGCCTGTGGGCAGGGAAATTGGTCGTACCTTTTGCCAACGACATTCGCCGCCGCAGTTCCGGTCGGATCGGCGACAAGTGGCATCTGGATGAGGCCGTTGTTTCGATCCGTGGCAAGAAGCATTGGCTCTGGCGTGCCGTAGATCAGGATTTGTTCTGGAGGTGCTCAGACATAGCCACCGCCATACCAAGGCGGCCATGCGGGCCGCACATCAGCCCGCTGCTGATGCTTGTTTCCATTCCAATCGTGATTGTTTCCGTGGCGCTGCTGATTGTGCGCGTGAAGCATGCGCTCGAGGCCGAAGCATAAACCTCACGGAATTTGATGTTTCGATGTGAGGGACGAGGCGGCCCGTCAATTTCACGCCATTGGGCGCAAAATAAAATCCACTTTTATCCAATAATTCAAAAGACTTATCTAAAATCAGGTAATCAACATTATGGAACAATCGCCCTCGGGCAATTCCAAATACCGTCAATGCGCATGCTAAAATCGCTTTAAGTTCGGTCACAGCGAGCTATTTCGATTTTTCGAAAAGCGTCGTCGAGGGTCTCCACTCCGAGCAGCAACAAGGCATCGTTCAAGCAGCGCTCGATATCGTCTACTCTCCTGCCCTCTATTTGGGAAATCACAGCAATCGTCTTCCCTCGTGCCAGCCATCGCAAGGATGCCATCTGGAGAGGACAAAGGTTCCATGTTGTCATTGTCGAACTACCATCTCGTACTCGATCGAGGCGTTAGGAATTTAGTTGATACTCATAGACGGGAAGGCCAAAATTCCTTGCTTGAACTCAACTGACCACCGGCCAATCGGCTCTGGGTTGCGCTTCAGAGCGGTCGTGATCGGCAGACGGGGCATTGACTTTGACCGCCGGCTGTACAAGCTGGGTTCTAAGCTGAAGAATATCGTTTGCAGCCCCTGCGGCTAGACCTCGTCCTTAAGCGTCTCCTTCTGGGTAATGAGGCGAGCAGAGTGGTGGCCGGAGGTAAATGCCCAAAGCCAGCTTAGCGCGACCGCCATACGGCTCCTTGTTCCGATCAAAAAGTAGATGTGGGCAAGGCCCCAGATCCACCAGGCGATGGTGCCCTTGAGCCGCAGCCTGCCGAAATCGATCACCGCGGAGCTTGGTCCTATGGTCGCAAGATTGCCAAGATGCCTGTACTTGAAGGCAGGCGGCGCTGAGCGCTGGTTGAGGCGGGCCTTGATCATTTGGGCGACGTATTTTCCCTGCTGCTTTGCGGCGGGCGCGATACCAGGAACCAGCATTCCGTCGCCGGTCTTAACGCTAGCGGTATCGCCGACAACGAAGATGTCCGGGTGTTCGAAGACCGTGAGGTCGGGCTGCACGATAGCACGCCCCGCTCGATCGGTCTCCGCCCCCACCCACACGGCTGCCTTGGATGCTTGCACGCCCGCCGCCCATATGACCGTGCGGCTCGGGACAAACTCGTCCCCAATCAATATGCCTTCCTCGGTGCAGTCGGTCACGGGCCTTCCCGTGCGAACCTCGACGCCCATCGACGCAAGGGATCGCTCGGCGTATTGCGATAACGCCTCATGAAAAACAGGCAGAATACGAGGCCCTGCCTCTACAAGAAGAATGCGCGCCGAAGTCGTATCGATGTTTCTGAATTCCTCGACAAGCGTCCTTCGAGCCAGTTCGGCGATGATCCCGGCCATTTCGACGCCTGTCGGCCCGGCGCCGATTATCGAGAAGGTCAGCAGGCCCGCCCGCGCTTGGGGATCGGTTTCCAGCTCCGCTTTTTCGAACGCCAGGAGAAGGCGACGGCGGATCGTGGTGGCGTCTTCCAACGCCTTCAGTCCGGGCGCGAAGGGCTCCCATTCATCCCGGCCGAAATACGCGTGACGGGCCCCCGTTGCGAGAACAAGGGTATCGTAGGGAATGGCATGGCCGCCCTTGAGCGAGACGAGCCGCTTCTCGACATCGACGCCCACGACCTCGCCAAGAAGCGTCGTGACATCTTTCCTTCCACGAAATACTGCGCGAATGGGCCAGGCAATCTCGGAGGTCGCCAGGACGGTCGTGGCGACCTGATAGAGCAGCGGCTGGAACAGGTGATGATTGCGTCTGTCGATGATCGTGATCGAGAGGTTTGGACATTTGAGATCCTTGGCCAATTGGAGGCCGGCGAAACCACCTCCCACGATGACAACTCGATGCTCCATTTCGTCCTCCCGCGAGCCTTTGGAAAAAACCCGCCTCGGATCAAGCGCGTCTTCCGGTGTTGCACAATCGCAAGCTCAGTCGCTGATGCGACTGCTCACAATGATGGAAGGGGGGCTTACCAGCAACGGTAGCAACGGTTCGAGAACACGCTTGACGTTCGGAGATTCTCCGTGACGCGCGGCTGCCTCCTCGTTTGCCCAACCATCGAGAATGAAGAACGTATTCGGCTCGTCGGAGCGCTGGTAGAGATTGTAGTAGAGGCAGCCCTCTTCCTCGCGGGCAGGGCCGACAAACTCCTGGAGCAGTGTGTTGACACGGTCCCGGTTACGCGTCGATGTTTTAAACTCAACAATGAGATGCTGTTCGTCGGACTTGCTCGATGGCATGTGGGAAGCTCCTAATTGAAGACGATGACGGGCTTGATCACGCGGCCAGCTTCGGCATCGGCGATGGCCTCGTTGATTTTCTCGAACGGATACTTTGTGACCAGCTTCTGGAACGGGAATAGGCCGGCCTGGTTCAGCTCGACCAGTTGGGGAATGAAGAGCTGGGGGATCTGGTCTCCGAGAATGGCACCCTGAATTTTCCGGTTGAAGACCATGAGGTCCAGCGGGATTGGAATATCCTTGCCGAGCGCGTCGAGCCCGAGGAGGACGGCATGGCCCCCTGCCCGCGTGCATTTGATCGTATTCAGGATGACGGGAATGATACCCACGGCATCGATCGCAAAATCGGCACCGCCGCCCGTCAAGGCGTGGATCTGCTCCACGACGTCTGGGTCCCTGCCGTTGATAGCATGGGTCGCGCCCAACGTCTTGGCCATCGCCAAACGCTGCTCGTTCAGGTCGATGATGATGATCTTGCTGCACCGCCGGACCTTGGCGGCCATCACCGCAGCCATGCCCACTGCTCCGGCGCCGAACACGGCAATGGTTTGTCCGATCTCCGGCTTCATGGCGTTGATGACGGTACCTGCCCCCGTTGCCATGCCGCAACCGAGCGGGGCCGCATTCGTCAGGTCGAAATCCTTGGGAAGCTGCGCGGCGTTGTTCTCAGTCGCCAGGATGTGGGTCGCGAAGGATGACTGGCCGACAAAGTTGCTGCCGATGCCGACTTCATCACAAAGCAAGGCCTTTTTGCCGTTCGGACGAAGCCCCGTCAGATTGTACTGGGTGTAGTTCTGGCAGTTCATCGGGTGAGAGCGCCGGCAATCGCCGCAGAAGCCACATGAACTCTGGCTGAGCGCAACGTGGTCGCCCACCCTTAAACCCTGGACGTCCGCCCCGATGGCTTCGACGATGCCAACACCTTCATGTCCCGGTATGACCGGGGCGGGAGGCCCAAAAATCCCATCACGGAGCAACAGGTCCGTATGGCAGATGCCCGTCGCGACCGTTCGCACAAGAATTTCATTGCCTTCGGGATCCGCCAGCTCAAGTTCACGAAACTCCAGCGGAGCTTTCGGTTTTACGGCCACAGCCGCCGTTATCTTCACCATGCTTTTCTCCTGCATTCTCCCGCGTTGACACCGGGAATGACCTGTATGGCATCCTGTGCGGGCTAGACGCGACCGACGCGTGCGCCGTAAATGATCGCCGCAAGAGCGATGATCCCGCCCTGGACGATAAGCTTGCCGGGCTCCTGGATGCCGAACACGGTCAACATCGCAAATAGGAAACTGAAGGCGACGACCGCCACGAAAGGCCCCGCGACGCCGCCGCGGTCGACGCCGAACGTCACCCCACCGAGAATCGTCGCGGCGAGAGCGTTCATGAAGGTGTCGAAGCCGGGCTTGATCGTTCCAACGGCCAGCGCAGACACCTGAACCAGGGCGGCGATGCCCGTCAGCGTGCCCGCCAGCGTATGCGAGACAAAAATCGTTCGAGCCAGAGGTATGCCTGTTATCTCCGCCGCCCTCGGATTGTCGCCGACAGCGCGGAAGTAGCGCCCGAGGATCAGGAAGCGGAACGCTAGTGCGACGACCACGGAAATCCCGATCCAGACGATAACGGAGTAAGACAGGCCGTAGATGTTCCCGCTCGTCAGGACGCGAAGCCAGCTTGGTGTCGAACCCGGTGCACGGCCGGAACTCATGAACTGGACGATCCCGATGAGGATCGCCGATACGCTCAGCGTCGCGATGACCGCGGAGGCGCGGACATAGGCCACGAGGGCGCCGTTGATCAGACCGACGGCAAGGCCGATGACGATCGTCATCAGGACCGTGACGAAGGGCGGGTAACTGTTGAGGAGCCCGGAGCTGGCGAGATAGATCGAAAAAGCAAACACGCCACTGACCGAGAGATCAATCGAACGCACCCGCATGACAAGAGATTGCGCCAGCACCGCGATCCCGAGCGGCGCTGACTGTTTCAGGATCACGAACCAATAGTTCGGATTGATCAGCGTCGCACTTACCGCGGGGGCCAAAGCGATCAGGATTGCGAGCACGTAATATGCCGGGGGCAAGCCGAGCACCCAGGAAAGTGTGCGCTTGGCGGTGAGAGTGCGGGATGGCGTCTCAATTTTCGCATCTGCTGTGGTCATCGAGAGGTCCATCTCTTTCAAAGTCCGATCGTTTTGCGACGCTGCGAAACGACGAGTGCCAGCAGCAGAAGGCCCTTCACGACCGACTGGAGGAATGCCGAGACGTTGGCGAGGTTCATCACGTTGTTGACGATGCCGAGGATAGCCGCGCCGGCGACAGTGCCGAGGATGCTACCGATACCGCCAGCTAGGTGAACACCCCCGAGCGCTGCTGCGGTAACGGATTCAATTCCGAAGGTGGCACCCCCCTTGGGATCGCCTGAGGCAAGGCGGCCCGCGAGGAACATCCCGGCAGCACAAGCAAATAGCGCCGACAGGATGTAGGCTTTGATGACTGTGCGCTCGACCGGGACGCCATTCATGCGGGCATTGAAATCGTTACCCCCCGAAGCGAACAGGTAAAGGCCAAACGGCCTGCGATAAAGCATCCAGGCAGCAACGACGGTGGCGGCGATCAGCCAGAGCAGCGAGTTCGGCACGGGCCCGACCGAACCCGCGACTGACGCCGACAGCCAATCAGGCACCTTCCCGCCGGGGATCGGGAGAATGATAAGCGCCAGTCCCTGGCCGATCCCCATGGTTGCCAGGGTCATGATGATCGGGTGGACGTTAAGCCTGGCTACGCCGTATCCGTTGGCCAGTCCGAATGCGATCGCAACCGCAATGCAAAGCACGACACGGACAACCTCTGGCATGTCGAGTGTCATGATCGTGGTCGTCACGCTGATGATCGAACCAACGGAAACGTCCAGGCCGCCCGTCAGGATCACAAAGGTCTGGCCGAGCGCAGAAATGACAAGAACAGTAGATTGGGCCAGCAGGTTCGACAGATTCTCCGGCGCCAGAAATTCTGGAAGCAGGATGACCGAGGCGACCACCAGCACGAATAGCGTCCCGATCGACAGCCGGATCGCACCCGCCCGGTAAGGAGTCTTCAGGAAGTTTGCGATGGTATTCATGTATCCTCCTCAATGAACAGCGGCGCGCGGATCGTGCGCGAAGTTCGAACCTAGTGCGGTTCCCAGGATGGTTTCCTCTGTGGCATCGAGCGCGGGCATCTGCCCGACGATCTTTTTGTCGTGAACGACCAGGATGTTGTCACACAGCCCGATCAGTTCGGCGTGCTCGCGCGACGAGACGATCACTGCACCGCCACGATCGGCAAAATCGCGAAGCAGCTTGTAGATTTCCGCTTTCGCGCCGACATCGACGCCCCGTGTCGGCTCCTCGATGACAAGGATATCGACCCCCGAAAGCAGCCAGCGGCACAGAAGCACCTTTTGCTGGTTTCCGCCCGAAAGTTTGCCGACGGGCGAGGCGGGGTCGGCAGCCGCAACACGGAGCGACTTTATGACATCGTGAACCCTGGAGATGGAACGCCATGCAACGCTCGCCATGTTCCGGTTCAATTGCTTGCCAAGTGCGATGTTGTCGTAGATCGGAAGCCGAAGAAACAGGCCTTCCTGCTTGCGGTCTTCAGGAATGAAACCAATGCCCGCTGAGATGGCACTCGAAAAGCCTGAGGATACGTTCACATCGATCATGCTGTCGTCGCGGCGACGCTGGACGCTCGCAGCTGCGGCGGGTTCGACCCCGACGACCGCACGCATGATTTCACGCTGCCCCTGGCCCTCCAGCCCGGCGAGCCCGATGATCTCGCCCGTGCGTACGGAAAAACCGACTGGCGGGCCATGGTCATTGAGACGAAGCCCTGCCACGACGAGCATCGGCGATCCAATGGCCTGTGCCCTCGGCGGAAAGAAACTCTGAAGTTCGCGTCCAACCATGGTTGCCACGAGCGTTTGGAGATTAAAGTCGCCTGCCCTGGCTGTCTTTACCCAAGCCCCGTCCTTCATGACGGTGATGGTGTCGCACAGTTCGAACACCTCGTTCATCCGATGCGAGATGTAGACGACAGCCTTGTTTTGCGCCTTCAGATCGCGGATGACCTTGAAGAGATGAGCGACGTCCGTTGAGTTTAGTGCCGCGGTCGGTTCATCGAAAATGAAGACATCGGCATTGGATGTCAGGCCTTTGGCGATTTCCACTGCCTGCTGCTGGGCAACCGTC
This sequence comes from Rhizobium sp. M10, assembly GCF_002531955.1. Taxonomy (NCBI): domain Bacteria; kingdom Pseudomonadati; phylum Pseudomonadota; class Alphaproteobacteria; order Hyphomicrobiales; family Rhizobiaceae; genus Rhizobium; species Rhizobium sp. M10. The sequence goes on along the minus strand of NZ_NWTA01000017.1, from coordinate 28,344 downwards.
AGCGTTTCCACAATCGCCATCGCGTCCAGTTGAGGGAAAACGTCGGCAAGCAGCTTGCGGGATCGCTCGACGACCTCGGCGGTGTCTATCGACCCATCGGCACGCCGCGGTTCGTGTCCGAGAAACATGTTTTCGGCGACCGTGAGATTGGGGATCAGGGTGAACTCCTGAAACACTGTTGACACCCCGGCGAGACGCGCTTCCTTGGGGGACCGGAAGGTCACCTCTTCTCCTCGCAGACGGATGCGTCCAGCGGTCTGTTGATAGACGCCGGCCAGAATTCGCATCAGCGTGGATTTTCCTGCCCCGTTCTCGCCCATCAACGCGTGGACGGAGCCGCGTTCAAGCGAAAATTGAACATTCGACAGGACTTTGGTCGCACCAAAGGACTTGTTGATGCTGACCATCTCGACAAGCATACTCATGAACACTTCCATCTGCGAGGGTGAAGAGGGCGCGCTTTGTCCGCGCCCTCCATGCGTCAGGCCTTGAAGTACTCGAGCAGCTTCTCATTCGGCATTTCTGTCGGAGCCCAGTAAGCGTCCGTGAGATCGGAGCGGTAAAACTGTGCAAGATTTTCGTCGACGATCGGCTTGGGCCGGTTGGTCCAGTTGCGCTGGATCGGCTTGCCTTCGAGAAGCGCGAAGGACGCACGCAGGGCTGCCGTCGAAAGAGCCGGAGGGCAAATGGGCCCAATCGAAGAGAGCTTTTCATCATTCCAACGACGCATCCATCCGTTCAGGGCTTCTCCCGTGATCGGTGGAATGGTGGAAGCCCCGGCTTCCTGCAGCGCGTCCAGGACCCCGAGCGACATATTTGCGCCGTCAGTCCAGACCCCGGCGACATCGGGATCAGAGAGATAGAGGCTTTCGGCGATCTTCTTTGAGTCCTCGTAGGACCAGCTGCCGTGCTGGGTTGAGGTGATTTGGAGACCGGACTTGCTGAAGACTTCCATCGCCCCGGCGTAACGATCAGCATCAATCGGATGCCCGGCGACGCCGCGCAGCACCCACACTTTTCCCTTGTTGCCTAGTTTGTCGACCAGGAACTGAGCCATCACCCGACCGAAGTAGAAGTCGTCGCCCTGGACCTGCACCGTGAAATCCTCGGTGTCGACGCGACCGAGATAGACGACCGTCGGAATGCCGGCGGCCTTTGCCTTCCTGATGCCTTCCACGGCCGAGCCTGTTGTAAGCGGCGCAATGATGATTGCATCGACTTTTTGTGCGATCAGATCTTCGATGTCGGCGACCTGTTTTGAGGCGTTGAGGTCGGCGCTTCGGAATTGATAGTCTGCGACACGGGCCTTGTTCCTGCTAATCTCGTATTCGGCTTCGAACGCGGTCTGATAGGTGTGCGTTGAACCGGCCAGGCCATAGTGGCTGTGACCGATCTTCCAGGGACCTGCCTTGGCGAACTTACCAGCTTCGACGACGGGGTTTTCCCCTTCGGACGGCCAAGTGTCGGGCAGCAGGGCGATAGTATCGTCTGCCCGCAGGATGCCCGGTATTCCGAACGCGCCCGCTGCAATCAAGGCACTGCCCGTCTGCAGGAATGTACGTCTTTTCATCAGAATTCTCCTCCTCTTGCCACCCAACGCGGCCATTTTGTCTGCGACCTGGAGCGCCGTTATCTTCCAGCCATCGCCGAATTCTCCCCAAACGGCAGATCGCATCATTATGAATAAGCAGACAATCTGTCAATAAAGTATCTTGAATTTCGGATTTTCGACGTGTCGTCTGTGTTATCACGCTGATTTAGTTATTCTTTTATTGCGGCTCGGTTCGATATAGCAATAAGACAAAGCAACCGTCCGTCACCTCACCCCACGAGCGCGCAACAGGAAACAGAGGAGACCGCGCCTCGCCGGCGAGGTTCATGAAAAGGAAGTTTGGCGCCATTATCGCTACCATTGCCCGGAAAATGAGGCTGCGAGGCGCAGGAAATACGGGCACTACCGTCAGCCGGAGCGTTCGATGAACGTCACGTCAGACTCAGTCAATCTGTCAAGCAAATTCCAGTTTTAAGACAGCCAACAATTCGGGCCAAGATCTAGATCGGCCGCATACCCTGAGGAAGCAATTGATATTACATCGCTTTGTTTCTTTACATGTCCGTGTAGCGCGTTGGCATTGGCCTCAGCGAGCATTTTCGTTCACTGAAGATAATTGACTGATTGTCTGCTAACGCCTACAAGTGTCACCCACCGGCCGAGCGCGCACTTAAGGAGTCATTTTATGAAAGAAGCATACGCTGCAATTTCGCGCGAAAAGGCAAAGCCTCTTGTTCTGGAGTGCATCGGGATCGATCAACCTCGCCCCGACGAAATCCTCGTCCGGATCGTGGCGAGCGGTGTCTGCCACACCGACATGGTTGTTCGCGACCAAGGATATGACGTACCCCAGCCCGTGGTTCTCGGCCATGAAGGCTCCGGCGTCGTGGAAGTGGTCGGGGCCGATGTAAAAGGGCTTTCGCCCGGTGACCACGTGGCTCTAAGCTACGCATATTGCGGGAAATGCGAGAAGTGCCGGGGAGGCACGCCTTTTTATTGTGAAGACTTTTTCGGCAGAAATTTCCGTGGCACCCGGCCGGATGGCAGTTGCCCGCTACATGATTCACACGGTACCCAGATCAGCGGGTGCTTCTTCGAGCAGTCTTCTTTCGCCACCTACGCCATCGCCAGCGAGCGCAATGCGGTCAAGGTTTCCAAAGATGTTCCGCTCGAACTCATGGGACCGCTGGGCTGCGGGCTGCAAACGGGCGCCGGAGCGGTTCTCAACTGCCTCAAGCCCCAACCGGGATCTTCCATTGCAGTGTTCGGCGCGGGTGCGGTCGGCATGGCAGCCATAATGGCGGCGAAGATCGCCGGATGCTCGACCATCATCGTGATCGACCTTAACGATGAACGTCTCGAACTGGCGATTGAACTGGGTGCAACCCACATCATAAACGCCCGCAATGGGGATAGCGTCAAGGCAATCAGGGAAATTATTCCCGAAGGCGCAGACTTCAGTCTCGAATGCACGAGCTCGCCGAAGGTGTTTCGCCAGGCGGTCGATTGCCTCGGCACCCCAGGAACCTGTGGACTGGTCGGATCGTCCGCGCTCGGAACGGAAGGGATCGTCGATATCGGCAACTTTCTGTTCGGCCGTACGCTCGTCGGTGTGGTCGAAGGCCAGAGCATTCCCTCCAAATTCATACCCGAGCTCATCGAATACTGGCAGCAGGGACGGTTCCCGTTCGACAAGCTCGTCCAGTTCTACGATCTCAACCAGATCAACGAGGCAATGGCCGATTCCGAGAGCGGCAAGGTCATCAAGCCAATCCTGCGCATGAAGCACTAAGCTCTCGTCACGAAGATTGTCCAGAAGTCAGCCTCCCAAGGCAACGTCCGGCGGGCCGTGGTCGTCACGGTCTCGCCCGGACACTCTGGAACGCAGTTGTGAGGCGCAACACCGTTTCATCATTGCAACGCGACCAAGTCGCGGTAACGATAGTGGGCTCTTCCAGGTCAAAATATTAGTCTGCGACGGCGCAATTTCTCGGCGATCTGTGACCGCCGCATCAGGGCCTTGCGGCAGTTGCCGGCCGCAAGCCATTGCAGAATCTGCAAATGTGAAGTGAGGTTCAACTGATGCTGCCCTTGAGTCATAAGAGCACTGGGGCCGGCAGGCACGAGCGTCCCGACACGTGCGCCTTGCGTCAAGGTGCCACCAGGAAAATGCCAGACAACCGGTGATGATCTTGCCAGCGAGTGGCCGGTGGCGCGCTGTCCTCGTCCCGTCGAAAAATACCTACGAAACTATCGAGATGGGTCATCAGACGTTGCGTCAACGCGAGCCTTAGGCAGACAGACCCAGCACAAAGGTGAGTCTAGCGCCTGCCTCTCTCCGCACGTTCCGACGTTCCATTGCCGTTCTGCCCTCCACGTTCGCCTGGGCAGCGTGATCGGCCGGGTCCTGCTCGCGGTCGACCGCCTCTTTTTGAAGGCTGTCGGCGCGGTCTTGACCAAGAGTTTCCCCGCCTACTGCAGAATGTGTCATCGGGCCTCCGTGACCAGCTCAAACATTGCGGGTGGCGAGCGTTAAGACGCGCCACCAACCGTTGGACTACGACTGTATGCCGCCCATGCAGACGTATTTCATCGAAAGGAAGTCATCCATGCCGTATTTTGAGCCCTCGCGGCCGAACCCCGACTGCTTGACGCCGCCGAACGGTGCGACCTCCGTCGAGATCAGGCCGGTGTTGACGCCGACCATCCCGTACTCCAGGGCCTCCGTAACCTTCCAGACATTTCGAAGGTCGTTGGCGTAGAAGTAGGCAGCGAGACCGAACTCGGTGTCGTTGGCCAGTTCAATGACCTCGTCTGTCGTTTCGAACCTGAAGACCGGGGCGAGCGGCGCAAAGGTCTCCTCTCGTGCGACCTTCATTTCCTTTGTGGCTTCCGAGAGAAGCGTCGGCTGGACGAAGGTTCCACCACGCTCGTCCCTTGCGCCGCCGACAACGACCTTCGCACCCTTACCGACAGCGTCATCGATGTGGCTGTAGAGCTTCGCTACTGCATCCTCGTTGATCAGCGGACCGATGGTGGCTCCATCCTCGAACCCGTCAAGGACCTTGAGCGCGGAAACCCGCGCCGCCAGTTTTTCAATGAAGCGGTCGTAAACCCCGCTCTGGACGTAGAGACGGTTGGCGCAAACGCAGGTCTGGCCGGCATTGCGGAACTTGGACAGCATCGCTCCTTCCACGGCCTCGTCGAGGTCGGCATCGTCGAAGACGATGAAGGGAGCGTTGCCGCCGAGTTCGAGGCTGAGCTTCATGATCTTTTGTGCGCCCTGCGCCATCAGGATGCGCCCGACCTCGGTAGACCCTGTGAAGGTCAGCTTCTTGACGACGGGGTTCGAGCAGACTTCTTCACCGAACATCCGGGCGTTGTCTGTCGGCAGGACGCTGAACAGGCCGCCGGGTATTCCCGCACGCTCAGCGAGGATGGCAAGAGCAAGGGCCGACAATGGGGTTTCGGCGGCCGGCTTGAAGATGATGGCGCAGCCGGATGCCAGCGCCGGGGCGATCTTGCGGCAGACCATGGCGGAAGGAAAGTTCCAGGGCGCGATGGCCGCCACCACGCCGACGGGCTGTTTGATGACTATTAGGCGCTTGTCGGCCTGATGCCCCGGAATGGTGTCCCCGTAAACACGCTTGGCTTCTTCCCCGAACCATTCAATGTAGGAAGCGCCGTAGGCGATCTCGCCGCGTGCCTCGGCCAGAGGCTTGCCCATCTCGGACGTCAGGATGATCGCGAGGTCCTCGGTGTTGGCCGTGACGAGGTCGAAGAACTTCCGCATGACGCCGGCACGTTCCTTGCCCGATCGTGCGGCCCACTTTTTCTGGGCGAGTTTGGCGACGTCGATGGCTTCGCGGACGTCCTGGAGTCCTGCGCTCGGGAGGCTCGCAATCACGTCCCCAGTCGAGGGATTGTGGACCTGGATCGTCTTGCCGCTCGCGCCCTCTCTTCGCCAGTCGCCTCCTACCAGCATTTCCTCGCGTACCAGGGAGGGGTCTTTCAGGCGATCCAGTAGAGCGGTGGAGATAGCCATTGATATTCCTTTCGATGCAACGTTCAAATTTGATTACGGATGTGTGGTGAGCGGGCGTAGATCGCGACCATGGGGACGATCAGCAGCCCTACGACGGCCTGTTGTGCCGGGAAACTGAGCCCCAGGCCGACGAGAAGCGAGGTCAGGACAGTAAGCACGAGGACGCCGAGGACCGTCGCTCCATACCCGCCGGCACCACCTAGAAGAGATGTTCCGCCGATAACGACCGCCGCCACGGTGGTGAACAGATAGGGATCACCGACCCCGACGAAACCGCCGCCGGAGAAACCGAGGAGCAGCATTCCGGTGAGTGCCGACATCGCCCCGCTGACGCTGTGGATCACTGTCCAGATCTTGAATTCCGAGATTCCGAGGCGGGCGGCGGCCGTGCGGCTCCCGCCAACAGCATAGAGGCTCCGGCCAAACCAGGTGTTGTGCATTATCCAGCCCAGGGCGACGGCGATGAAAGCCCATATGACGATAACCGGTGGAAACGGCAGACCGAAGAACTTGCCGTTGAACGCCGAAAGGTTGCGAAGCCATCCGGGGACGGGCGCAAAGACGGTACCGCCGAACTGCGATCCGAGCGAGGTGTAGATCTGGACCGCCCCGACGGCCGCGAAACCCAGGCCGAGCGACATGATCAGCGCCTGACCCTGCAGCCGGAAGCTGAGGGCGCCGTTGCAAGCCCCGACCAAAGTGCCAAGGACGAGCACGACGATCATGGCGACGGGCGCCGGAAGACCCGCCACCATGAGGCTTGGAAGCAGGATATTGGCGCCACCGATGATGTATGGGATGGAAAGATCCAGCGCTCCAACGAGCGCGCAGAGCGTCTGCCCGACAGACGCCAGCCCCAGGAAGGCGGCGAGCAGGAGGATCGATCGCGCGTTCTGCGGCGACACGAAGCCCGGCACGAGCAGCGCTCCAAGAATGAGCAGACATGCAAGGAGACAAAAGCCGATCGAAATACTCTTGTGCTTGCGCAAAGGGCTGGCGCCACGGGCCGCGCCGATTTCTGTGTTCAAGACAGTGGAGATCATTTCCTTACTCCCTCATGCGACAGTGCGGCGGCTGATGACGAAGACGTTCACGAGAAGTGATCCAACGAGGATCAGGCCAAAGGCCATTTGCGTAACGAAGCCCGAAACCGTACCGAAGTTGAAAGTGGACAGAAGATACGAGATGAGGAACATGTTGATCGCGCCGAGCGTCGAGCCGAGCGCACCGCCGCGCCCCCCGGAGAGACTGGCGCCGCCAAGGACCAGCGCCGTGACCGCTTGCAGCGTGTAGGTGCTGCCCTGGGTCGGGTCGCCGGATGAGATCAGCGCGGTGTAGCTCAATGCGGCGAGCCCAGCAAAAACGCCGCCGACCATATGGGCGATGATGCGCACGACGTCGACCTGCACACCGCTGGTATAGGCCATCCGCTCGTCAGCGCCTGTCATCCGCAGGTTGCGGTAAAACATCGTGCCCCTCAGGACGCCCCAGATTGCGAAAGCGCCGAGCAGAAGCAACAGGACAGGCGAAAATACGCTCGTTCCCGCGCCCCAGCTTAGCATCCAGTCTGGAGCGACACCGCCGGGACGCGACATGACCATCAGGTTGACGCCCGACAGAACGAGGAAACCGGAGAGCGTGACGATGATGGGCGCGACGCGCACGTAGATGATCACGAGCGCTTGCACCAACTGGAACGCCGCTCCCAATCCCACCGCCCAGGCAATGATGGCCACAGGGTGCGTGATGCCGTTGCCGACCAGCCACGTAATGAGCGTGACGTTGATGAAGCCCATCAGCGGTCCGACGGAAAGGTCCACGGCTCCGCGGCCCGCCATGACGATCGGTGTTATCGCGAGCGCGGTGAGGATCAGCGGCGTTGCAACCAGAATGGCTCCGGCCAGACCATTGTTCGTGAACAGACCTTGGCCACGGAAGGCGACGGCGCAAAGGAGGACAAGGAAAAGCCCGGCCGGAACGTACAGAGAGCGGTCCTGCGTGACTTGACGGAAAGCGGTTGCAGACATCATGCGGTCCTTTCCAGATCGAAATCAACGGAAGCGTCCCGGGCTTTCCCGAACATAGCGGCGAGGATTGGTGCCTCGGCGATTTCCTCGCCGGTCAGGGATCGAAACAACGTTCCCCCGAAGAACACGTCGACGCGATCGGCAAACCCGATGAACTCCTCGATCTCAGTCGACAGGTAGATGACACTGCCGCCTTTTTCAGCAAACAGGCGGAGTTCGCGGTAGAGGTCGCGCTTGGTGCCGAGATCGACGCCGCGGGCGGGGTCATTCAGGAGGATGACTTGGGGATCGTTTGCGAAGGCGCGCCCGATGAGCACCTTCTGTTGGTTGCCACCCGACAGTGAGGTGATCCTGTTCGACGGGCTGCCGATCTTGATGCGCAGACGATCCACTTCGCGCTTGAACATCGGTTTCAGCGTGGGCTTGCGGATTACACCCAGGGGGCCGAGCTTCTTCCTGTAGACACCGATGGCGAGGTTTTCGAAGATGCTTTGTTGCGGGAAAATACCCTCGCGCTTGCGGTCCCCGGAGACGTAGGAAACACCGAGGTTTGCAGCATCGTCGAGCGATCGCAGCGGGACCATCTTGTCCGTATCCACCGAGCGGACCTTCACCTCGCCACCGAACGGCTGGATGATGCCGGCCAAGGCGCGGATAAAAGCGTCCTGCCCCTGCCCATCAAGCCCGGCTACGCCGACGATGCTCCCCTTGGGAAGGTCGAAATCGAACAGGCGCGCCGACCGGTGCGCGGCGAGACCTGTCGCAGTTAGTATTAGAGGGGCCGAGAGCGCCTTCATTCGGGAGGCGTATTCTGTCGCATCGCTGGCGCGCCGATCTGCCGGCGTCATCATGGACAGCAGGTTTTCCTCGGTAATCTCGTCCTTTCCGAGCGTACCGACAGTTATCCCATCACGCAGGATCGTCGCACGGTCGGCGATACGCACGAGTTCGGCGATCCGGTGGGTGACGATGAGGATCGTCGCGCCCTCGGCACGAAGGCGGTCGATTTCCGCATGGAGCCGGAGGGTCGAGTCGAGGTCGAGCGCGGCCGAAGATTCGTCGAGAATCAGCACCTGCGGCTTGCGAAGGATAGCCCGGGCGATGACGATCCACTGTTTGATGCTGAGTGGGAGGCTGCCTGCCAGCTGATCGAGGTCTACGGATTTTCCGACGAGCCGCGCCACGATTTCAGCCGCTTCTGTCCGCCGATCGCCGGTCGACTGCGAACGAAAGACACCGTCACGACCGACATAGAGGTTCTCGAACACGCTGGCCTCGTCGGCAACCAGTACTTCCTGGAAGATGGTGGTCAGGCCGACCCGCTTGGCGTCGACGGGCGAGGCAACCTTTTCACCCAGGATCGTGACTTTGCCTGCGTCCGGGTGCAAAACGCCCGACATGATCTTGGCCATCGTGCTCTTGCCGCTGCCGTTCTCGCCGACGATGGCGTGCACCTCTCCGGCGCGGGCCTCGAAGTCGCACTTCTTGAGTGCCCTCGTCTCCCCGAACGCCTTGGCGACATCTATCATTCTGACTGTTATCTCGCTGCCCATCGCAGACCTCCCACCCGCAACGTCCGCCAAGGCGGCTTTTACGATCATCCAAGGTCCCGCCCGGCGGTTAAGCCACCGGGCGGATCCGGCTTACTGGGCTACCGGCTTCCAGGGATCGGCAGGACGCTCGAAGTACTGGTCGGCAATCGCACTTGGGAACCATCCGTCCGCCTTCGGTTCGACGAAATCAGTCGAGTTCAAATCGCAATCCTCGGGGATCGCAGCGCGAACGTCATCGATTGTGAACGGCAGGACTGGGCGCAGGAAGGACTGCACCTTTGGCCCCTGCCCTTCGAGCGTGCGAAGCATGATCTCCCACATCTGCTGCATCTCGCGGCGCGGCGGCCAGATATGGAAGCCGGCATCGATCCATTCCGGATTCTTGCGCCAGTAACATGCCGCCGAAGCCTCGCCGCCCAGCGTAATCGGCACCATGTCGCGGCCCGACTGGAGCATGGCGTTCAACACGCCGTTCTCCTGCGCGCCCTGTGTCAGAATACCGTCAATCTGGATGGGGTTCGTCGCCAAAAATTTCTGCACCTCGACCTGTGCTACCTGGTCGGTCCACTTGCCAGCCACTTCGCCGACAATCTTGATGTCGGGATACTTTGCCAGCGCGTCTTTGGCGGCCTTGTCGAAGCTGTCGGATGAGGCGAAGCCAGGGATGCCCGACACGAGAAGCACGTTGCCTTTCTTGCCGATCTTGTCTGCGAGCCAGATCGCCATCTCGCCGCCGCCCTGCGCGTGATTGGCAGCGCCGTTGATCGCGTAAGGCGACGTCACGTATCCCGAAAACGAGAAGACAGGAACGCCTGCCTTATAGGCGTACTCAATCGTCTGATTGAGAGCGGTGACGTTCGAGCAGCAGATGATGATGGCATCAACACCATCATCAACCATCTGGCGCATCTGCTGAATCTGGACGGCGTCCTTGAGGTCGGACTGAGTGACCACGACTTCAGATACGAGCCCCGCTTTTTTGGAGCGCGGCAAGAGGTCATTCATGACGGCATCGAGGGCCGCTGCGCGCCACGTATTGCCGGCATAGCTACTGGCGTAGCCGATCTTCCAGGGCGGTCCCTTCTTCGGTTTGAAGTCCTTGTAGGCACTCGCTCCGAGCGGAACCTGCGGGTCGACGACCTCGTAGATTTTCTTCTCGTTGGCGGGGAGCTGGTCGACGCCGTCAGCCCAGGCCGTGGTCGTCAGGGCGCTGACCGCGATCAGCGCCCCCATGGTTCCGGTTAAACTCCGTCTCATTGGATGCTCCTCCCAAGAGATTGTTTCAGGCGACTTTCGCCCTGGTTGCGGATGCCTGCCGGATTTCCTCGAGGATCGGCAGCAGGTATTTTCTGAACTCGGTGTAGTCTTCGGTGACCGGGAAATGACCGAGCTTCTCCATCGTCCAGAACTTGCTGCCCTTGACGAGATCGGCGGCGATCTTGGTGTCGGCCGGGGAGGTATTCGGATCGTATTCGCCCGTCAGGAAGTACAGCATGCACTTCGACGTATCGATCTTGCTCGCCTCTTCGGGTGAGACATTGTGGTCGTAGTAGTAGTAATAGAGGTCACCTGCGAAGACGCCCGGACCGCCGCAGCTATATTCCCACTGGATTTCGCGGACATTGGCTTCTGGTGAGTAGGGCGAGATATTGAGCATCATGGCCGCGCCGATGGAGGTGCGGTTCACGTTTGGGTTGTCGAATTCTTTCCTAATGCCTGCCATGCCGACATCGACATATTCGGCAGCCGAGCGCAGTGCCCCTTCGACGGAGATAGTAGCGCGGAAGTTGTCGGGGTAATTCGACGCCAGATCGATAGCAAGATGTCCGCCCATCGAGCTACCCATATAAACGGGGCGGTCCAGACCAAGGGCTTTAGAGAGTTCCAGTTGGAAATCCATCATGAACTTCTTGGTCATGTTGTACTCTTTCTCCCACCAGCGAACGCCGTGTGGAGGAAGAGACTTCCCGTGATAGGGCAAGTCGAACGCGATAACGCGGAAGTTCTTGGTCACGTCTTCGTCGCAGAGCGTGTGGCGGTACTGGCGGCCGTCGGAGCCCGCCGTGTGACCGACAAGCAAGGGAATGCCCTCTCCGGCTTCCTCGTAATAGACGCGATATTCGATGCCTTCGATCGTCAGGTAGACGTAACGGCCCGTGATTGGATCATGCCTGGTCATGCTGCTACTCCTTCCGGGCGGGCTTCGCGCATCAGGTTCGTCATGCGATTGAGCGCAGGGAGATACGCGAAGGTTTCGTTATTGTTGCTAAGGAACAGACCGTGTTTGATGTTTGACGACTGCAGGCACTGATAAAACGGCCGCGGCTTCTTCTGGAGAAGCGCGTCCCACTGTTCACCCGTGCCCCGGATGACGATCTTGCACTTCTCGTCGTCGTAGGCGGCTTCTTCGACCTTCACCATCTTGCCGTCTTCGAAGTGGAGTGCGACGCTGCGGCTAGGAAAATCGCATTTGATAATGCCGTTGAGATAACGGGTTTCGCGCTTGAACTCGAAGTCCTCCAGCGCCAGTTTTTTGAACTTCTCGAGATCGATGGCCAAGTTCGGCTCCTCCCTGGTTAAAACGGCGCGGCCGATCCACGCCTTTCAAAATTTTCCGCCACGCCCAGCGGCGGCGGCTTCAGATGCCCATTTCGTTGAAGACCTCCTGGGCGTTTCGGAAGCTATCGATGCCCGCCGGTACGCCGGCGTAGATCGCGACCTGCAGGAAAATCTCCTGGATTTCCTCCTTGGTGAGGCCGTTGTTGATCGCGCCGCGCACGTGGCCCTTGAGCTCATGCGGACGATTGAGAACGGAGATCATGCCAAGGTTCAGAATGGACCGCGCGCGCCTGTCGAGGCCTGGTCGATTCCAGATCTCGTTCCAGCAATACTCAGTGACGAGCTGCTGCATAGGCCAGGTGAAGTCGGTCGCCTTACCGAGTGCTGCGTCGACATAGGCATCGCCCATGACTTCACGACGCGTCGCCAGCCCTTGAGCGAACTGTTTCGAAGGGACAGGCCGCTCCTTGCCGTGTGTTTTCACTTTCGTTTCTTTCGTGGCGGTCATTCGACAACGCTCCTAGCTTTACTGTCTACGGCAAGATCAACTGATTATCAGACAATCTGTCTGTTTCGCCCGAATTCGCGAGTTTCCGAGGCTAATTGTGATCTTCGACGTATCGGATGATGCGGGTGTGGTCCTCGGATGGGCCTAGCGCCTTCTGTGCAGCATCCCAGGCGTCTGCCGTGCTGGCGAGAGCATCGAGGCGAAGACCAAGCGTCTTGGCGAGATCGGCGGCGATGCGGATATCCTTGGCCATCAGGCCAATGGCAAATCCCGACCCGAACGTCTCAGAGAGGATGAACTGCTTCATCTTCACTTCGGTGGCGTTGTTCTTTCCAGACGACGAGTTGAGAATATCGACGATCGTCGCCGGCTCCAGGCCGAAGGCACGTCCAAGAAGGACACCCTCGATCGCCGCCAGCACACCTGCACCGGATACGAAGTTGTTAATCGCTTTCATCGCGTGACCCGAGCCAACTGGCCCCGTCCGGAACACCTGTTGTCCCACTGCCTTCAGCAGCGGCTCGGCCTCCTCGATATCAGCATCCTCCCCACCGGCCATGATTGTCAAGGTGCCGGAAACGGCGCGCTTGACGCCTCCGGAGACCGGGGCGTCAACCAGCCGAAGGCCACGAGAAGCAAGTTCGAGACCGAGTTCCCTTGTGTCGTTTGGAGCAGACGAACTCATGTCTATGACGACGGCATTCTGCTTCAGGCCGCCACAGGCGTTTTCGCCCAGCAGCGCCTCGCGCACGATCTTGCCGTTCGGAAGCATGGTGATCACGAAACTGGCCCCGACCATGGCGTCAGAAATCGTTTCGGCGGCTCGCCCGCCCGCATCAGCGAGCTTTATCTTGGCGTCTTCCGAGAGGTCGAAACCGACGACATCGAAGCCCGCCGAAATGAGATGTTGAGCCATAGGCTGGCCCATCGCGCCCAGCCCTATAAAGGCCACGCGCGTTGCGTTGAGTGTCGATGACATTTTTTCCTCCGGACGCGTGCGAGCAATGAAACCCGCCTTCCTTCAGAGAGGATTAAAAAGATTATCAGACAATCTGTCAATCGAAATTTTAAGTTTCTGGCGCTGCGTTCTTCCGGAGGTATTCAAGTGCGACCTTGGCAGCCTGGTCGATATGGAATTTGCAGGCCGCCGCCGCCAACGGCCCGTTGCGATTCTGGATTGCGTTCGCAATATCCCTAATTTCGGCAATGCTATGCGCAAGCCGTCCCGGTTGCGTCATGGTTGTCATTCGAAGGAGATTTATCCGATTATGCAGAGCTGTCAGCATTTGCCTTACGAACACGTTTTTGCTGCCGTCCATCAAACAGTTGTAAAACGCGTTTTTCGCATCTATGAGGCGCGCACCGACGCCACTTTCGGCAGCGGCTTCGAATTCGACCACCGCGGCTAGAAGTGTCGCTATGTCGGCGGCAGTGCCATGCTCAGCGAACTGCTGGCCCGCGAATCCTTCAAGAAGAGCCCGAACGGTATAGAGTTGCTGCGCTTCCTCGTAGGTGATCGTACTGACGACCGGTCCCTTATGGGGATAGCTTGTGATAATGCCTTCAGCTTCGAGCTGTCGCATTGCCTCGCGAACCGAGGTCCTGCCGACGCCCAGCATTTCGCAAAGTTCTCGCTCTACCAGTCGCTGGCCGGGCTTAAATCGCCCACTGGCTATCGCCTGACGTAGAGTCTCCTCAACTTTTACGCGCAACGTCGCACTTTGTCTGGATATCTGTAGGTCCGTCTGCATCGCCCGCCAACACCTGTAATCGGCTCACGCCGCGCTAAATCATTCTCTACATATGGAGGCATTCGCTCTTAATATCAATCCAGATTGTCTGAGAGCTGCCAGCCTCAATTGATCTCTTCGCGACAGCTTTGCCTGCTCGTCGTGTCTGACAGCCATAGACTTGCGGGCTCTTAAGTCGCGGATAGCGCCGCCCGAAGCGCGATCTGACACGGTCCTACAGCTATGGCCTTGAAGTCGTCAGCGCATAGACTGGTGAGAAGGACAGAAGACGGCGCATATCGTGCTCGGTGGCCGCTCGCCTCGCAATCGCAAAAACTTCAAAAAATCTCGAGGCATGGCTAAGAGAAGGTTGGGCATCACGCATATTGCTGTCTCGGCGTTTTAAAGAACGCCGGACGATCTTGCTGCCCGTCAGAGGTTCGATCAGCCTCGCGCCCGCATTTCAGCCGAGGCAGTGTCTTCAAGCCATACGTTTTCCAGCCATTGCTTGAACGCGTTGACCTTTTCTGATCTGAGCCGCGAGCGGACATATGTGAGCGTGTGGCAACGAAGGTTGGGGCCTGTCATCCCGAACGGAAGGACGAGGTTACCTCTTTCCACATCCCGTTCAAGAAGCCGGTAGCTCTCCAGGCACACGCCGCGTCCTTCGACAGCGGTCGCGATCGCCATAAACGCATCGCGAAATCGAGCGCCGCGATTGACGTCAATCGCCAAGCCGTGGTCCTTCGCCCATTGTTGCCAGCTGTAAAGCGTCTGCTCCGACTTGATCAAGGTGTGGCCCACCAGATCCGATGGCTTGCGTATGGGCCGCTCGCCATTCGCCACCTCGGGAGAGCAGGCTACGACGATTGTCTCAAGGGGGAACTCCTCCGCCGCGATAGAGCCCAGTCGAGGAGCGCTGCCGTAGCAGATATCGACATCGACCGAGCCATCGGACAATTTTGCAGGATCCGATGTAGACAGAAGCCTGATTTCGATCGAGGGATACAATTCTTCGAACCGAGGCAATCTTGGCATAAGCCATAGCGAAGCCAGACTTGAAGCACAGCCGACGCTCAGGACGTCGACGCTGTTGCGCCGGCACACCTCATCGGTCGCCTGCTCAATCATCGAAAGCGCTTCTGAAAGATCACGGTGGTATCGCTCGCCAATCTCGGTGAGCGACACGTTCCTTCCAATGCGGTGAAAGAGTTTTTCCCCAAGGTCGTCTTCCATCAGCCTGATTTGGTGGCTGATCGCCGAGGGAGTAAGCTGCAGCTGGGCAGCAGCCTCGAGAAATGAACCCTTTCTGCCGGCTGCGACGAACGACTGTATTGCACGAATGGATGGAAGTGACGTCATCACGTTCTCGATCCATAGACATCTGATCTAAGAGCACAGCGGGTCATAGCAATGCTACCTTGCGCGCGGCACGGTGGCCAAACTCGGACCGAATACTCTCACCTGCAGCAATCCGCTTGATGTCTCCGAGAACTTGCGAGAAGTCTGCGAGGCTCGAGGTGCCAAAGCCCATATAGACCTGCTTGAACAGCTGATAGAGGGTCTCATAACGTCCGCGCGTGCTCGGATCAGGCTCAAACTTTCTGTAGCCCACGCACATGGCTGCCTGAGCGCTCTCGATTGATCCATGATCTTTGGATGCAAGAGCGGCGAATATTCCCGAACCGAGACCGGTCGGAATACCGTCGGGGACCAATATGGGCTTGCCTATAACATTGGCGTAGATCTGGTTGAGGATGTCGTTCCTTTGCGGGATACCTCCTCCATTAATGACGCGGTTGACTGGAACGCCGTGCTGCTCCATCCGCTCCAGGACAACCCGTGTGTGGAAAGCCGTACCTTCAATCGCGGCATACAGTTCGTCCTGCGCTGTATGGCCGAGATGCCAGCCAAGCGTCATTCCACCAAGGTCGGAGCGGACGAGAACCGTCCGGTCCCCGTTGTCCCAGGGGAGACGCATCAGACCGGTCTTTCCGCCTTCGATGCTTTCCAGGCCTTCAGCGAGCCTGGACACCGTCGTGCCGGCACGTCGTGCTATTGCGTCGAACAGGTCGCCTGTCGCAGACAGGCCTGCCTCAACTCCCACAAGGTCTGGATGTGCACTCCCTGGGACGACGCCGCAAACACCGGGGATTAGCTTCACACGTTCACTAACGGCAATGATACAGGTCGACGTACCGATCACATTGACGACGTCCCCCAGACGGCAGCCAGCGCCAATTGCATCCCAATGGGCATCAAACGCACCCGTGGGAACTGGTATCCCGGCGGTCAGGCCGAGTCGTTCGCCCCAGTATGTGCTGAGCCCACCTGCGATCGAAGCAGAGGTCTGATATGTTCCGCCAATCTTCTCGCGCACGCCGTCGAAAAGCGGATCGACGCGGGACAAGAAAGCCTGCGAGGGCAAGCCACCCCATTTCGGGTTCCACATCCACTTGTGTCCCATGGCGCAGACGCTGCGCACCATGCGAGCCGTGTCGGTCACTCCGGTGAGGACCGCGGCTGCCATGTCGCAATGTTCCACGGCGGTCCCAAAGCGCTCGCGCTGGTCGGGGTTGTGGCGCATCCAGTGGAGAAGCTTGGCAAAGCCCCACTCGTGGGAATAGGTTCCGCCGCACCATTCAATTGCTTCAATGTGCATGTCGTGCGCCATCGCCGTTATCTCTTCGGCTTCCGCTTTGGCGCGGTGGTCACACCAGAGGTAGTAGTCCCCCAAAGGCTGCATATTTTTGTCGACAGGCAACACCGAGGACCCCGTCGTGTCGACCGCAATCGCACGGATCTCCTTGGAATCTACGCCGCATTCGTCGATCACTCGATGCATCGCCAGCACAAGCGCTTCCATATGATCTACGTGGGACTGCGTTGCCAGGTCGGGATCGGAACGACGCCGCTCGAGAGGATATTCCGCGACGCAGGTTCCAAGGGAACCCTTCTCGGAATCAGCTAGCGTTACCCGCACGCTCAAGGTTCCGAAATCAACTCCTGCTACAATCGACATGATAATCCTACTTGGAACTGTCTGGCTGGCCGTAGGTCGCCGACTGGCCGTGCTTGCGTTGATAGTGGAGGTCCAGCAAAGCGTCGGAAATTTCTGGATCGTCCTGGTTCAGTTGCCGGGCGTGGAAGGCAATCTTGGCGACAGCCTCGAGCATCTCCGCGTTATGAACGGCGTCGGCTGCGTCCTTGCCCCAGGAGAAGGGGCCGTGATCGTTAACCAGGGCTGCGGGGACGGAGAGCGGCGCATTGTTTCCGAGTGCCTCGACGATGACCTTGCCCGTGTTGCGGACGTAACCGTCTATGATTTCGTCGTCGCGCAGCTTGCGAGTAACGGGGATCGTTCCGTTGAAATAGTCGGCATGGGTCGTTCCCATGGCAGGGATACCCCGGCCGGATTGGGCCCACACCGTCGCGAAGAACGAGTGCGTGTGGACCACGGCACCGATAGACTTGAAGCTTTTGTAGAGTTCCAGGTGCGTATCGAGATCAGACGATGGTCGCAGCGTGCCCTCTAGGATATTGCCATCGAGGTCGGTTACAACGATATCTGCGACCTGCATTGCCTTATAGGAAACGCCACTCGGTTTGATGGCGACAACACCCTTTGCGCGGTCGATAGCGCTGACGTTACCGAACGTCGAGATGACGAGACCGCGGTCGTAGAGCGCGGCATTTGCGTCAAGAACGGACTTGCGGAGCTCGATATATTTCATTATCGCCTCCTCAGGCCTTTTGACGGCGACTGAAACGATCGGCTGCCACGGCGATCAGTATGATCGTGCCGATGACGACTTGGTGCCAGAAGGTGTTCACGTTGAGCAGGTTGAGCGCGTTGCGGACGACCGCCATCAAAACGGCACCCACGGCAGTTCCAAACAGAGTGGCGCGTCCGCCAGACAAACCCGTTCCGCCGATTACGACGGCAGCTATGACATCCAGCTCGTACCCCTGGCCGGCTTCAGGCATGGCGGCTTCAAGGCGCGAGGTGAGCAGAATGCCCGCGAAGGCCGAGAGGACCCCGACCAGCACGTAAACGGCGATCTTGACCTTGTCCGTGGGGATGCCGACCAGCCGGGCAGCGTCCGGATTGCTGCCGATCGAGAGAACGAAACGGCCGAAACGCGTGTAATAGAGAAGGTAGAAGGCGATCGCGAAGACGATGGCGGTCAGAATGACCGGAACAGGAACACCGCCGGCATAGCTCTGGCCGATCATTCGGAAGGCGGGGTCGGAGGCTCCGACGATCGGAATACCCTGAGTGTAGACCATCACGATACCGCGGCTGATGACCATGATGGCCATTGTGGCGATAAAGTCCGTGATCCCGACCTTGGTGATCAGGATTCCGTTCACCAGTCCGATCACCGCACCGACCGCAATCCCGCCTGCGCATGCCAGAGGAACGGGATAGCCAAGCACAATCAGGTTTGCGGTCACAAGACCGCTCAGCGCGAGTGTCGAACCGACGGAGAGGTCGATGCCCCGCATCCCGATCACAAAGGTCGCTCCAAACGCGATCACGGCAATGGGGACCGCCTGACGAAGAACGTCAGTCAAGTTGCCAAAGGTGAAAAACCGCGGAGCGGCAAAGCCGAGCGCCACCAGAAGAACGACGAAGGCCAGATAAACGCCGGCATTGCCGCCGTTGAGTGCGAGCGTAAGGGGCGAGCGCGGGCGTGTAGCTGCAATATCAGCCATGGGTACCTCCCTGAAGATGATGGCCTTGCGGCGGCCTTACCGAATGAAGAGCGAGTGTTTCTTCCTTGGAGGTCGCAGCATCGACGACCGCCGAGATTCGTCCTTCGAACATGACCGCGACCCGGTGACACAATCCAAGCAGTTCCGCGTTGTCGGCGGACACCACGATGACAGCACAGCCGTCTTTCGCGGCAGCCTGGATGAGGGTGTAGACCTCGGCCTTGGCACGCACGTCGACGCCACGCGTTGGCTCCTCAAGCATGAGCACCTTTGGCTGGGTGAGCAGCCAGCGAGCAAGCATGACTTTTTGCTGGTTACCGCCGCTCAGCGATGTGATGTCGGCACCGGGGCCGTCGCATTTCACGCCGAGCTTGGCGATGTAGCCGGAGGCAATCTCGCGCTCCTTTTTCGGCATCAACGTGATTTTGCCGAGCGTTCGAAGGTTGGCGATAGAGAGGTTCCAGCCGACATTGTGTTGTGGAAAAATCCCCTCGGTTTTACGTTCGGCGGGCAAGAAGGCGACGTGTTGACGAATAGCGTCCGTCGGGTCCGAAATCGCCGCTTGCTTTCCGTCGATCAGAATCGAGCCGGTCTCATGCGGGATCTGCCCGAAGATCGCCCGCAGGAGCGCGCTCTTGCCTGATCCTTCGAGACCCGTGACGCCGAGGATTTCACCCTGGGCTACCGAGAAGGTGATGTCTTCGAAGACACCCCTTTTCGTCAAACCGCGAACGTCCAACGAGGGTTCGGACCTTGCCGGGACGCGGGGAGGAAACTGTTTTGCGAGAGAGCCGCCGATCATCGCACTGACGACCTTGTCTACGTCGAGCTCCGATACGGGCAGGTCTGCGACCGCGCTGCCATCGCGCAAGACCATCACGCGGCTGACGATGCCGAGGAGTTCCTGGATCCGGTGAGATACATATATGAGAGCTTTACCGGACTGCTGAAGCTTCTTGATGATGGCGAACAGCTGTTTGCGTTCGACCTCCTCGAGCGCTTCGGTCGGCTCGTCCATGATGATGATGTCGGCGTTGCTGCTAATGGCTTTGGCGATCTCGATCATCTGCCGATGCGAGAGGCTAAGCTCTCGAACTGGCCTGTCGAGAGGTACGTCCACGCCTAACTCGCCCTTCAGGATACGCGAGGCGGCTGCCCGCATGGCCGAATGGTCAAGCGGTGATGCACTTGCACGCCCGTGGCGCAGCTCCCTGCCCGCGAATATGTTTTCGGCGGCGTCAAAGTCCGGAAACAGGCTCAGCTCCTGGTAGATGATCGCGATGCCGGCCCTGGACCCGTCTTTGGGATTGTTCAGATCGACCACCTTACCTCTGACAGCAATGGTGCCTTCGTCGCGTGCATATGCACCAGAGAGGATTTTCATGAGCGTCGACTTGCCAGCGCCGTTCTCGCCGACCAGGCCGAGAACCTCGCCGGGATTGAGTACGAGCTCGATGCCATCAAGCGCCTTCGTGTTGCCGAAGCGTTTGGCAATGCCTTTCATCTCGAGCAGCGGAGCGTTTGTCATTCAGGTCGCCCTTTTTGAGTGGGCGGCCCCGCGCGAGGCGGGGCCGCGTACTGTCACATCTACTTCTGCTGGACGTAGACGTAGTCGTTCTGATCGAAGGTCTTGATGTTCTTCGCATCGTAGGTTTTGGGCGCCACGAAGATCTTCTTCGGCAGGGCGGTGCCCTTCATCACGAACTCATCCACCGCTCGAATGATGTTGCGACCTTCTTCCTTGGCCCCGGTGTCGACCGTTGCTGCAAAGTCGCCGGTGAGGATCGCGTCGTTGGCTTCCTTCATATTTTCGTAGCCGACGATTGCCACCTTGCCGTTCAGCCCCTTAGCCTTGAGAGCCTGCAGACCGCCAAGGGCCATCTCGTCGTAGAGCGCGACGAGGACTTCGATATCGGGGTTGGCGGTGAACATGTTTTCAGTCACCGACAAGCCTTGGGCACGCACCCAGCCAGCCGGCTGCTGAGCGACGATTTTGAAGTTGGGGTGCTTCGAGATGACCTCGTTGAAACCCTTCATGCGCTGGCTCGTATGCGGACCGGGCAGGCCCTCCAGGATCCCGAGCTTGACTTCCTTGTCGCCATAGGTGTCAACCAGCCATTGCGCCTGCGCACGACCACCGTCACTCTGGTCGTAGCCGATATCGCTGACATAATATGGGTTATCCGCGACGGGTGAATTGAAGAGGAAGATCGGAATGCCCGCCTCGGTGGCGCGCCGGATGGAGGGCAGCAACGCGCCTTCGTTGTATAAGGCAACGGCGATCGCATCCACACCGTCGTTAATCCAGGCTTCCATGGTCCTGATCTGGTCGTCCGTGGCAGACTGGCTGCTCGGAGCTTGCACGAGAAGCTGGATAGTGCCGTCGCCACCGCGCTTGTCGATTTCTTCTTTCACGCCAGCCAGAACACGCTGATAGTAGGTGTCCATCGCCGTCGGCAGGAAGCCGACCTTGAGCGGGCGGTTATCCTTCTTAGCGGGTTTGACTTCCTGGCCTGTGGGCTTGATGTCCTTGTCCATCAAGATGCCAGGAAACACCTTCGAATAATCCAACTGCTGTGCAAGCGCTGGGCTGAAGGAAAGCGAAGCGGTGAGCCCGAGAGCAGCACCGAAGATTAACGTCCGTCTGAAAATTGTCACATGATCCTCCCTGGTGGTGACAAGACAAAGTTTTCCCAACCGCGGAACGGGTCCGCGGCGAAGCTTGGCAATCTGAGATTCAAATCTTCGGCTTACAGTCCCGGTGCGATCGTGAAGACCATCCGGATTGGGTTGGAGCCGTAGTTTAGGCACTGGTAGCTGATGCCGCCGGGCAGGAAGAAAGACTCGCCGTCACGGATGTGAAAGGTTTCGTCGGTATCCGCCAAATAGAAGGTCGCGGGGCCTTGCAGGACGTAGAAGACTGCGTCCCCTTCATGGCTGTCGGGCTCGCTCGCGCGCGGTCCAACGCCACCCACAGGGATAGTCAGTTCTCCGACGTGCATGTAATCGTTGCTGACGCAGAACTGGATAAGAACGGGATGATCGCGGCCGGAGACCATGTTCAGACGATCGCTTTTAGCGACCTTCACCAGGTCGCCCCTCTTGCGCGCCTGTGCGCCGTCTACCGGATAGGTTCCGAGTTTCTCAAGGCTCATCACGCTCTCCCTTCGTGCTTATAGAGGCGCGTCGGCCCGTCATAACCGGTCGGAGGGCCATTCTCGTCCCAGATACGCGGTGCGATGCAAAACAGGATAACTGCAGCCTTGTCGCTAAAGTTATAGCCGCGATGCGGAGCGCCCTTGGGGATAAGCACCGCGTCACCGGGTCCGAGCTCTTCGGTCTGCCCGGTTCCGGGGTTTAGGAGATGTACAACACCTTCGAGGACATAGTACACCTCGTCACCCGCGTGAATGTCGGCCGGGTCGAAGTTGCTTCCCGGCGCGAGCTGATAGATGCCAGTGGTCTGCTGGTCCGTGCTGGCGAGCAGGTAGTTGAGGTCGCTCGAATACGGCTTCGTCCCCGTATAGATGAACATCTTGTAGCTATCGCGCGTCAGATGGACCGGCTTCTTTTCGCTGGGCGGATGTGGGAAATTGCCGAAGTAGCTTGGCAGTTTTGGCATTTTAGTACCTAGGTCCGGAGTTCGCGGAGCAGCGACTTGAGAAGCCGCCAGGTCGAATTGACTGTCGTGTGGTTGAGGCGCTCGCGCGTGGTGTGGACGTCGAACGCTTCCGGCCCGATCGACAGCATGTCAATGTCAGGAACCTTCTTTCGGAAAAGGCCGAGCTCGAGACTGGAGTGAGAGACTTCCACATGTGGCTGCTCACCGAACTCGCGCTCGTAAGCGGCTTTGGCGGCGTTGAGCATTCGCGAATGAGGATTGTATGGCCATTCCGGGCAATCCGCGAATGTCTCCACGCCCGCGCCGTTGCCGATGAGTTCTGATAGCTGCCGGATTTTGTCGACGATGTTGTAGCGACGGGAGCTGACGGCGCTTGGGACCGTATTGACGATTTCGATGGCCTCTTCATCGCTTGAAAGCAACGCCACGGTGTTGGAGCTCTCGACGAGGCCCTCGACCTGAAGGCTCTTGCTCTGGACGCCGTTGGGAAGCAGGTTCAGGGCATCGACCAGCGCCCGGGCGGACTGAGCCGAGAAGACTTCTGTAATTTGTCTCCCGGACTCGCTGACTGTGACCTTGAGGTTAGGATCGCTTGCTTTGTACTCAAGCGCAATCGAAGCCGCTTCCGCTTCAATTCGCTGTCTGAGATCGGCGATCCGCGAGGCATCGATCGAAATGATCGCCTCCGCCTCACCCGGGATAACGTAACGGTTCACGCCACCCTTGACTTCGGCTACGCTGGCCCCAGCATCCCGGATGGCAATCCGGAGCAGCCGTCCGAGCTGGACGATCGCGTTAGCGCGTTCAAGATGGATGTCGAATTCGGAATGACCGCTGCTCAGGCCGGAGATCCGCAGCGAAAGGGCGGCCTGCCCCGAAACGCGCGGTTCCCACTGAACCGGAATCTTGAAGCGCACTGAAATATCGCCAGCGCAGCCTGCGAAAAGCGACTTGGGATCGTGCCAGTTCATGTCGAGAAGGCGCTTACCGCTAAGCTTTGTGCCGTCGAAGTGTTGTGCGCCGCCCTTGCCGACTTCTTCTTGAACCGTCAGGACGACTTCAAGCGGCGGATGCGGGATATCGTCGGATGCCAGCAACGACATTGCGAAAGCCACACCAACTGTGTTGTCCGCCCCAAGGGTTGTCCCCGTCCCATGGATGAAATCGCCGATAACCTGAAGTTTGATGCCTTCGTTCTCAAAGTCGTGGTCAACACCCTCGTCGCTCTCGCAGACGATGTCGGTATGCCCGTGAAGAATGACGGTCGGCGAGTTTTCGTAGCCGGGTGTGCCCGGCTTCTTGATGAGGAGATTGTAGATCTCGTCCTGGTAAACCTCGCAGCCGCGTGCCCGGGCAAAATCGGCGATGTGATCGCTGACCTGCTTCTCGTTGTAAGAACCGCGCGGGATCGCACTTAGCTCTTCGAAAAAGCCAAAGAAGATCGCCGGTTCGAGACCAGCAAGAATAGAATTGTCGCGTTTATCTACAGTTTTTCCAGCGGGGAAACTCATTCGGCCCTCCTCCTAATACGGCATCTGCGCAATACTTCTTCCCTCGCCGAACATAGTCCGGCGACCTCGTAAACCGTATTGCATCTCATCTTACGCGCTAAGGCGATCCAGGTTCAGATGCCCTCCACGCATCGAACCATCTCTGCTTTCAGCTCCTATTTCAAACGCAATATTTCATAAAATAGATGAGCTTTTTTCATCTGAATTCGTTATGGTATAAGCTAACGCATCCATTGAAGCGCAGGCCGAGACCTCTACGAGTTTCGGATACCATGTAGGCATCTGCGTAATTTGGAGCTGGCTCGCGAGGTCCCTTCAATCGTCCTGAAGCGGCGCCTTAAGGTGGTCGAGAAACGTCCGGAGCGCGGACGGCACCTGTCGGTGCGAAACGTAGTATGCATGAAAACCCGGCCCAGTAGACGACCAGTCCGGCAGCACCACTTCGAGCAGACCAGCCGCGAGTTTGTCCTCGACGCGTGCGCGCAGGCAGTAAAAGAGACCGCCCCCCTCCTGCGCCATGCGGATGGATAGTTCTGAATCCCCGAGCGTGAGCAGTCCGGGAACGTCAAGCGCAACCATGCGATCGCCGTCGCCAAGTTCCCATTTGCAGACGTGGTCCGTACCGGTTCGGATCCGGATGCACTCGTGCGTCAAGAGATCTTCCGGCCGCTCGGGCCGCCCTCGTTCGTTGAGATAGGTTGGAGAACCGACCACGACCCATTCAAGTTCGGACGTCAGACGCGACGCGATCATCCCCTCGGGAACTGTTCCCCCATAACGGATGCCCGCGTCAAAACCTTCGGCGACCATATCGATAAAGCGATCCTCGACGCTGACTTCGATCTCGACATCGGGGTAGTTGCGGCGAAAACTGTGCAGTCGAGGTGCGATCAACAGCTCGGCGGCGTCACGCAGCGTGGTCACTCTCACCCTGCCCGTAGGCCCGCTCCTGAAACTATCCAGGAGATCCATCGCAGCTTGGATGCCGAGGAAATGCGGCTCCAGTTCGGCAAGCAGTACTTCGCCGGCGGCGGTGAGACTGATGCTCCTGCTTGTCCGATGAAACAGACGGACGCCGAGACGGGCCTCCAAACCCCTAATCGAGTGGCTGAGAGCGGAGCCGGAAACGCCGCGAAGCGCGGCGGCCTTTCGGAACCCCCCCGCCCGCGCGATCGCGACGAAAGTTTCAAGGTCGGCCAGATCGGCCCGCGTCGATACCATGAGTGATGGATACTCGCACTTGTACTGAATAAGATCGTCCTTGCCGACGCCGACCTTGCTTCAGGCGGCTGGCGTCTTCAATCCTAATTCAACTAACCCTGTCTTTGGTATGTGATGAGCACGGAAGCAGTCAAAAATTTGATCTTAGTTGATTCATGTTGGATCCTGGGAGCGACGACGGGAGATGGGCCGGGTCGCTGAATAATGCGAACCTCCGGGATTAGATGGTCATGCAATGAAGATCCTCTTGTCCACAGCCACGAGAAACGGCACCGGTCGGAACGAATACCACCTCCGCGCGGGCGGCCTGGCAGTCCCGGAGGTTCAAGTTCTGAGCTTTCGAAAACGCCGGCTACCAGTCCTGCCGGGTTGGATGGACGACAATGTCGTTGATCGTGATCTCCGGGGGCTGATCTAGGGCATAGACCACGGCTTCACCCACCGACGACGGCGGAATACCCTGCTTGTTGAGCTCTCCGGCGATCTTTCTGCCCGTCTCGTCATGAACCTTATCGGCCCAGCCGGTATCGATCACGCCAGGGCTGATCATCGACACCTGGATCCCACTTCCCACGCCCACCTCCTTTCTGAGGCTTTCGGTGATACCGCGTATGAAGAACTTCGTGGCTCCGTAAACGCCTGCCGCCTCGCCGACATGAACGCCGGCGATAGAGCTCATATTCAGGATGCGGCCGGACCGGCGCTCCAACATCGACGGCAGAACGGCGGCAATCGCATGCAGATAGCCACGTAGGTTGGTATCGATCATCTTGTTCCAATCGCCGACCGCGGCATCCTTCCAATAGGAAAAGAGCATGAGGCCCGCATTGTTGACTAATATATCGACCGGGCCGTACGTCGTCGTGGCGAATGCGACGAGGGCCTTGGTACTCTCAAAATCCGTGACATCGGCAACCTTGTAGCTGGCAATACCTCCCGAACCGGCGATGTCTTCGACAATCTGACTGAGGCGTTCCTCATTGCGGCCGGCAAGGACAACGCGCGCACCTTTTTCCGCCAATCCTCTGGCGGTCGCTGCTCCAATGCCCGAGGAAGCTCCCGTGACGATTGCGACCTTGTCTTTCAGATGTGCCATGATGTGCTCCTTCACTGCGGTTGGGTCAGTTCGGCTTGCCGGGCGGCTTTAACAGGCTCTGGGGTTGTCCGGTTTTCCAACACCTGCCGCTTGGTTTTCTGGTCTCCGCCGACGACATGGTCGATGTCGTTCATGAGGGCCTCGAAGCCCTGCTTGGCGACGAGCGTCTTGTCGTTTTTCTGCTGGCCACCGAGCTTCGTATCGCCCATCCCAGCGTTCGCGTGGAAGTCGCTGTTGGTGGCGCCCGGAAGGAGTGCCGTCACCGTGACCCCGGTCGAGCGCAACTCCTCGCGCAGAGATTCCGCGAACATGTAACCGAATGCCTTCGACGGGCCGTAGACGGTTTCGTATGGCGTGGGCAGGGTCGCCGAAACCGAGGATGTGATGAGGATCCTGCCGCGGCCGTTCTTGCCATATGTTGGACGACGCGTTTGGCCATATGGACGGTCCCAGTGACATTGATTGCAAGCAGGCGAAACTCATCCTCGAGATCGTTATCGATGAAGGCGCCGCCGATACCGATACCAACGTTCAGAGCCGCGGCTTCCAGTGGGCGCCCCAGCCCCTGCGTGAAAGTCCAGAACCCCTCAACGCCATCGTATGTCGAGGCATCCGCTTTGAACGGATACGCTTCGGCGTCAAGGCTTCGTAGTGCATCGGCGGCCTCGTTTACCTTGTCGCTTAAGCCTGAAATAGCAACGTCAAATCCATTCTTGGCGAATTGTTTGGCAAGCTCGAAGCCTATTCCAGATGAGCCGCCCGTGACCATTGCGAGTGGTTTATTACCAGTCATGATTTCACTCCTTTGGTTTTATCAGCACCACGATCGCCTCGAGGCGCTGGTGACCTAATGCCCGTGGAGCCGGTTGGTTACATGAGCAAAATCGATCGGGGCGGTGAGCAAAAATCAACCACCGATCTGGCAGATACCAGGAGTGAGGGACCTTTTGGTCGCGTCCGCAGCCAAATTGACGAGGCATTCCCGACGTCACGAAGGCACCCAAGAGTGAACACCCCTCATCGGTGCGTGCGATCCAGCTCACTTCAAGTGGTCGGCGGAGTGGCCTATGTTGTTAGGAGGATGAGCTGTCGTTCGCAGCCAGCAGATATGGTCCGACCACACAAGCGCCCGCGTAGCGCTGGTGCGCTTCTTGCGCTGGTGCCTTCGGCCGAGAAAATCCACCGCGACGGCGTGTCCGGCACACCTTCCAGCGGTGACGTCCAATGACGGGAAAGACAAAGATGAGCGAGAGAATGAACAGTATCGTTGCTCCTGGCCGCGTTGCGGTCATCACGGGAGCTGCGAAGGGCATCGGCTTGGCAATCGCAAGGGCTCTCGCGGCCCGCGGCATGAAGCTCGCATTGTTGGATCTCGACACCCACGCACTTGATGATGTTACCTCGACACTCGATACGGACACTCTGGTTGTGAGCGGCGACGTCTCGGATCTATCGACACTGACGAGGTTGCAGGACGAAACGCTCTCTCGGTTTGGCGACGTGGCCATCCTTGTAAACAACGCGGGCATTACGCAAGGAGCCGGCCCCTGGGATGATCCTGTAAAGTGGCGACGCCAGATCGATGTAAACTTCGGAGGTGTTCTAGCCGCACAACACGTCTTCGTGCCCTACCTGATCAAGGCAGCCCGACCATCGGCGGTCGTCAACCTCGGCTCCAAGGAAGGAATTACAACTCCTCCAGGCAATGCCGCCTATTCGGTGGCAAAGGCAGCTGTCAAGGTGCTGACCGAACAGCTGTCGCACGAGCTTTTGAAGGAGACGGGAGGTCGTGTATCGGCTCATCTCCTCGTCCCTGGCTACACGTGGACACCCATGAACATCGCACTCAAGCCGAAGGGCGCTGCCAGGCCCGATGAGGCATGGACCGCAGAGCAGCTGGTGGAATACTTCCTGGCCCGTCTGCTCGACGAGGACTTTTACATCATTTGTCCTGATAACGCGGTCACGTCTGCGATCGATGCCAGACGGATCCGCTGGGCGGCCGACGACATGATCCTGAACCGGCCGGCGCTTTCACGCTGGCACCCCGACTGGATGGATAAATTTGCAGCCTGGTTGAAGGTAGGCCACTGACGGTGGAATGATTTGTAGAGGAGCGTAGTCCAATGCCTAGACCCTATGTAATCTGTCACATGATGTCGCCGCTGGATGGCCGATTGATCGTCAATGATTGGGCCGAG